>NZ_SSXS01000022.1:0-3172 GCF_004832235.1 Methylophaga sp. SB9B
GTGTTAGCGTTTATGGAAAAAGATTTTGAAGGTCAGAGTCACTGGTATGACTTGCAGAAGGGGCAATACATTCAAGGTTTAGTGGCGAAAGAGGGTAATGAGCGTCGAGTATATGTGGTGACATTGGAACCCGAGCCCGAGGATGCACAAATACATAGTCGTTGGCCACGAGTCATTCAATCAGGCGAAAGAGGCTATAGGACTTACTGACTGCCAAGCTATAAGTAATAACGTCCAAAAAGTGTAACATGTACTTAATAAGTTACCTTATAAATATATCTTAACTAAATGTTAATATTGAATATATGTAAAAAATAATTTCTTGTGGTACAAAACAAAAGCTATTAATCTTGCCCTCAGGTTGAGTAGAGGAGGGCCAGAAGTTGGCAGTTAAAGTTAAAGAATTGGGCGAAGAAAGGCTGGTTGTCTTTTGGGATGTCGTCGAGCTCGGGATGGATAAACATATTATTGGTTTTGACATCGGGCTAAAACAGGCAAGATTCAGCACGCCCATCATTAAATTGGATTTACATTCCAATACGGCGGTGACCAGATCTGGCACACGCTATAAATTTTTGAGCGCGCCTGGTCGACTTCATCCCTATGCTAAACGGCTATTAAAAAAGCTCTTTAATAATAGTCCGCTTCGCTACACGTTGAAGTATTCTCATGCTGACGATAAAAGAAATTCGCTCGATAACATTGAGGAATGGGTCAAGCATTCGCGGGTCACCAAGCCTCGGAAAGATCCTTATGACCGCTATAAAAGCAAACTGATCGCTTGTTTAAAATCAGAGTTTGAAGATATAGCAGAGTTTTATCATCACTTGGCGTGGATCGATGAGAGAAGTATTTATATCGGCAATACCAATGATGAATTCACCTTGTGGAATGAGTTTGCTTTGCGTCATGGAAAAAGCGAGGACATTCAAAAGATTTTCTTGGAGCAAACATCTACATGCCATTTGGCCACGCAAAAAGCCAGCGCTCTGCTCGAACGTGGCGCGCTGTCTCAAGTTGTTATTGATCCGAAGATACCCATTATTTTTTCCAGAGATCTGTGGGATAAAGCTTCCTGCTTATTTTCTGACATGGTGTCCAAGCTCGCAGAGCTTAATCCAAACGCCGACGTTACGTCACTGCGATTAGTCCCGCCGTCTGAAGAGGGCATGATTGAGTGGGCTGTGAAGTCAGTTCCTCGTGCCCGGAATATACAAGCCACTACCAAACCCCCGAAGAGTTTTGATACCCAGCACTACCTCTATGAAATTTTGGATGGCCACTCTCGGGCTATTCAAGATTTTAGACGCTCACATGAGATCCTCAGTCATGACTAAGTTAACGCAATTCATCAAATTATTTGATCCAGTCGCCCTGTCGGACCGCCGGGAGACGCTGTCAAAAGATGTTCTCAATCAAAGTGCAAACCTCTTTAAAAAGCTACCTGATGTCAGGATCCGAGTCAAATTGACCCGTGAACGTTTAGCTGAAATTGAGGCACATTTACGCCAAAAATTTCCGAGCTTTAACGAGGCAACAGATGCCATATTTAATGAGTTGATGATTTCATTGCACAGTGCTTCAAAGGGTGTTTATTTCTGGCTATCTTACTACTGGGACCACCAGGCACAGGGAAAACACACTATGCCAGGGAGCTTTCTGAATTGCTTGGCCTGGGCTTTGAAAAAGTCGATCTTGCCGCCACGACGGCAGGAATGGTCTTGGTGGGTACGAGTTCACAGTGGGGTAATTCCAAACCTGGCCTCGTAGCATCACATCTTTTGCAGAACCGTATTGCTAACTTTGTGTTGTTTCTGGATGAAATCGATAAAGCTGACAATAAATTCATCAATGGTGGAAACGTCAATAATTCTTTACTGACGTTGCTTGAACCTGAGACCGCCAAAGAGTTTCAGGATGAGTTTGTTCAGGTTCCCATGGATGCTTCGAATATCTGCATTATTCTCACCGCGAACGAAGAAAAAAATATAGATGAGCCCATTTTAAGTCGGCTGAAGAAAGTAAGGGTAAGTGAGCCAACCCTTGAGCAGTTACGACAGATTGCGCCGTTCGCCCTTGAGAACATTATCAAGCACCTTGAAGTGGATAACCTGATGATCTCGACATTGGATAGTGAAGCACTCGACGCGCTACAAATGAATAAAGTCAATGTACGTCAGTTAAACGAAGTCCTGAGAGAGGCTATAGGCCTGTGCCTGAAGGAGAAGTCGACGCAGCTCTCCGCTTCCCATATCAGAATTTCCATTGAACGTACGCTGGGCATCACAGTACCCCCTGAGGCTAAGCCCAAATCAACTAAGAAACTTCACTAACGCACCTTATAACGCAAAGGAGAACGATATGGATATTTATGTGCCCCCCGGTGAAATCATCATGAAGGACTGGAATATTCTGATGATTGAGTATGAGCATGTTATGACGGAGAAGTTTCTGGGATACAGCATGAACGAGCAACACTATCGATTAAGCTCTGTCATTCGAGAATACGACCGAGAAACCAATACAGGGATAACCGAATCGGGTTCACGCTATACGTTTCTGACACCACCTGGAAAGCTCCATCCGCGTGCTCAGACAATGTATGAGAATTTCTGCAAAGTAAAAGAAGTCTCCATCAAATTGAAATACGAGTTTTAGTCATGCGTGAGACGTTAACGAAGGCACTGTATTCAAGCTGTCCTATCATCTACCGCAATCGAGATGCAGCAGACGCAGAAAACCGAACACAGATGGTCTGGGGCTTCCAATGCGGCTCAGGCTGGTTCGAGTTACTGCTCAATCTATCACAAGCGATTGAGGCGATAGCAGAAGATAGAAAACGTCAGGGTATTTCGGAGCATGAACTGCCGCTGGTCAATCAAGTGAAAGAAAAATTTGGTGAACTGCGTGTTTATATGAAAATTAGCGGTCCAGGCATAACTGAACTGATTAATGAAGCTCAATTAGATTCAACCGAAATATGTGACTGCTGTGGGAAGCCCGGGGAGCCGGTAAGCGTATATGGCTATGTGTTGACCCGTTGCCAACAGCATATTGATGAGCCGGTCACTTAATATTAACTTCAAAAGGTTTTTATGAAATTCCAACTTTTCTCTGACTTGCATCTTGAAATGGGAGACTACTTCATCCCGCCTGAATCAGATGCAGATCT
>NZ_SSXS01000023.1:0-1291 GCF_004832235.1 Methylophaga sp. SB9B
CTGCCAAAGCGGATTTATTTGACTATATTGAGCGATTCCATAATCCTCGGATGAGAAGACGAGTCGCTAAGGACGATATGAAGTTATCAACCGTTTTTAAACCGTCCGTAGAAACGGGGTAGAACCCAAGCACCCAGTCGGCCACATCGTTACGTAGAGAAATCCACTCAGATTATGCAGGCGCTGGAAACAATTACGCCCGACCTTGAAATCTATTCGGTAGATGAAGCGTTTCTGGATGTAACGAAATGTCAGAGTTTATTAGGCACACCTGAAGCTATTGGCAAGTTGGTTAAAAAGACAGTGAGTGATGCCTCTGGATTAACCTGCAGTGTAGGGGTGAGTGGCGATAGAACTACAGCCAAGTTTGCAGCCAAACTGGTTAAGCCTGATGGATTAACTATTATCGCGCCTTGGGAAGCTGAGGCAAGACTCGCCGATGAACCTGTCACCGAGCTTAGCGGTATTGCCAAAGGTATCGGCAGCTTTTTAAACAAATACGGTGTGTTTAAATGCGGCGATATGAAAAAGCTGCCGATTGGCATATTGGCCCAACGTTTTGGTAACCCTGGCAGGCGGATTTGGTTAATGGCCCAGGGCAAAGATCCTGAGCCGATAACAACCGTGGTGAAAGCACCCAAAACAATTGGTCATGGCAAAGTAATGCCCCCTGGTACCCGTGATTTACGAACTGTTTTAATTTATCTGCAGCACATGGCAGAAAAAGTGGGTACACGACTACGTCGACATAATTTTCAGTCAAATCATTTTTCTATCGGTATTAAAACCGAAGAAGGCTGGCTGGGTACCCAAATCAAAATTGATAACACCACCGATGATGGCCAGGTCATATTTGAACTGGGTCGGCAGTTTATGCAAAAGCACTGGGCAGGTCAGGAAGCCCGGCAGGTGCAAATAACAGCATTCAACCCAACCGAATGCCGTCAGCATGATTTGTTTTTGGATAATACTCATCAGCTGAAGCGCGATAAAATTAACCAGGCAGTTGATCAGATTAATGAGCGTTATGGCGAATTCACCGTGGCACCCATGCCAGTGATTGGCCGTAGTGAAATGCCAAATGTAATAGCACCCGCTTGGAAACCGACTGGCCATAGGAAAACGATCTGATGTGTGGAGGAGTCTATTTTCAATATGGTGATGATGACCTTTCCCCCAAATTTAGTGCCATGACATTGATGAGATTTCCAATAAAATATGGGAGTTGGAGATCTCAAAATGAAAAAACGTTACAGCGAAGAACAAATCATCAAAGCCATCAAACGGCATG
>NZ_SSXS01000024.1:0-1224 GCF_004832235.1 Methylophaga sp. SB9B
GGGTTCTACCCCGATTTTGCGGACACTTCAAAGAAGCCTGATAATGGGCAAAAGGAGTGTTTATGTCGAAGAGAAGAAAATACAGTCCGGAGTTCAAACGTGGTGCAGTTGAACAGACCCTGCAGCCAGGAGTCAGCTGTGCCCAGATTGCTCAAGAACTGGGGCTTGCCCCAAATCTGCTCACGAGATGGCGACGTGAAGCAGATCAGAATGGCCAGCAGGCCTTTAATGGCACGGGTAGCCCCAGAGATGAAGAAGTTGCCCGTCTTAAGCGTGAACTGGCACGGGTGAAGAAGGAACGGGATTTTTTACGCGAAGCGGCGACGTTCTTTGCCAGGGAGTCGTCCTGAAGTATCAGGCGATCCAACGTTGTCGCGTCGAGTTCCCCGTACGCTTAATGTGTCGTTGTCTGGAAGTTTCCGCTAGTGGTTATTACGGCTGGGAAGCACGTTTGCCGAGTTTAAGAAAGATTGATAACCATCGATTGCTGACGCGCATTCGTGAACTTCATACAGATAGTGGTGGTATTTTGGGTGTACCGCGCATGCATGAAGATCTGGCGATGGAAGGCGAAACAGCCAGCAAAAATCGGGTTGCACGTTTAATGACGGTTGCCGGACTTCAGGGGTGGCCGAGAAAAAAGAAACGTGGACAGAAAAAGCCGCCATTATTAACACCGCCTGGTGTTAATAATTTGTTGAAGCGAGACTTCATGGCGCTGGAACCGGAGACTAAGTGGGTCACCGACATCACTGAAATCAAAACAGGCGAAGGCAAGCTGTATTTGTGTGTTGTTCTCGATCTGTTCAGCAAGCTGGTGATTGGCTGGTCAATGCATCACCGGCAAGATCGACAGATGGTATTACGCGCCGTTGAAATGGCTGTTTGGCAACGCCAGGGAAGTGAGCCTGTTATTTTACATTCTGATCGAGGCAGTCAATTCAGAAGCGGCGATTACCAGAGATTGCTTAGTAAAAATACATTGATGAGCTCGATGAGTGCGGTCGGTCATTGTGGCGATAATGCTGCCTGTGAAGGCTTTTTTGGTGTACTCAAAAGAGAACGGACAAATCGAATACGTTACCCAACCTTGGATTCTGCCAAAGCGGATTTATTTGACTATATTGAGCGATTCCATAATCCTCGGATGAGAAGACGAGTCGCTAAGGACGATATGAAGTTATCAACCGTTTTTAAACCGTCCGTAGAAACGGGGTAGAACCC
>NZ_SSXS01000025.1:0-1199 GCF_004832235.1 Methylophaga sp. SB9B
TGACCTTTCCCCCAAATTTAGTGCCATGACATTGATGAGATTTCCAATAAAATATGGGAGTTGGAGATCTCAAAATGAAAAAACGTTACAGCGAAGAACAAATCATCAAAGCCATCAAACGGCATGAAGCTGGCACCAAAGTGGATGACATTTGCAGGGATATGGGCATTTCATCCGGCACTTTTTACAACTGGCGTAGTAAATATGCGGGTCTTGAAGTCAATGAGGCCAAGCGTCTTAAAGAGTTGGAGTCAGAGAACAATAAGCTCAAGAAGCTGCTGGCAGACAAACTGCTGGAAGTCGAAGCGATGAAGGATGTGCTGTCAAAAAAGTGGTAACGCCAGCGGCAAGAAAGCCGATTGTTCAACACCTTACTGAACAGTTCAAGCTCAGTGAACGTGTGGCCTGCAGGCTGGCAGGAATAAGTCGAACTGCCTACCGGCATCAATCCCGTTTAAGTATTGATCTACCCGCCAGGCTTGAACTGAAAGCATTAGCTGCACGCTATCCAAGATATGGTTATCTGATGCTGCATGGATTACTCAAAGCTCAGGGACTGGTTGTGAATAAAAAGCATACCTACCGGCTGTATACCGAAGAAGGACTTCAGGTCCGTACCAAAAAACGTAAAAAATTGACCCGACCGAAGCAACCTCTGGAAATACCGACAGCACCGAATCAAAGGTGGTCAATGGATTTTGTATCAGATCAATTAAGTAATGGCCGGCGGTTTCGCGTGCTTAATGTGGTGGATGATTATTCCCGGGAAATGGTTGGCCAGCTGGTCTCGGTATCTATCAGCGGCAGGCAGGTCGCCAGATTCCTGGATCAGTTGATTGAGCAGCGGACTAACCCTGTCAAAATCGTCTGTGATAATGGCACCGAGTTCACCAGTAAAGCGATGTTTTTCTGGAGTAAAGAAAGCGGTATCACTTTAGGATTTATACAGCCTGGTAAACCGACACAGAATGCGTTTGTGGAAAGTCTCAACGGTAAATTCCGGAATGAATGCCTCAACCAACACTGGTTTAGAACACTAGAGGAAGCTAGATATGAAATTGACTTATGGCGGGAGCATTACAACCATGTCCGGCCGCATAGCTCACTGAATTACATGCCGCCAGTTGAATACGCTAAACAGGCAGCATAAAGTAGCCAAATCTCATCATGGGACTGGTACTAATTCAGGGGAAAGGTCA
>NZ_SSXS01000026.1:0-1106 GCF_004832235.1 Methylophaga sp. SB9B
GCCAAAACAAAACTACGATGAAACTGTACCAGTCATGTGCTGCGATACCGTTAACCGTGGTCTGTCTTATGGCGATGGCAAAATCTTCCTGAACCAAGCTGATACAACACTTGTTGCATTAGATATGGAAACAGGTGAAGTGGTTTGGTCTGACAAACGTGATGATCCAAAAGTTGGCGCGACCAGCACAGCGGCTGCACACGTATTTAAAGACAAAGTCATCGTCGGTATTTCAGGTGGTGAATTTGGTGTCCGTGGTTATGTTCAAGCTTATGACTTCGACGGTAACGTTAAGTACAAAGCGTACAGCGTTGGTCCTGACGATGAAATGTTAGTTGACCCAGAAAAAACCATGTCTATGCTGAAACCAGTTGGCAAAGATTCTTCATTGAAATCTTGGCAGGGTGATCAGTGGAAAATCGGTGGTGGTACAACTTGGGGTTGGTATTCTTATGACCCTGACCTGAACCAGTTCTACTATGGTACAGGTAACCCATCTACTTGGAACCCAGTACAACGTCCAGGCGACAACAAATGGACAATGACACTGTTTGGTCGTGATTTAGACACTGGTATGGCGAAATGGGTTTACCAAATGACGCCTTACGATGAGTGGGACTATGACGGTGTTAACGAAAACATCCTGGTAGACCAAAACATCAAAGGCAAAATGCGTAAAATGTTAGTGCATTTTGACCGTAACGGTTTTGCATACACCATGGATCGTGAAACAGGTGAATTGTTGGTTGCTGAAAAGTTTGACCCAGCAGTTAACTGGGCTACAGGTGTTAACCTGAAAACTGGTCTGCCTGATCGTGTAGCGAAATACTCAACTGCACGTAACGGTGAAGACGTGAACACCACTGGTATCTGCCCAGCAGCATTGGGTACAAAAGATCAACAGCCAGCGGCATTCTCACCACGCACTGGTCTGTTCTATGTTCCAACTAACCATGTTTGCATGGACTACGAACCATTTGAAGTTGAATACGTAGCCGGTCAACCATACGTTGGTGCGACATTGAGCATGTACCCACCAGAAGGCAGCACGCACTTGGGTAACTTCATTGCTTGGGATGCTCGTGAAGGTAAAATCGTCTGGTCAA
>NZ_SSXS01000027.1:0-1106 GCF_004832235.1 Methylophaga sp. SB9B
TTGACCAGACGATTTTACCTTCACGAGCATCCCAAGCAATGAAGTTACCCAAGTGCGTGCTGCCTTCTGGTGGGTACATGCTCAATGTCGCACCAACGTATGGTTGACCGGCTACGTATTCAACTTCGAATGGTTCGTAGTCCATGCAAACATGGTTAGTTGGAACATAGAACAGACCTGTGCGTGGTGAGAATGCCGCTGGCTGTTGATCTTTTGTACCCAATGCTGCTGGGCAGATACCAGTGGTGTTCACGTCTTCACCGTTACGTGCAGTTGAGTATTTCGCTACACGATCATGCAGACCAGTTTTCAGGTTAACGCCATTTGACCAGTTAACTGCTGGGTCAAACTTTTCAGCAACCAACAATTCACCTGTTTCACGATCCATGGTGTAACCAAAACCGTTACGGTCAAAATGCACTAACATTTTACGCATTTGGCCTTTGATTTTTTGGTCTACCAGGATGTTTTCGTTAACACCGTCATAGTCCCACTCATCGTAAGGCGTCATTTGGTAAACCCATTTCGCCATACCAGTGTCTAAATCACGACCCCACAAAGACATTGTCCATTTGTTGTCGCCTGGACGTTGTACTGGGTTCCAAGTAGATGGGTTACCGTTACCATAGTAGAACTGGTTCAGGTCAGGGTCATAAGAATACCAACCCCAAGTGGTACCACCACCGATTTTCCACTGATCACCCTGCCAAGATTTCAATGAAGAATCTTTGCCAACTGGTTTCAGCATAGACATGGTTTTTTCTGGGTCAACTAACATTTCTGCGTCAGGACCGGTGCTGTACGCTTTGTACTTAACGTTACCATCTAAGTCATAAGCTTGAACATAACCACGAACACCAAATTCACCACCTGAAATACCGACGATGATTTTGTCTTTAAATACGTGTGCAGCCGCTGTGCTGGTCGCGCCAACTTTTGGATCATCACGTTTGTCAGACCAAACCACTTCACCTGTTTTCATATCTAATGCAACAAGTGTTGTATCAGCTTGGTTCAGGAAGATTTTGCCATCGCCATAAGACAGACCACGGTTAACGGTATCGCAGCACATGACTGGTACAGTTTCATCGTAGTTTTGTTTTGGC
>NZ_SSXS01000028.1:0-1052 GCF_004832235.1 Methylophaga sp. SB9B
AAAAAATCGAAAACGCAAACCAGCTTCAGGCTTTGGCCTCTGCTCAAGCCTTTTATCCTGCAGCAAAAACTGAATATCTCGGACTTATTGAGTACGACAGTTGGACTTTGTCGCGAGGTCTAGACACCGAAAGACCTTTGCACAAAATTAGACTCAATGATGAGGCTGGCCGAATTCTGTATATTTCTTCACATTCTGGCAGAGTCATCCGTGATGCAACTTTTCATGAGCGAACATGGGGTTGGCTTGGCGCCTGGTTACACTGGCTATATCCATTTCGAAACTTAAGCTGGTGGAACGAGCTGATTATTTACCTCTCGATCACTGCAACAGCGATGGCATTTTTAGGTCAGTTTATTGGCATCAAGCGCTGGCGCTTTAGCAAAACCTATCGTAGTGGCTCACATTCGCCATACTCTCAGACCAATATGCGTTGGCATCATATCGGCGGTATGTTGTTTGGTTTTTTGTTAATTGCCTGGATTTTCAGTGGTTTAATGTCTATGAATCCCTGGAACTTGTTGGCCAATAAATCGGAGATTGATATCCAGAGCTTTAAGGGAGAAGCACTCAATAACTTCGATACCAATATGACTACGGCAAAGCTTATCCAAAATTTCCAACAGGCAGGTATTCAGCCTCGTGAGCTGGTCTGGAATAAAGTCGCTGGTAAAGATTGGGCAACGGCTTACGATGAACACGGGCAAAGTCGAGTACAAGCCCTATCATCAACTGGACTTGTACTACAGATCGTTCCATTAATGGCATTAAAACACGCGGTTCAAACTATGTCTGATACACAAACATTTCAGCTTGAGTGGGTGAAGGATTATGATTTTTACTATTTTGCCCGAGAACAACAAAGCATGTATGGCGCAAGAGAAAGACCGTTACCAATTTTACGCGCCAAGTTTGATGATCCTGCTAAAACGTGGATTCACATTGATCCACATAACGGGGCGGTCATTGAAAGCCTTGATCAAAACCGTCGAATAGCACGCTGGCTATTTAATCTTTTGCATAGCTGGGATTGGCAGCCGTTACTGGAGCGC
>NZ_SSXS01000029.1:0-835 GCF_004832235.1 Methylophaga sp. SB9B
CCGCACATCAGATCGTCTTCCTATGGCCTGTGGGCTTCCATGCGGGGGCTATTACATTTGGCATCTCACTACGTCCGATCACAGGCATTGGTGCCACGGTAAATTCGCCGTAGCGTTGGTTAATCTTATCTACCGCCTGATTAATCTTTTCACGTTTGATTTGATGGGTGTTATCCAAAAATAAATCCTGCTGCCGAGACTCTGTGGGATTTAATGCTGTGATTTGTACCTGTCGAGCATCTTGGCCAACCCAATACTTTTGCATAAACTGCCGACCCAGTTCATAAATAACCTGACCATCGTCCGTGGTGAAATCAATCTTTGTTTTCATACCAAGCCAGCCCGCTTCGGTTTTGATACCGATGAAAAAATGATTCGATTGAAAGTTATGACGACGCAGTCTTGTTCCGACCTTTTCAGCCATATGCTGCAAGTAAAGTAAAACGGTTCGTAAATCACGGGTACCAGGCGGCATGACTTTGCCATGCCCAATGGTTTTAGGCGGTTTTACGATTGTTGTTACGGGCTCGGGATCTTTGCCTTGAGCCATTAACCAGATTCGTCTGCCGGGATTACCAAAGCGTTTGGCTAAGATGCCGATCGGTAACTTCTTCATATCGCCACATTTATATACGCCGTACTTATTCAGAAACGTGCCAATGCCTTTAGCAATACCACTCAGCTCAGTGACAGGTTCATCGGCCAGTCTAGCTTCAGCTTCCCAAGGCTTGATAACAGTTAAACCATCTGGCTTATTCAATTTGGCTGCAAACTTGGCAGTAGTTTTGTCACCACTCACACCAACACTACACGTCAGGCCAGAAGCATCGCTCAC
>NZ_SSXS01000002.1:0-26422 GCF_004832235.1 Methylophaga sp. SB9B
TCATGCCGTTTGATGGCTTTGATGATTTGTTCTTCGCTGTAACGTTTTTTCATTTTGAGATCTCCAACTCCCATATTTTATTGGAAATCTCATCAATGTCATGGCACTAAATTTGGGGGAAAGGTCAACCTTTGCTTTTACCAGCGATGATTCTGCGAAGCAGCTTTTCTAATTCATTAAAGGCCGATTCATCACGGAAAAAAGCCGTAACTGAGATCAATAGATCCTGATAAAGATTATCTAACTCATAAGGATGCTCTTGAACATATTGCTCGTACTCAATCCAACTAACAGTATCAGTCGCTAACAGTCGACGGTTAATCCGCCGGCGCAAGGTATTGTCTTTGTAATTAAAGAAACTGACTCCTGTTTGTTTGGCCAATAATCCTAAAATGTTATCAAGCGAATCTAATTCATTACCGGCTTTTTTGGGCGGGTTACTGATTTCTTCATAATTTGCCAACCGAATTAACTCATATGCAATTTGTGACGCACTTAATACGCGATCCACACAGCCGGTATCTATGGCAGCTTTTGGCATACCTTCGTATTTTGCTTCGTTAAGTAGCTGTGCAAACACAAAACCATCCCGAGCCTTAATCTCCCGACAACCACGAGCACCATCACTGCCTGTGCCTGATAAAACCACGCCTACAGCACGTTCTTGATAAGTTTCAGCCATCGAAACAAACAGATCATTTGCCGAAGGTTTAGGCACACCATGTTTATGAGTAGATTGCAGATAGATCTTATCGTCGCTCACGGTACCGTTATAACCGGGAGGGATTACAACGGCTGTTCCGGACAATAATGACATGCCATTTTTTGCGGTCAAAATCGGGAAGTTACTTTCACGAGCTAATAAATTGACCAATAAACTTTCATGATCTGGCGAGAGATGTTGAGCGATAACAATACACAGGCTGTCATGTTTCTCAGTGTTTTTTAGCAGGATAGTTAATGCTTCCAGTCCACCCGCTGATGCCGCCAAACCTACATATAGAGGCTTTCGGCTATTTTGTTTAAGCATGGATTTCTCCATTTAGATCTATGCCTGAACACATCCGTAGTTCGCCATTGCTAATTTTGAGATAGCAGGGTGAGGGGATTAGGCATTGAAGAGTTGTAGATGTTGAATTTTTGACAACATTACCATTGAGTTAAACAGGCGGGCTTTAACTTAAATTAATAGTAAGAATTCAATCAGATAAAGAATTAACTGAAAGTTTTGAGGTATTTAAAAATTGGTATCAAGGATGATTTTGATTGTTACAGATAAATAAAAGCCGTGATGAACACGGCTTTTGGTAAGGTGGAAAATGGGCTTATTTAGTTAAACGACGTCTCATTCCTAACAATCCCATTATTGCTGGAGCAAACAACCATAACGCTGCAGGTATTGGCACTTCCGATACTGATGTATTGAAATAGGCAATATGTGAAACATCTTTTCCATCATGTGTTAGGAAATCCAAGCTAGATATTGGTGTATCGAATAGGCCAATTAATGTGGTTGTTCCGTACTTCATTAAGAATCCGGAAAATGCCAAGCCTAAAGAAGAGGTATCCAATGTGTTTGAAATAGGATCTTCGATTTTAAAAAAGTCCGTTACCACAAAGCTTGAGCCAGCTGCTGACAATGCAGTTTGTAAATGAGCAGCACTAACCGCTGTTGGATTAGGTTTTACAAGATGAAAACCTTCTGACGCAACCGGAAGAAAATCATTGATATTTATAACCTGAGAAATGTCTCCTGTAAAACCGTTCGCGTCATAAGAGACAGTACCTGCTAATGATAATGTTGCTGCGTTGACTGCAAAAGAAAGGGTTGCCAAGCCTGCCACTAAAAGCGATTTAATGTAGTTATTCATATAGTGCCCCCCAGCGGTTATTAGAGTTATTGTGAGCTACGTCTCACAATTTAGACCGCTAAAAATAGATTTCCTATTGTACTTTGGTACTAATTCCCGACTTTATATGTGAAAAATTCCTAATTGTTGGTGGCGTAAGCTTGCAGATTGAATCGGGTTGGTCTTGAAGTCGTGGGTTAAAAACCTATATGCAAAAAAAAAGCCGTGCAGTGCACGGCTTTATAAACTTTGTAAATTGGTTTTTTTATTTGGCTAGACGACGTCTAAAACCCAAAAAACCCATCAATGCTGGAGCAAATAACCATAATGCCGCAGGTAACGGTACTTCTGAAACAGACGTATTGAAGTAGGCGATATGTGAAACGTCTTTGCCATCATGAGTTAGGAAATCCAGACTAGAAATCGGAGTGCTAAACAGACCAATTAATGTTGTTGTACCGTATTTCATCAAGAATCCAGAGAAGGAAAAACCTAATGATGAGGTATTTAATGTATTGGTAGCAGGATCATTAATTTTGAAAAAGTCTGTTACCAGAAAACTTGAGCCTGCTGCCGTTAAAGCTGTTTGCACATGTGCTGCACTCATAGCTGCTGGGTTAGGTTTAGGAACATAAAAACCTTGAGACGCACCTGGTAGAAAATCATTAATATTCAGTACTTCAGAAATGGTGCCTTTAAAACCATTTGCATTGTATTTGGTTGTGCCGGTCAAAGATAACGATGCCGCACTAACGCTAAAGCTTAATGAAACACTTATTGCCAACAACAAAGTTTTGATTAAAGACATTTTTCTCATACAGGTTTGCGCCTCCGGGGGCAGGGATTTATGTGAACTACAGCGCATAATTTAAAGATAAGGAGTTGCGTTAGATATTGTACCTTGGTACTACTTCCCGATTTTTTATGGGATAAATTCCTACGTCTTAATCACGTCAGGTCTGAAAACACGGCTAGATGGTCGGCTTCAAGCCTTATGCCCAGAAATTCGCCGATATCGTGTTGATGATGACTTTGCACCAGACAGAGGATCTGCTGACCGCTTTGCAACCTTAATGTATAGAGATAGACGGCGCCGCGGAAAGCCCTGCCAACTATTTCAGCTTTTAACGGGCTATTATCATCATGAATAATATCGTCTGGTCGTAACAGTAAATTCACTTGCTGTCCGGAAGTTGCTGCTGAAGTTATCTTGCCACTGACAATACCTAGTTCAGTATGAATTTTATTATCAGCAATGATTTCCCCAGGTATCAATACACCTTGGCCGATAAAGTCAGCCACGAAACGACTGCTTGGACGATGATATAAATCGTAGCCATTTCCCCATTGCAAAAGTTTTCCTTGACCCAACACGCCAATCTGATCGGCCATGGCAAAGGCTTCGTGTTGATCATGGGTCACCATAATGGCTGTTACCCCATCCCGGCGCAGCAAATCTCGTACTTCTCTGGCAAGTTGTTCACGAAGTTCTGTGTCCATACTGGAGAAAGGTTCATCCAGTAACAGAATATCCGGACGCGGAGCCATGGCTCTTGCCAAGGCAACACGTTGCTGCTGTCCACCGGAGAGTTGATGGGGATATTGGTTTTTGGCATCGGTTAACTCAACCAATTCGAGCAATTCTTCAACCCGTTGCTGTCGTTGTTTACGAGGCAGTTTTTGCAGTCCAAAACCAATATTCTTTACAACAGTTAAATGTGGAAATAATGCAAAATCCTGAAACACCATGCCGATATGACGTTTTTCAGGTGGCAAAAACATCGCTGATGAACTGACCGTCTTACCATGCAAAGTAATGCTGCCCTGCATTAATGGTTCAAATCCGGCAATGGCTCGTAAAACCGAGGTTTTACCGCAGCCGGAGGGACCCAGTAAACAGGCGATTTCGCCGGGCTTTAATTGAAATGAAATACCTTCTACAACCGTTCTGTCAGCATAGCCAATGCTGATATTGTCGACTTGTAATTGTGGAATTTGCATGGAGGTATCAGTTTTCATCAATAGCCAATTTTAGCTTGCGTGAGCGGGTAATGGTTTTGCTTAATAGGATAACCGGAATAATCCCTGCAATGACAATGGCTAACGCCGCCGGAGCTGCTTCGGCCAATCGTTCATCGGATGCCAGTTCATACGCTTTGACTGCCAGCGTATTAAAATTGAACGGTCGCAAAATAAGCGTGGCAGGTAATTCTTTCAAGACATCAACAAATACCAAAAGCAACGCCGTCATTAATGAGGCGCTTAACATCGGTATGTGGATCTGTCTGAGGATCTGCAATGGCCGGAAACCAAAAGAGCGTCCAGCTTCGTCCATCGAATGGGTGATCCGTGTCAAACCACTGTCAACGGTTTGTAATGAGACTGCAAGGAATCTTGTGAGATAAGCAAAAGTAACGGCGACTAACGTTCCGCTAAGAAGCAATCCGGTGGAATAATCAAAATGGCTTCGAGCCAAATCATCCACGGTGTTATCAAACCAGGCAAAAGGAATCATTACGCCAACTGCGATCACCGCGCCCGGTACGGCATAACCCATACCTGCAACCCGCACGGCACCACTGACTAATTTGCCAGGATATAAACGCTGGGCATAAGCCATAACAATCGCCAGGATTAAAGCCAGTACCGCAGCAAATGCCGCCAGTGAAAGGCTGTTCATCAGTAATCGCAAAAATTGAGCATCAATGACGGTATCAGCAACATGGACGGTCCAGCTAAGCAATTGCAATGCTGGTAATAGAAATCCCAAGCTGAGAATGACCAAACAAAACAAGAATGCCAGAGCAGCACGGCCACCAGTTAACTGAAAGCGACGCAGATCCTGATGACGGCGACTGGTGTGGTGGTATCTGGCTTTACGACGTGAATAACGTTCAAGAATAATCAAAGCAAATACAAATACCATTAATCCAGCGGCCAGTTGAGCGGCTGCAGCGGCACTGCCCATGCCAAACCAGGTGCGAAAAATACCAGTAGTAAAGGTGCTGACACCAAAGAATTGTACTGTGCCGTAATCGGCCAATGTTTCCATTAAAGCTAATGATAAACCCGCGATAATTGCTGGGCGGGCTAGTGGCAGAGCAACACGCCAGAATGTTTTCCATGGCCCATTGCCCAGGGTGCGGCTGACATCTAACACACAGATGGATTGACTTAGAAATGCTGCACGGCTTAGTAGATATACATAGGGATAGAGCACCAGCGTTAACATCACTACCGCTCCATTCAATGAACGGATTTGAGGAAACCAGTAATCCCCATATTGCCAACCAAACCAATCTCGCAACGCCATTTGCACCGGCCCGGAAATATCCAGCATTCCGGTATACGTGTAAGCAATGATGTAGGCTGGCATGGCCATGGGCAGTAACAACGCCCATTCAAAGACACTGCGGCCGGGAAACTGACACATTGTAGTCAGCCAGGCGGTGGTGACCCCGATTAGCAGCGTACCGATTGCAACACCTAACATCAGCAACAATGAATTACGGATATAGTCCGGAAGAACGGTACTGCTCAGGTGTTGCCAAATATCGCCGCTGGGCACAAAAACATGTGCCAAAACCACCACAACCGGCATTGACAATACAATCGCCAACACAAGGATGAATAGTGGATAAGGACGAAACTGGTTTATTAATGACATGGAAAGGTAAAGTTGGCAGTTAATCTGACAAAACTGCCAACTTTACGCATAGAAACCTTTATTGCCAACCTGCACGATCCATTAAACGCAACGCATCTGCATTAAATTCACCTAATTTATCCATGTCCAACGGGTCGGCCAGAAAATCACCCCATTGTTCCAATAGCTCGCCTTTTTCGATATCGGCTCGCACTGGATATTCGCCATTGGTTTCTGCATACCATTTTTGCGAAGAGTCACTGCTGAGGAATTCAATCAATTTAATGGCGTTTTGTTGATTTTTAGCGTCTTTAATAACAGCAGCTCCGGATACATTGATATGAACACCGCGATCAGCCTGATTAGGCCAGAAAACACCGATCTTTTCTGCAGCTTCTCTTTCATTAGCATCATTGCTGGTCAGCATACCCGCCAGATAATACGTGTTGGCTATCACGATATCGCACTGGCCAGCGGCGGCAGCGCTTATTTGATCACGATCACCACCCTGAGGGGAGCGTGCGAAGTTTGCAACCAATCCTTTTGCCCATTCTTCTGTTGCCGCTTCACCATTGGCCACAATCATTGATGCGACCATTGACTGGTTATAAACATTGCTGGATGAACGAACACAGATCCTGTTGTTCCAACGCGGTTCCACTAAGGCTTCATAAGTCGAAAGTTCAGCAGGATCAACGCGATCTTTGACGTACATTATTGGACGAGCGCGCAGTGATAAGCCAAACCAATAGCCATCAGGATGACGATATGAAGCTGGAATGCGCTGCATCAAAATATCGGATTGAACAGGCTGAACCAAATCCACTTCCATCGCACGGTGCAAACGACCTGCGTCGGTAGTCAACAAAATATCGGCAGGTGTATTGCGACCTTCGTTTTGTAGGCGTTGCAATAATTCATCTGCATTACCGGTAACCAGATTGACCTTAATACCAGTTTCTTCAGTAAATTCATCCAATAAGGGTTTGATTAAAGATTCGATACGTGCAGAGTACAGATTAACCTCTTGAATCTCTTGTTGAGCATCGTCACTACACCCAGATACCAGCAATACAGTTAAACCCAGCCATACACTAAGAAAGATACCTGCTTTACGCATAGAACACTCCATGGTTGATAATTAGTGCAATGATAATGAGATTTATTTTTGTTTGGAATAGCAAATACATTTTTTATTTGTTTGACGGTTATGTTGGAGTGGGAATTAGCAATAGAAAAACCACAGACAATCAGCTTTTAGCCAAGCAAAAAACTGGCACAAAAAAGCGTAAACCAGTATTGTTTTGGCTTACTGAATTTAGGTTTCAAAACTGAAACCGCGCAATCTGCAGGGTATCAAAATGTCTGGAAGTTTATTTATCGTAGCGGCGCCCTCAGGGGCGGGGAAAACCAGTCTGGTTCGTGCTTTGGTCAAACAGGATCCGCATGTACGCTTATCCGTTTCACATACCACACGACCTGCCCGAGCGGGTGAAGTAGACACGGAAGATTACTTTTTTGTCAGCGAAGAAATGTTCAGCAAGATGCGTGAAGCAGGTGATTTTCTGGAATCAGCAACTGTATTTGATCACAGCTATGGTACTTCCGCAGCAGCAGTGCATCACCAGTTGCATGCCGGAAATGATGTGATTCTGGAAATTGACTGGCAGGGCGCCCAGCAAGTGCGGAAAAATTTTCCTGACAGTAGCAGTATTTTTATTCTTCCCCCTTCCAAGCAGGCGCTTGAACAACGTCTAAGAGGACGTGGACAGGATGATGAAGCAACTATTTCGCGCAGAATGCGCGATGCCGAGAGTGAAATGTCACATTACGTCGAATTTGATTATTTGATTGTGAACGATGATTTTGATCATGCACTTGCCAGCCTGACTGCGATCGTGATGGCCAGTCGGCACAAACTGGCTGTTCAGCAGTCAAATTACAGTACCTTGTTGGCTGATTTGCTGGCTTAAGCCTCGCATCTCTCGTAAAATTACATGTTTTAACCACAGGACAAATTATCATGGCACGTACTACAGTTGAAGATTGCCTCGAAAATGTAGATAACCGTTTTCAATTGGTGCTGGTTGCAGCGAAACGCGCCCGCCAAATCGCCATGGGTGATGATGCAATGGTACCGGTCGATAACGACAAACCTACCGTTATCGCTTTACGTGAAATTGCCGCCGGTCTGGTTGATCGTACGATTCTGACTAAAACCTCAGCTCGTCAACATGCTGCAGAAAGCATCGTTAATGACGAAGAGCTGCTAAACGAAATTTAATTATTGTGAGCGCAAAACCTTCTGTTGCGTCTGAGCTTGACTTCATTCAGGAGTCAGAGCCCAAACTCACGATAGATGATCTGTGTTTTGCGACCTCAAATTACTTAGAAACCAATCAGGTCGAGTCAATCCGTCGCGCCTATCATTTTGCAGAACAATGCCATGAAGGACAGACTCGACGCAGTGGTGAACGTTACATCACCCACCCCTTAGCGGTAGCGCATGTACTGGCGATGATGCACATGGATTATGAGTGCATTATGGCCGGCCTGTTGCATGACGTTATTGAAGACACAGAAATGTCTAAACGTGATGTGATTGCTGAATTCGGTGAACCAGTCGCGGAATTAGTTGAAGGTGTTACTAAGCTGGCCCAAGCCGCTTTTGAAACACGCCAACACGCTCAAGCAGAAAATCTGCGAAAAATGTTGCTGGCCATGTCGCGTGATATTCGTGTCATTATCGTCAAGCTGGCTGACCGACTGCACAATATGCGTACTTTGGGACATTTGCGTCCTGAAAAACGTCGCCGCATCGCCAATGAAACTCTGGAAATATACGCCCCGATTGCCCAACGATTGGGGATGAATCTGATGCGTTGTGAACTGGAAGATCTTGGCTTCCATGTTCTGTATCCGATTCGTTACCGTGTATTGGGCGATGCAATACGTAAAGCCCGAGGCAATCGCAAGGAAATCGTCAGTCAGATCACCGCTTCCATTCTTAATCGTATGGAACAGGAAGGTTTGAGCGCTGATATTCAAGGGCGTGAAAAAAATCTCTACAGCATTTACAAGAAAATGGTCAGCAAGCAGCTGTCGTTTTCAGAAGTCATGGATGTCTATGCATTCCGTATTATCGTTGATGATGTGGATGCCTGTTATCGAATGCTCGGCGTAGTACATAACCTTTACAAGCCGGTACAGGGCAAATTCAAAGACTATATTGCGATCCCCAAAGCCAATGGTTATCAATCATTGCATACGGTTTTATTCGGGCCTTATGGAGTGCCGATAGAAGTTCAAATTCGTTCGCGTGATATGGATCAACTGGCAGAAGCAGGGGTCGCTGCTCACTGGTTATATAAAACTGGCGAAGCCGCCGGGAACACCTTGGCGCATCGCAAAGCCAGACAATGGTTGCAAGGCATTCTGGAAATGCAGAAAGGTTCTGGCGATTCGATGGAATTTTTGGAAAATCTGCGAATTGATTTATTCCCCGATGAGATTTATGTGTCTACGCCAAGAGGTGAAATTTTAACCTTGCCGCGTGGCTCAACAGCGGTGGATTTTGCTTATGCAGTACACTCTGATGTCGGCAATAGTTGTGTCGCAGCTCGGGTGGGCCGTCATTTGGTCCCTTTGAGTTCACAACTGGAAACCGGTCAATCAGTCGAAATCATTACTTCACCAACCTCACACCCGAATCCAGCCTGGCTGAACTTTGTGGTGACGCCTAAAGCTCGCACCAATATCCGAAATTACCTCAAACACCTGCAAGGTGAAGAGGCGATTCAGCTTGGACAGCGGCTGTTAAATAAACACCTGACGGCATTTTCAACGGCTCTGGAAAATATTCCAACCAAACGCATAACCGCGTTGCTGAAAGAGTATGAGCTGGAAAACTTTGACGAATTATTAACCGATTTGGGACTGGGAAATATTTCTGCCCTGTTGGTTGCTCAAAAGCTGTTACAGGAAGAGACCCCGAATAAAGAGCCGCAAGCACTGCTGATTGCCGGTACCGAAGGCATGGTGGTGAATTTTGCCCGTTGCTGTCATCCGATCCCCGGCGATCCGATTCACGGTTTTGTCAGTGCGGGCCGCGGCATCATCATTCATCAACGCAGCTGTAAAAATACTACGCATTTACGTGAGCAAAATGAAAAATGGCTGGATGTTGCCTGGGCCAAAGAAATCAAACGTGATTTTCCGGTGGATTTAATGGTGCAACTGAAAAATCAACGTGGTGCACTAGCAACGATCGCTTCGGTGATTTCAGAAGCCGAGTCGAATATCGACAATGTAATGGTGGACGAGCGTGATGGTGGTTTTACCCATCTGCGGCTGACCATTGAAGTCACTAATCGCCAGCATCTGGCACGCATTATCCGTCGTTTACGCCAACTGGAAATGGTCGAACGTATTAACCGTATTAATAACTGATTTGTTTAATCTGTCGTCTTAAGGCGACCAAGCCGGAGTTTTTATGTCCCGAGAAATTATCCACACCAGCAATGCGCCTGCAGCAATTGGTACTTATTCACAAGCAGTCAAAGTGGGCGATGCAGTTTACTTATCTGGTCAAATTCCATTAGTACCAGAAACCATGACAGTGGTTGAAGGTGACTTTGCCACCCAGGTCCGCCAGGTGTTTGATAATTTATCGGCTGTTGCTACGGCTGCTGGTGGCAGTTTACAAGATGTCGTCAAACTCAATATCTATCTGACTGATCTGGCTTATTTCGGCACAGTGAACGAAATCATGGCCGAGTATTTTCAACAGCCTTATCCTGCTCGTGCGGCGATTGGTGTGGCATCGTTACCCAAAGATGTACCGGTTGAAATGGATGCTATTTTGCATCTTGGCGCATAACTTCGATCGTTAAAGGCGGTGATTGGTGACTGAACTGGCCATTGCCGATCCGGTCACCTCGCTGAAAGGTGTCGGCACAAAACTCGCTGAGAAGCTTGATAAACTTGGGATACGCCAGATCCAAGATCTGTTGTTTCATCTACCCTTACGCTATCAGGACCGAACCCGATTAATGCCTATCGGCAGTTTGCGGCCGCAACAGGAAATACTGATTGAAGGTGTTATTCAACTGAGTCAGGTGAAGTTCGGCCGCCGCCGATCTTTGCTGTGTCATATCAGTGATGGCACCGGGGCATTGGTATTACGCTTTTTTCATTTTTCCAAAAGCCAGCAACAGCAATTAGCAAAAGGTCAGCGAATTCGTTGTTTTGGCGAAGTGCGTAGTGGCCCATCTGCATTGGAAATGGTGCATCCCGAATATCAACTTATTCACGGTGATGCGCCATTTTCTGTCGAAGAAGCCCTGACACCGGTGTATCCGACTACCGAAGGTTTGCACCAACTTTCCTGGCGTAAATTGCTAAATCAGGCGTTAAAACTGCTCGATCAGCAAACCATGCCGTCTTATTTGCCGGAAGCTTTGCTGGATCCGCGAGTTGCCCATTTTGATCTGACGCAAGCCTTGAAATATGTGCACTTACCACCGCCTGATTGTGACGTTAGTCAGTTAATCGCTCGTGAACATCCGGCACAGAAACGGCTGGCGTTTGAAGAATTACTGGCTCAACAACTCAGCATGCGGCAAATCCGCTATCGCGCTCAGCAACATCAAGCACCAAAGTTTCATGCGGATATGTTCAGCGAAAAGTTTTTACAACAACTGCCATTTCCATTAACCGGCGCGCAACAACGTGTTATCAAAGAGATCCGTGCAGATCTGCAACAAACTATTCCGATGCAGCGGCTGGTGCAGGGCGATGTCGGATCAGGCAAAACAGTAGTAGCTGCTTTATCAGCGTTAATGGCCGTTTCCAGCGGCTATCAGGCGGTAATGATGGCACCCACAGAATTATTAGCTGAACAGCATTATCAGACCTTTCGTAACTGGCTTGAGCCGCTGGGAATTCAGGTTGGTTGGTGTGCCGGCAAACAAACAGCAGCGCAGCGTCGACAGGTGATTGCCGCACTGGCAGAAGGTGAAATCAATATTGCCGTGGGCACTCACGCATTATTTCAGGATGAAGTCACCTTTAATCGATTGGGCCTGGTGATTATTGATGAACAGCATCGGTTTGGTGTGCATCAGCGTATGGCGCTCCGCGATAAAGGCAAAGCTGTTGATATCCTGCCACATCAATTGGTGATGACCGCCACACCAATTCCACGCACACTGGCGATGACAGCGTATGCCGACTTGAATGTGTCCGTCATTGATGAATTGCCTCCTGGCAGGCAACCGGTGACCACGGTGGTGGTAGCAGACAATCGGCGGCCTGAAGTTATCGAACGCATTCATGTCGCCTGTCAGCAAAAACGTCAGGTGTACTGGGTCTGCACCTTGATTGAAGAGTCTGAGCATTTACAATGTCAGGCTGCAGAAGATACCGCTGAACAATTGCAGCAGGCGTTGCCTGACTTACGGATTGCACTGGTGCATGGCCGAATGAAATCGGCTGAAAAAGAACAAGTAATGCAGGCGTTTAAACAGGGTGAGATTGATTTGTTGGTGGCCACCACGGTGATTGAAGTCGGCGTGGATGTGCCCAATGCCAGTTTAATGGTGATTGAAAATGCCGAGCGTCTGGGGCTGGCACAATTGCATCAGTTACGCGGCCGGGTAGGGCGTGGCACCGTACAGAGTCATTGCGTGTTGATGTACCATCCGCCGCTGTCGGAAAATGGTCTGGCCCGGTTGGCTTGTTTACGTGAAAGTAATGATGGTTTTGTGATTGCCCAACGCGATCTGGAAATTCGTGGCCCGGGGGAAGTATTGGGCACACGGCAAACTGGTTTACCGCAATTCAGGGTAGCTGATTTACTGACCGATCAGGATTTATTGCCAGCCGTAACTAAAGCAGCTGAAACCTTAATCACTCAGCATCCGGAAAACGTAGCACCATTAATTAACCGCTGGTTCGGCACCAAACTGAACTTCGGACAAGTATGAGTTCCAATTTTTTATGATGAAAAGCCAAGCACACTGGCATCCTGCTGCGACTGCGAAGCTGCCAAACGAATTGGCTGGCTGGCTCACCGATAAAGGTTCGTTGACTTTGCGATTGCAACAGACCAGTCAACAGCAGTTCAGTGTGGATCTGCAGCAGTCCGGTTGGCAGAAACCATTGACTGAGGAGGCTTTAAAACTTGAGCAGCCCTTACATGAACATGCCTATTGTCGTGAGGTGATTTTGCGCGACGGGGATGAAGCCCGGGTATTTGCCCGCACCATTGTGCCGCGTGTCAGCTATCAGGCATTACAGGCGCATTTGCATATTCATCATCTGGGTAACCGTTCATTGGGTGAAATTCTGTTTACTGATCCGGCAATCAAACGCGGCCCCCTTGAAGTGACCAGTCTGCGTGCAGGACACAGCTTGTTTGAATTGGCAAAACACCACGGTATTGAACTGGATGACAAAGCGATTATGTGGGCAAGGCGATCCTGTTTTTATTTTGCTGAGAACAGTTTACTGGTCTGCGAAATGTTCTTACCAAATCAGGATTGGTCGATATGACAAGCTTATGGAATCGCCTGCAGCCTTACTGGCAACTGACCCGAATGAATCGGCCTATCGGTATTTTACTGTTGCTGTGGCCGACCTTAACCGCATTATGGATAGCGGCTGGTGGATTACCAGACATAAAGATTCTGCTGATTTTTATCGCTGGAGTAGTGCTGATGCGAGCCGCAGGTTGTGCCATCAATGATTATGCCGATCGGCATATTGATGGTCAGGTGTGGCGAACTGAAAACCGGCCTTTAGCAACAGGTGCATTAACTGCCAAACAGGCAGTGCTCACATTTGTGACTCTGGCCTTAATAGCGTTTATCCTGGTTTTGCAGCTTAATTCCTTCACCATTGCACTGTCATTGATAGCGGTTCTGCTGGCTGCGATTTATCCCTTTATGAAACGTTTTACCTATCTGCCACAGCTGGTATTGGGCATGGCGTTTGGTTGGGCAATCCCGATGGCATTTGCCGCTCAGACCAATACATTGCCAAGTATTGTCTGGTGGTTGTTTGTGGCCAATATTGTGTGGACCACCATGTACGACACTTTTTACGCAATGGCCGATCGTGAAGATGATCTGCAAGCTGGGGTGAAATCAACCGCGATTTTATTTGGCAAAAATGACTTGTTAATTCAAGCCTTATTACAACTGGTTTTTTTGCTGATCATGATCCTGATAGGTCTGCAATTGCAGCTGAGCATGGTGTTTTATCTGGGTTTATTGATAGTGGCGATGCTGTTTATTTATCAATTACGCCTTAGCAAAGATCGTGAGCGAAATGCCTGTTTACAAGCCTTTCTGAATAATAACTGGGTAGGCGCGGTGGTGTTTTTCAGTATTGTTCTGCATTACAGCCTGGTTTAATTGATGGTGAAATTTTGCTATTCGGTTTTTCTGCTGTTTTGCTTATCTGTTTCGGTCAGTGCCAACGAGATTTATCAGTGGACCGATGACAGCGGACGAAAGATATTTTCTGATCAACCGGCTGATCCGGCTGCTGAGGCTATCGAGCTTCAACCCAGTTCCAATCGTTATTTATTCAATGTAAAACGGGTTTATGACGGTGATACTTTTGTTTTGGAAAATAATGAACGGGTCAGGTTACTCAGTATCAATACACCAGAAATCAGCTCAAGACACCGCGAAGCAGAACCCGGTGGTATAGCCGCACGGGACTGGTTAAGAAATAAGTTAAAACTAGGACAGCTTTACCTGCAATACGATGCCGAAAAACGCGACCGTTATGACCGACGATTAGCCTATGCATGGACAGTTGATGGGGAGTTTATCAACGAACAACTATTACAACAGGGATTGGCTGCTTTAACTATTCAGTCACCTAATCTACAGTATGCTGAGCAATTGATGGCTGCCCAACAACAAGCACTTGAGCAGAAAAAAGGCATATGGGCGGATAAACATTACCAGCCTCGCAAGGTGTCAACGATTAACGAAAATGATTATCGAGGCTGGCAGCGCTGGCGATTAACGGCCAAATCACAGTCTCAAACCCGGGATTATTGGGTATTAAAGGTCAATGACAAAGTCAGCCTGCGCATTGCCAAAAAACAACAGGCTTTGTTTCCACCATTAGATACGTATTTGAATAATCCATTGGAAGTACGAGGTTGGATGTCAAAACGGGGTGACCATTACAGTTTATTTGTGCAGCATCCAAGCGCTATCGTCATTTTGGAATAGCTTCTCTCTTTACTCGATTTCGCTTAGCAGTTGTTCCATGATGTCATTCATGGTCACCATACCAATCAAATCATTATTATTAAGCACTAACAGCCGCTTTACTCGATGGGCAGCCATCAATGTCGCCACATGTTTAATCGACAGGTCGGCCCCGACGGCAATAACCGGTTTGGCGCAAATGTCATAGACATTGAGTAAATCAATATCACCTTCTTCAGCGATGACGGTTTTCAGAATATCTGAATAGGTAATCAAACCATAGGCATCGTGCTGATTTTGCTTGTCTACGACCAGTGATTTAATTTTGTGCCGTTTCATCAAATTTAATGCTTCACGAATTTTGGCAAATGGTGAAATCGTAATCACATCCGAGATCATAACGTCTTTAACTAATCGCATTAGGGTAATCCTTGATATCTAGAGAGTTTCTCGTAAATGTTGTTGGAATTTTTCAACTTGTGATGTATCGATACCGGCCAAATGTTCAAGTGGTAAAGTAAATACCAGACCTTTTGAGTCGGACTCATCCGGCATCAGAATGGCTTGTATAGCCTTGAGTATTTGTAACGAGAGACCTTTTTCCAGCACCATCAATAAAACGCTCTGACTGCCGTCATAACTGAGGCCAAAAAAGGTTTTTTTTGCGTTATTGCTGATACCGCGGGCATTCATCAGGGTAATACCACCGGCTCCCAAATCTCTTGCTGCATCAATGGCAGCTTGTTCACTTTCTTCTGGAACAATAGCGACAAGAACAGAAAATTTCATGTGTTTACCTTTTGCAATGCGGTCATGATCTGCATCGCGATAGCATAGAGCATGACCGTTATGATTGGAAAGATAGAGGCAAAGGCGATCAAGCCAAAGCCATCCATCAGAATATTACGGCCTTCAATATGCGTGGCAAGGCCGATGCCTAGTGCCGTCACCAAGGGCACGGTAACTTCTGAAGTTGTCACACCACCTAAATCATATGCCAGTGGCACAATATATTTGGGGGCGAGTAAGGTCAGCACAATAACGATTAAATACCCGCCGATAATATAGTGGTGTATCGAATCACCGGAGATTATGCGGTGTACTCCGATAGTGATACCGATGGCGACTCCTAAAGCCACTAAAATCCGGATGACGTTACCATTTATCCTGCCGGAAGCGGCTTCCTCAGCCTGTTGACCGATAGCAATCAAGGCGGGTTCCGCCATGGTCGTGGCAAATCCAATGGCAAAAGCAAATAGATAGACATAGATAATATGCTGATTTTTTATCAGTTGTTCAGCCATGCTGCTGCCGATGGGGAACAAGCCCATCTTCAGACCGACCACAAAGGCATATAAACCGAATAACACCATAGCAAAGCCTAAAACCACTTTGCGAGGGTTCGTTAATGGGCGTTTTAACACCAGATATTGAAAAAATAGAATAGTGATAATAATGGGTAATACATCGCCCACCATGCCGAGCAAATCCATCAGCATAGTCATTGGGCCGGAGATTGCTTCTTGCTGAGCCGTATCAATACTTAGATCTGCTGTAGGAGCGGTTTCAGTTCCGCTAAATACCACAATCCCATATAGCTGCACCGTTATCATTGGCACCATCACTGCCATCGCCACAATGCCAAAGCCATCGATAAGTGGATTACGGCCACGAATTGATGTGGCCAAGCCAATGCCTAATGCGGCTATTAATGGCACCGTGACGATATTGGTGGTGACACCGCCAGAATCATAAGCCAAACCTACAATTTCAGCCGGGGTAAAGAAGGTGATGGTCACGACAGTTAAATAGCCGATGATCATGAACCAATGCAGTGGATAGCCAAAGAGAATGCGAAATACCCCAAGCGCCACCACAAAGCCTACGGATATGGCCACTAGTAAGCGCAGGATCAATGCATCGATTCGCCCATCACTGATTTCTTGAGCCTGTTCGGCGACTGCAATTAATGCCGGTTCAGCAACTACTGCAGAAAAACCCAGAGCAAAACCAAAAGACAGCAAAATCCAGAGAGAGCCACGTTTGGTAAATTGATTGGAAAGGCTTTTGCCGACTGGGAAGATGCTTAATTCAAGACCACGCAGGAATAAGGCAACACCAATGGCGACGATGAATAAACCAATGCTGATAGACAAGGTGTCATCAGGAATACTTTGCAATACAAAGGCTTGAAAAATAACCACTACAACGACGATGGGCAGCAGATTTTTCAATGCATGCATAAATGCATCTGAAAAAGCTTTTAGTTGATTCACCACATCCTCTTAATCGTTGTTTGAGTTTGATTGTAGAGCCTGATATCTGGCGTCACAAGCTGTTTTCACGCTTCGGCACTGACCTTCACCTGATTGCGACCTGACAGTTTTGCTCCATAGACTGCCTGATCGGCAGATTGCAATAAACGTTTAATAGTCATATTGCTGCCGGGTTCTAATGTTGAAACGCCAACAGACAAAGTGACTCGAATGATTTTACCCTTTGTCGCAGTGAAATCTGTTTCGGCGACGGTTTTCCGCATTCGTTCTGCAATATCTGCTGCAACCGTGCGACTGGCATCCGCCAACAATACGACAAATTCCTCACCGCCATAGCGCGCCAACACATCACCTTGTCGGAGACTATCATTGAGCAGTTGGGCTACATGTTTCAGCACCTGATCGCCGGTTTGATGGCCATGGCTGTCATTAATGCGTTTGAAATAATCCAGATCAACAAATAAACAGGATAAGGGGGTTCTATTGCGATTCGCTCGACTGAATTCTTCGTTGATCCGTTGATCAAAAAATCGACGATTATTTACGCCAGTCAAAGGATCACGTAAACCGACCAGTTTGACCTCTTCATGCAGACGGGCATTTTCAATACAGGCTGATACCACGGCAGCAAGATGTTCAAGGAATTGTGTGCCGATATTAGATTGAAATCTATTGGGATTACGACTGCCGAGATTCAGACTGCCAATCAGTTGATTTTGTCGGATCAATGGTAACAACGCGATTGAGCCTAGTTCGTTGTATGAGGGAAAGAGTTGCTGGTGTTGATGCTGGGAGAACGTTACTAGGCGTGGTGTTCGTCGTAAACTAAAAAACTGTTCGAGGCGTTGAACCGATTCGGTAAACAGCAAATGGTCTTGCCATTGTTGGGTTTCAGGAAATGATTCCAGTAAGCGTTGAAATTCATACTCCGGATCGTGCAACATTAATGTAACAGCCGTCAGTTGAAAACGATGTTTATGTTCTTCCAGGATCAGTTTGAGCAACGGCTCCAAGCCGCTGCTATTAAGCAGACTTAATTCATATTGCTGAAAATTGAGCTGCTTTCGCTCATTGCTTTTGGCAATACGAATCAGATCATTCAATCGATCTTGAAGCGTCGTCACGTCTTGTTGAGGCATGCAACAGCCTTGAGCAATGTGAAGTAAATGGTATGGAGCCTAATAATGGCGTATTGCGCGGGCAATTGTCCATACCTCTACAGTCTTAACACCATTTTGTTGCAAACAACGACTGGCTTCGGCTGCGGTATGCCCGGTGGTATAGACATCATCGACTAAAGCCACGTGTTTGTATGGTAGCGGCTTAGCGACTGCAAATGCCTGTTTTACATTACGTTTGCGTTGTTTGCCGCTCATCCCAGTTTGCGGAGTCGTATTGCGCCGACGAATAAAACTGGTTTTATCGACAGGAATGGTTAACTCCGTGGATAAAGCATCGGCCAACTGGGCTGATTGATTATAACCACGTTGGCGTAATCGACTGGAATGTAGCGGTATGGGAATCAATATTTCCGGTAACGGCTGCTGGCGCTGGTTTACTTTTGCTGCCAGCAGTTTGGCAAACAGTTGAGCAAAAACCAGTTGCTGGTGAAATTTAAATGCAGCGATGCAATGGTTGATGGGCGTTTCATAACGAAATAACGCCAAACTGGATTGCTGTGGTGGCGGATGTTGCAGACATTGGCCGCAGATTCTGCTTTCGTTAAGTGGCAAGGCACAACGCTGACAACAATGGTCCAGCCATGGCAGGTCCTCGACACAGGCTTTGCACAGGGCATCGTGTGGACTAAAGTCACCACAGAGGAAGCAGGGAATCGGCAACAGTTTGCTGTATAATTCCGCCAAACGATGCGTCACTAAGGCACTAAAGTTTCTGACCATCATGTTATTAATCCATTAAATCTGATGAAGAAGCCCATGACTGAAAATATAGCAGAAAAGACCGCACCGCTTCGCCATGACTGGCAGCAGGCGGAAATTGAAGCCTTGTTTGATTTGCCATTTGCGGATCTGATGTACAAAGCTCAAACCATTCACCGGCAGAATTTTGATGCCAATGCTGTACAAATCAGTACCTTGCTGAGTATCAAAACTGGCGGTTGTGCCGAAGATTGTGGTTACTGTCCACAAAGCGCGCATCACGAATCAGCGGTAAAAGCCGAACCGTTAATGCCTCTGGATAAAGTGCTTGAATCCGCTGCACAGGCTAAATCCACCGGTGCCAGCCGTTTCTGTATGGGGGCTGCCTGGCGTAACCTGAAAGATCGCGATGTGGATCGTGTCGTGGCGATGATTGAAGGCGTTAAGGATATGGGGCTGGAAACCTGCGTCACGCTGGGCATGCTGGAAAACCATCAAGCAAAACGTCTGAAAGAAGCTGGTCTTGATTATTACAATCATAACCTTGATACCTCACCGGAATTCTATGGTGAAATCATTTCCACCCGTACTTATCAGGATCGTCTGGATACCTTAAGTCATGTTCGTGAAGCGGGCATTCATGTCTGTAGTGGCGGTATTGTCGGCATGGGCGAAAGCCGGAAAGATCGGGCTGGTCTGTTAATCAGTCTGGCCAATTTGCCAAGTCATCCTGAGAGCGTACCAATTAATCTATTGGTTCAAGTCGAAGGCACACCACTGGATGGCATCAATAATCTGGATCCGTTTGAGTTTGTTCGCACCATCGCGGTAGCGCGCATCATGATGCCGCAGTCTTTTGTCAGACTTTCTGCCGGTCGTGAAAACATGACTGATGAATTACAGGCGATGAGCTTCCTGGCCGGTGCCAACTCGATTTTCTATGGTGAAAAACTGCTAACTACAGACAATCCGGATACCGATCATGATCAACGTTTATTCAAACGTCTGGGGATCACACCGTTACAAGTGGGTCAGCAGCAACAGGAAGATAAACACTGTTCAGCTGCATAAACCTTTGCATAACTAACTGGATGCTCTGTGTGGTCTTGCCGCACAGAGCATTTCACTTAAAGGCGATCGCCTTTTCAATTGCTTCACGTAGCTGATTTATCGAGGCGCTTTCGTGTCACAACTTCCCTGGCAATCACAACTTCAACAAGCGTTAAAAGAACGACAAGCTGCTGGCTTGTATCGTCGCTCGCGGTTGCGTGATGGTGAACAGGGTGTTGAGGTCGTGTTGGATGGCCGTAAATTATTGTCGTTCAGCAGTAATGATTATCTAGGCCTGGCAGCACATCCCACTTTAAAAAAAGCCTTTACCGACGCACTGGACCGCGAAGGTGTTGGCAGCGGTGCAGCGCATTTGCTGACCGGACACAGTCGTTATCATCATCAACTTGAAGAGGCTCTCGCAGAATTTACCGGACAGCAGCGCGTTCTGTTGTTTTCCACCGGCTATATGGCCAATATCGGTGTGATTGATGGATTGCTTGGTAAAACGGATGTGCTGGTACAGGACAAATTGAATCATGCATCATTACTGGATGGTGGTCGCCTTAGCGAGGCTCAGCAATTACGTTATCCACATGCCGATATGGCTTTATTACATCAACGTTTGCACACTGCCGCCAACTCCCGAAACAAACTGATTGTCAGTGATGGTGTGTTCAGTATGGACGGGGATATTGCGCCATTACCTGAAATCATGGACTTGGCCGAACAGCACAAAGCAGGGGTGTTGATTGATGATGCACACGGTCTTGGGGTACTTGGTCAAAATGGCGGCGGCGTTATTGAGCATTTTGGCTTAACCCAGCAAAAGCCGATGTTAGTCGGCACCTTTGGCAAAGCCTTTGGTACGGCAGGGGCTTTTGTTGCTGCTGAGGAGGTGGTGATTGAAACTCTGGTGCAACAGGCTCGTAGTTTTATCTATACCACTGCCCAGCCTCCAGCCATCGCCGCAGCGACATTGGCGAGTCTGAAATTGATTAAACAAGAAAGCTGGCGGCGCGATAAATTACAGCAACTTATCAAACAACTGCGGGATGGTGCGACTCAATTAGGTTTACCGTTAATGCCCTCACAAACGGCGATTCAACCGCTGCTTATCGGCGATGACAAAAAAGCCCTTAAATTGGGACAGGATCTGGAACAACAAGGCATTTTAGTGGGCATTATCCGTCCGCCGACAGTACCGAAAAATACCGCCAGATTGCGTATTACCCTGTCTGCTGCACACGAAGCCGAGCATATTAATAAATTACTCGATGCACTGGAGCTTAGTTATGTTCATTAAACGGGTTGGCCAGGGGCCGGATCTGGTAATGGTGCATGGCTGGAGTATGCACAGTGGCGTATGGCAGCCGCTTATCGAATTATTGGCAGACAAGTTCACTTTACATTTGGTGGACTTACCGGGCCATGGTCAGTCAGATTGGCAGGCTGAAGCGTTGCAAATAGACCAACTGTTAACGAAGCTTGCAGAAAACCTTCCGCAAACTGCACATTGGTTGGGATGGTCGTTGGGCGGGCAGTTGAGTCTGGCATTTGCTTCACGCTATCCACAACGTGTTAGCAAACTTATTCTGCTGGCGGCCAATCCGAAATTTGTTACCTCAGATGATTGGCATTGTGCAATGGATGCAACAGTGTTTGCAGTATTTGCCGGTCAGCTCGATCATAATCAACGGGAAACCCTGAAACGTTTTGTTATGTTACAAGCGCGTGGCGCGGAAGGTAGCCGTGACACAATTCAGCTGCTGGCAGAGCAAACCGCCGATAATGTCGCCCACCCAGAAGCACTACAGGCCGGATTGGATTTGCTGGAAACACTGGATTTACGTACACAGTTGGCACAATTAACGTTACCGGTGAAATGTATTTTCGGTGAGCGCGATCAGTTGGTACCGATAACGCTGGCGGAAAATTTATCGAGTCTAAACAGTACTATTTCAATTGATCGTATTGCCGGAGCAGGGCACGCACCGTTTATCTCCCGACCACAGTTGTGTGCCGATAAAATCAGTGGGTTTTTGCATGACTGAGCAAACTCTGCGACCGGAAAAAAGCCGGGTGGCGCGGGCCTTTGGTAATGCTGCCAACAGTTATGATGATGTGGCGATATTGCAGCGAGATACTGCCGATGAAATGCTGGAGCGTCTGGATCTGGTCAAAATCACTCCACAGCAGATTCTGGATTTGGGTACCGGTACCGGACGTAATCTGCATTTGCTGCAACAGCGTTATCCGGCGGCCCAGCAAGTAGCATTAGATATTGCATCGGCTATGCTTAAACAGGCGAGACAGCGTTATCGTCAAGATCTTGGGTTGCGGCGCTGGTTACCTGGTCAACAGACCCCTATTTTTATTGCAGGTGATGCCGAACAGTTACCGTTAGCTGATAACAGTGTTGATTTGGTCTATGCCAATCTAGCCTTGCAGTGGTGTGATTTGACTGCTGCGTTTGCCGAGATACAACGTGTGTTGCGTCCCGGTGGTTTGTTAATGTTCAGCACGCTTGGCCCTGACACTCTGCAAGAACTGCGTCAAAGTTGGGCAGCAGTAGACAGCTACCCGCATATTAATGTGTTTCTGGATATGCATGATGTGGCAGAAGCCATGTTTGCTGCTGGACTCAGTGATCCAGTACTGGACAGTGATCGGCATTGTCTTTTGTATAACGATATTATCGGCATGATGCGCGATTTGCAGCAGTTGGGGGCGCGCAATGTCAATCAGGGACGGCGCCGTGGTTTGACCGGCAAAAATACCTTAAACAAAGTCAAAGCCGCCAGTGAACAATTCCGGGTCAATGGCCAACTTCCGGCCACTTATGAAGTGATTTATGGCCATGCCTGGGCCGGTGAAAATTCTTTGCAAATGACCGAAGAGGGATGTGTGCCAGTCAGCCTCGAAAAGTTGAGAAGCAAGCTCTGATGACCACGCATGTATTTGTTACCGGTACCGATACTGAAGTCGGTAAAACCCGTATCAGTGTTGGACTTATAAAGGTCTTACAACAGAAGGGCCTAAGAGTCGCAGCAATGAAACCGGTAGCCAGTGGTTGTGAATGGCAGGATGGTAAGTTGCAAAATGAGGATGCCCTAGCCTTAAGCCAACAGGCTGATGTCAAATTACCCTATTCACAGATCAATCCTTACGCCTTTGAACCGGCGATTGCGCCACATCTTGCAGCAGAGCAAATCGGTCAAAGCATTTCTCTGGATGTCATTGAAACGAACTTCGCTGCTATGAAATTACAGGCGGATGCCATTGTAGTAGAAGGGGCTGGTGGTTGGTTGGTGCCGCTGAATGATCAGCAAACCATTGCCGATCTGGCTAAAGCATTACAAATACCGGTGGTGTTAGCGGTTGCGATCAAACTAGGCTGTATTAATCATGCTTTGCTGACGGTGCAGGCCATTGCAGCTTCTGGCTTGAAATTGGAAGGCTGGGTGGCCAATGACTTTTTGCAGGACCCACAATCCACAGCAATCATTCAAAGTCTTATACAGCGAATTGCCGCGCCATGTCTGGGGATTGTACCCAAACTGGCAGATAATGAAGATGCCAGTTTTTATCTGAAGCTGTAGTAATGTTTATAAAACGACAATAGCTGGAAAATAGGTGGCCGCATCACCATCCTGCCAGGGTGGGTATTTCAGCATAATGCGTTTGAACAAACCTGACTGTAGAAATTCATTTAGCCAGTGATGCAGGTTTGGGTAATCTGCCTGACTGAACCAATCCCAATCGACCAGAGCAAATTGTCTGATAAATGGCAATATCGCGTAGTCCACCAAGGTCAGTGAATCGGCCACTAAACCATGGCGATTGCTCAGCCGTTGTTCCAGTGTGGCTAAAAACTGTTCGCCTTGATCACGGTAAAACTGCTGTGGATGTTCGGGATACCGATCGGCGTATTTATAACAATCCAGAGCATGTTTGAAACTGACATCATTTTCCTGGATCAACATGAATGACTCATTGCGTTGATCATCATCCAGCGATTGCCAGATGGCATGAGATTCTGCTGCCCACAGCATGATATCCAGACTTTCTTCCAGCACACTATTGGTATTTTGCAACAGAACCGGCACAGTGGCTTTAGGTGAAATTTCCCGTAATTTAGCCGGTTTATCTTTCAGTACAACTTCACGTATTTCAACCTGACAACCCGTAATGGCAATGGCCAGACGAGCGCGCATTGCATAAGGGCAACGGCGAAAACTATATAAGATGGGCAGTGTGGTCGTCATAAAAACGATCTCTTTTGTTATATAAAAGAGACAGTGTTAAAAGCTGTACGTTCGATAAAAGTCAGCAAGAAGTTTTGGTTAAATTTGTTTGCTATTGCGTAGCTCTTCTGCCTGACGATTTAACGTGTGTTTCACCAGAATATTACGATCGGTTTCACTCATATGGGTAAACGCCATACGTAAATAGAAGCTTCTACCCTGAATGCTTTGCATTAACTGGTCGCAGGCAATCACCTTGGCAATCGCACGGATATGCAGACCGCCAGGCAACAACTGCATTCTGATCTCCATGGCAGAACGAGCTGGAAAAGCACTTTCTGTCATCAAGGCTATACCACCAGCACTGAGATTAACCTCAGTTGCTGATTCGGGGTTGAGTGGGGTATGTAATAACTGAACATTCTGTGCCAGCAAGCTGACTTTTTCATCCAGCATTCTCAATGCCCTGGCAACGTCTCTATCGGTATGACCAATTTGATCGACCAAGTGGTTAAAGCTTTTTTGAATGGACGTCATTTGTTGGGTTAACTGGCCCGTTTCAGGAGTTGCATCAATAATCGCCTCCCCGATTTGCTCAGCCTCTTCTGTGCTGAGCGGAATAACAGACATGACCAGACGATCATTTATCCGAAAAAAGGCCCGGCGATCGGCACCTGAAAGGGTTGAGTCATTCATCTTTTGTCATCCTGTCTGATCATGATTCTGTCATTGAATCATTAAAATGGTCGGGGTGTAATGCCTATATAGCCCAAAACATAAGCGTCACGCAAAGAAAACTCTGCGTGACGCTCGTTTTAATGCTGAAACAGATTACAAGTTTTCTGAAGCAAAGTCAGCCAGACGTGAACGCTCACCACGCATCAGGGTGATATGACCACTATGCGGCCAGTTTTTGAAATGATCGACAACGTAAGTCAAACCCGACGTGGTCTCACTCAAATACGGTGTATCGATCTGCGAGATATTACCCAGACAGACAATCTTAGTACCCGGACCTGCACGGGTAATCAGTGTTTTCATCTGTTTCGAGGTCAGGTTCTGCGCTTCATCAATAATAATGAAACGATTGAGGAAGGTACGGCCGCGCATAAAATTCAATGAGCGAATTTTGATCCAGCGCTGCAGTAAGTCATTGGTCGCCTGCCGGCCCCAATCCCCGCCATCAGTTTTGTTAAGCACCTCAAGGTTATCCATTAATGCGCCCATCCACGGCGTCATTTTTTCTTCTTCGGTGCCCGGCAGGAAACCGATATCTTCACCAACCGGAACCGTGACACGAGTCATGATGATTTCACCATAACGTTTATGTTCAATACATTGGGTTAGTGCGGCAGCCAATGTCAGCAATGTTTTACCGGTACCGGCCTGACCCAATAATGTGACAAAATCAATTTCCGGATCCATCAACAGGTTCAAGGCGAAATTCTGTTCGCGATTACGCGCGGTTATGCCCCAGACGGAATGATTTTCACGCCGATAATCATGAATTAATTCAATATCCGCAGTGGTGTCATTGCTATTACGCACCACAGCTTCAATCGCACGTTCTTCACCGGGCGAATAAATCAACTGATTCGGATACCAGTCTTTGACCACCTCACCTTCTACTTGATAGAAAGTACGACCATCTTCGGTCCATGATTCTAGGCGGTTCAAGTCTTCCCAGAAATCGGCTTTCAGTTCACTGGAACCGCGATATAGCAGATCCACATCATCCAGCACTTTATCGTTGTAATAATCTTCGGCGCAGATACCTAAAACCGTGGCTTTGATACGCAGATTAATATCTTTGGAAACCAGAATAACATTGGTATCAATTTGAGCTTGTTGCAGATTGATAGCAACTGCCAGAATGGCATTATCAGCCAGTTGGCCGGGTAATTCTTTGGGTAATTCACCGGCCATTTGCCGGGTTTGGAAAAATAAACGACCACTGGCTTGAGGAACATCACTATTGATAACACTTGGCAGCGGAATACCTGAATTAATCGCATCGTTATCAGCAGCTTGTTCTAACAAATCATCGAGAAAACGACTGACCTGGCGCACATTACGGGATACCTCGGATAAACCTTTTTTACCTCTATCGAGTTCTTCCAGAACCACCATTGGCAGGAAAATATCGTGTTCATCAAAGCGGAAGAGAGCGGTGGGGTCGTGCATCAGCACATTGGTATCAAGCACAAACAGACGTTTTGTCGCGTCGGGTCGTTTAATCA
>NZ_SSXS01000002.1:26517-381743 GCF_004832235.1 Methylophaga sp. SB9B
CGAGTTCTTCCAGAACCACCATTGGCAGGAAAATATCGTGTTCATCAAAGCGGAAGAGAGCGGTGGGGTCGTGCATCAGCACATTGGTATCAAGCACAAACAGACGTTTTGTCGCGTCGGGTCGTTTAATCATTCGGAGTAGATCCTCTTGTTGGATTGACGTGCCTGTGACTGATTATGATCGAAGAACCGGCGTCTGCAAAGGGTGCTGACGGGTTTTATTAGAGTAAATCAAATAGGTCATTGAATCGGATATAAATAATTCCAATCACGGATCTGTTTCAGACGAATTTTGTTGGAAAGATAAGCTTTGATAAAGACATTCCGGGCTTTAATTCGTGATCAGTATTCTGTTGGGCGGCGTAAAGGTGCTGGTTTATGATTGGGTGTAATATTGCACATTAATTGGCAAATCTTTTAAGAAAACAGGCTGTTTAAATGAACGAAAAACTTGGACTTTCACAGGAAACCTGGGCGTTTTTTCTGCCGATCATCAGCTTATTTGGCAGTACTTTTATCCTGCTGATAGTGGTATTGGTATTGAATTCATTAGCTTCTCGGTTCATTCGCCGCACTGTTGATGCCACCGAATTACGTCGTAAATGGCTGGTACAGACCCGTAACGGCATTATTCTGTTGTTCATACTTGGGCTCATTTTAATCTGGGGTGAAGAGCTTAGAACTTTAGCCTTATCAGTTGTGGCTATTGCTGTGGCTTTTGTCGTGGCAACTAAAGAACTGATTTTGTGTGTAACGGGTTCATTGCTGAAAACCGGTGCTGGTTCTTTTGATATCGGTGACCGAATTCAAATCAGGGATTTTCGAGGTGATGTTATTGATCAGACCTTACTGGCGACCACTATTCTGGAAGTCGGGCCTGGCAAACTGACGCATCAACGAACCGGTCGTATGGCAGTGATTCCCAATGCTTTATTTGTCTCAGAACCGGTGATTAATGAAAGCTATACCCGGCAATATGTTTTGCATGTGTTCACCGTGCCTTTTAAACGTACTGATAAATGGCAGGCAGCTCAACAAGCTTTGCTGGCAGCGGCAGCCAAGCATTGTCAGCCCTATCTGGAAAACGCCCGGCTGTACATGCAAAGACTCAGTGATGAAAGAGGTTTGGATGCCAGTTCGGTTGATCCCCGTGTCACCATTCAGGTCCCAACCGCCGCTGAAATTCATTTGGTGGTGCGTTTTCCGGTAAGGGCTTCTCAACGCAGTTATATTGAACAACTGATTCTCTCTGAGGTGTTCACCGAAGATTTTTCGGGTAAAGGAAAAAGTACTGAGGAAGAAGCAGAAGAGGAAGAAGAAAAAGCCTAACAAAGGTTCTGTCAGATTGGTGTTTAAGATGTTGATTTAAAAGTGGTTCAGGTTTAATGTCGCAAATGGTGGCATGCGCAGTTAGCGTGATGAAACTGTTTAACCTAACGCTTTTCTGCTCGATAAAACGACCGACGGAGTGCGCTGATGACAAAGCGGATAGTGGTTTGTGCAGACGGTACCTGGAATCGACCGGAAAAAGACCTGGCCAAAGATTTCCCAACCAATGTTCTACGAATGGCACGAGCAATCGATCCACGAGGCTCTGATGGCATCACTCAGCAAGTCTTCTACGATTGGGGTATTGGCTCTTATTATGAACAGGTGCTGGGTGGTGCGACTGGCAAGGGCCTGAATAAAAACATCATGGACGATTACCGTTATATCGTTCAGAACTATCAGCCAGGTGATGAGATCTTTCTGTTTGGCTTTAGCCGCGGCGCCTACACTGTTCGCAGTTTAAGTGGTTTGATTTACAACTGTGGCATTCTCAAACGGCCCGATGCCAAACTGATTGAAGAGGCATTTGAGCATTACAAAAAACCTGGCTACAGCTACGCACCAGATGGCGAAAAATCCATTGCCTTTCGGGATGCGCATTCACATAAAAGTCGGAATATTAAATTTGTAGGTGTATGGGATACCGTCGGGGCATTGGGCATTCCCATTTCGTTTCTGGGTTTATTAGATAAAAAAGACGAATTTTACGATACCAAGATTGGCCCCAATGTCGATATTGCTCGTCATGCAATGGCAATAGATGAGGTGCGTTCGGATTTTGAACCGACTATTTGGGACCCTCGTGAAAAGCTGGATCTTAAACAGGTCTGGTTCGCTGGCGTGCATAGCAATATTGGTGGCAGTTATGCGCCGGATAAACAAACCGGGGGTTTGTTATCCGACATCCCACTGCAATGGATGATGCAACAAGCTGCACAAGCCGGACTGGTGCTGGAACCCCATCTTAAAACTAGTTTAAATTGTCGATATGATGCGACTTTACATAATTCTCGCAAACATATTTACCGGTCTAAAAGTCCCTTATACCGGCCTATTAATCACAACAAAGGCGATATCCTGATTCACCAATCGGTGAAACAACGTTGGGATAACGATAAAGATTACCGGCCTAAAAATCTGTTGGAATTTTTAGAGAACAATGCCGGCTGGCCTGAGTTAGTTAAATAGTCTGACGACTTAAACATTTACTCTTGATATTTAGGCTTATCGGTATTGTCATCTTCGTCGGTAGTTTTATCATCATCAACGGTATGATCGGTAACCGCTGTACCGGCTCCAGACTGATCACCTGTTTGAGACTCTTCTATGGTCACCGTTTTCTTTCCCTGTTCACTGTCGATTTCAATTTGTTTGCCTTCGACATCATCTCCGGCAAATGTCGGACTCAGAAAACACAGAGAAAACAGAGTGGCGAGAAGTGCTTTATTGAAAGTGGTTTGCATAAGTTGGCTCCATACGAAAATTCATTAGGGTTATCTACTGCCAAGTAACTTTTAAATCATAATGTGTTTAAGTGCGTTAACTTTAGTTAATCGGCTTGAAAAGCCTTTGGCACGATTGTGACACACATAAATTTCAGTTTGTTCAGGAAGGATTAATACGTTGACCCGCTTAACCTTGGAAAAAAATCAGCTGTTTATTTATCTGCTGGCAATATTGTTAGGCGTAATTTTGGGTATTAATGCACCGCAAACCAGTAGTTTGTTGGGAGTTATGTTGTGGCCGTTGCTTGGGCTTTTGCTTTATGCAACGTTTACTCAGGTGCCATTAATTCATTTGCAGCAAGCGTTCTACCAACCAAAATTTCTATTGGCAGCGATAACAGGAAATTTTGTATTCATTCCTCTTATTGTGGGGGGACTGATGTTGGTTGCCCCAGATAATCCTGCGGTGCGTTTAGGAATTTTATTGGTGTTATTAGTTCCGTGTACCGACTGGTTTATCACGTTCACACAACTGGGGCGCGGTGACTCCAATCTTGCAATAGCGTTTTCTCCCATCAGTTTGTTGTTACAAATTATTTTGTTGCCGTTTTATTTATGGTTGTTTTTAGGCCATGAGATAACAATCAGTTTGGCGCATCGGAATATGTTATGGGCTTTCGTCGGATTGATTATTTTTCCTTTATTGCTGGCATGGTTCACACAGAAGTGGGCCGACAGTCATGCTCTCGGTGAAAAAATCATCCATAAATTAGCTTGGTTTCCGGTGATATTACTGGCAACAGTGCTGTTTATCATTTCAGCAACTCAGGTGAATGTCGTCAGGGGCTCAGTGAGTTTATTGGCGAACCTGCTACTCATTTTTATATTGTTCTTAGCCATTGCAGCTTTAATTGCCAAGCTTTTATCCAGGTTATTACAACTGTCATCAACACAGGGTAGGGTATTAGCATTCAGTTTCGGCAGCAGAAATTCATTTGTGATGTTGCCCCTGGCGTTAGCTTTGCCCGTCGGGTATGAGTTGGCAGCGGTAGTCATCGTATTTCAATCATTAGTCGAGTTGCTTGGTATGTTGATATTTCTATGGTGGGTGCCGAAACATCTTTTTCCCTGATGACAGGCTTTAGCTAAATGGGTAAGGAACAAAAGGTAAGTGATCTCGAACAATTATTCGATTGCATAGGTGAGGCTGCCGAGCAAAAAAACGGCGAAAAGGTTTCCATCGATTTGATTATGGATATGATTGGTCGCCGTTCTTTTGGCCCCATGTTGCTGGTGGCAGGCTTGGTTATATTAGCTCCGGTAATTGGTGATATTCCGGGTGTGCCGAGCATTATGGGCATGTTTGTGTTTTTAATCGCCGTTCAGCTTTTAATCGGACAAGAACATTTCTGGTTACCCCATTGGCTGTTGCAACGGGCTATTTCCAGCGAAAAGCTGGCTACTGCCGTCAAATGGTTACGAAAACCGGCAGGTTATATCGATAAACTTATTCGTCCGCGTTTACTGGTTTTTGTAAACGGCACAGCCAAATATATTATTGCAGTCGTCTGTATTCTGATTGCGTTGATGCTGCCGTTTATGGAGGTCGTCCCGTTTAGTGCCAACGCCGGAGGTCTTGCCTTAGTGGCATTTGGTCTGGCCTTGATTGCCAAAGACGGATTACTGGCACTGCTGTCGTTTATTCTTACCGGTTTAACTGCGTGGCTAATAATCAGTAATTTATTTTAATACCGTTTTGAACGACCCTTATCTCTGACAGTGTCAGTCAATCCGGCACTACCGCTCGACCAATAGTATGTGCATCGGTGCCGAACCAAATGGCATTGCTTTCTTTATCAAACATCATATGTCTTACCGTTTGCCCGCCTGAAGGCACCTCATCAATCGCAATAAATTGTTCAGTTTTGCTATCAAAACCGATAAACCTGTTGGGTTGTAAACCGGTTTCGACATACCAAATACGATCCTGATTATCGACGGTCATCGCATATAAGCCTGCTGATTCACCACCGGGTGTCTGCCATTGCTGCATGGATTTATCCCGCGGATTGTAGACTCCGACATAACCAACATCGGCATCCACCCACCAGACACGTCCGTCCGAGGTTAAACCGATTCGACGAATAATGCTCTCTTCATTGGGAGTGTTAATGATTTCCAGTTGCATGGTTTGTGGATCTACAGTACCAATGGCATTACTGCCCATAAAGGCAATCCATGGACGATCTTGCTTATCCACCACCAGGCCATAAGGACGCATATTGTTACCGGGCACTTCAATGATGTCGACCTCACCCGATTCAGTGTTTAAGGTACCGATAAAACCAGCTATGCCTGAGCGCTGAACGGTAAACCAGATATTGCCGTCGGAGGTCCAGTCCATCGTATGTGGATCGTTGACACCTTCCGGCATCTCATAACGAGTCACCTCACCGCTGGCAGGATCCAATCGACCGATATGTTTATCTTTATTGCCGGCATACCAAGGATAACCCTGCTTATCGACAATGACTGTATGTGGGCCTGCTTTGGGAATTTCGTAGCGTTGCATTTCGCCTGAGACCGGATCCAATCTAGCGACATAATCACCAACCTGACCAACAAACCACACACTGCCATCCGGGCTGACATAGGGATCTCGAGGCCGGGTATTCTGCCATTCAACATTCCACTCGTAGAAATCCAGAGAAACCCTGTCAGCTTCATTTACGATATTTTTATCATTGGGTGAATCAGCCATAACCAAGCTACTGATAATAAGCCCTGTTAGTGTCGTCAGAAAATAGGCCATAAAGCGATGAAATTGAGCTGCCTGTTTAAGTGTTGTCATCTTTGTTCTCCATACTTTTGGGGTGATGAGTTTCAATGATTGACATGTGTATGTGATAAAAGTGCTGATTAATTAATGATTTAAATATTCAAAGCCAGCTTGGTATGGTGTAGCAAATCTGGCTAATATCGAATGTATTAATAAACAGCATTCTCAGCAAGTGATGAAGGCAAACAATGGACAACACAACCGTTCTGCAGATTGTATTACTCACAATGGCCGCCGGTATCTGCATTCCTGTCGGTGGTTTTGTGGCCAGCTTTGAGCGGGTACATTCACAATGGCTGGAAAAAGAATTAAGGCACTTCATTATCGCTTTAGGGGGCGGCATTTTGCTGGGTGCGGTAATGCTGGTGCTGGTTCCCGAAGGCCTGGAGAATATGGGGGATTCTGTTTGGAATATTTTGTTTATTGTCGCTGGTGGCCTGGCTTTTTTCTACATAGAACGATTGCTCGGTTTGCACAAAAATGAATCTCCCCAGCTCATGGGCATGATATTGGATTATGTGCCGGAAGCTATCGCCTTAGGCGGTTTGATGGCACTGAACCCGGCTTCAGGACCTTTACTGGCATTGCTGATAGGATTACAGAATCTACCCGAGGGTTTTAACGCCTATCGCGAGCTAAAACAGCACAACAGGCACAGTAATGTGCTTAGCAAGATGACATTGTTTGTTGCGCTTGGTCCGATAGCCGGATTGGCGGGCTATTTCTTTTTATCTGAACATCCCGCCATACTTGGGGCAATTATGCTGTTTGCCTCAGGAGGCATTCTGTATCTGGTGTTTCAGGACATTGCCCCTCAATCAAAACTCGCCAGACACTGGGCACCACCTTTGGGAGCTGTGTTCGGCTTTTGTCTGGCTCTGTTCAGCCATCTGTTGCTGGTTCATTACTGACCTTTATCTGTCCCACAAGAATCATCGAAACGTCGCGAGATGATTATTTTTCGTGAACTTTAACCTATGTAATATCAGCCGACTGCTTTGGTTGCTACCTTGAACTTCGTAGTGTCTTTGAAAACTCTTTCAGCACTGACACTACGATACTTTTCCTCAGCTCACAAATGTCGAAAAGTATTCGTTGTAATTCTGTTTTATTCAATTGTCTGAATGGCATTTCAGGCGTTTAAAAAGTTAATTTCTGGGCATAACTGCCTAGGTGATTTTCCTCAGAAAAAGCAAATCCGGATTTGAAAGCAAATTAAAAGGAAAGCGATATGGAAACTCTCTCAGCAAGCAACAACAGTAGTGTGTCATGGGCAGCGATTTTTGCCGGGGCGGTTAGCGCCGCAGCCATGACATTGATAATGTTAATCCTCGGTTTTGGATTAGGTTTTTCCGTTATTTCACCTTGGCAGAATGAAGGTGTGAGTATGGAAGCCATTGGTTGGTCAACCGTTATCTGGTTAACCTTCACCCAAATCGTTTCAGCAGGACTCGGTGGTTATATGGCCGGTCGTCTTAGAACTCGCTGGACGGATATCAATATTGATGAAATTTATTTCCGTGACACGGCCCATGGCCTTATCAGCTGGGCAGTAGCCACGCTTCTGGTCGCAACATTAATACTCTCAAGTATTGGTGCAGTCATCAGTGGCTCGGCCAAAGCAGGAGCTTCTTTAGCCGGTGGTGCAACTTCAGCCGCACCAATGATCAGTGATGCCGTATCCGAGTCATCGGATTACGTTACCAATGCGCTTTTACGTACAGCCCCAGGTGCAGAAATTGAACAACGTGCTGATAGGGATGTTCGTGATGAACTCTCCACAATTGTGGTGCAGGCATTGCGTGATGGTGAGCTGAACGAAGACGACAAACAATATGTTGTCGGCTTGGTAGCAAACTACACCGAACTGAATGAAGCTGAAGCAGAGCAACGTATTGATGAAGTGATTGCCCGAGCTCAACAAGCAGCCACTGACGCTGAACTTGCTGCTCGTGAAGCGGCTGATGCTGCATTGACCAGTGCTACTTTTGCCTCGTTATGGTTGTTTATCGCTTTATTGATTGGTGCATATATCGCCAGCTTTATGGCTACGGTTGGCGGTCGTCAACGTGATTCAGTTATTCATTAATCCATTGATGACATTAAGCATCTTTTAAGGAGAAATATTATGCGATCTATTCTTTTATGGTTTTTAGGTGTGCCAATTCCAATCATTATTCTGTTGGCCATCTTGTTGTAGTTATCTGGAAAAAGGTGTGCGGGGTCGTTCACGACTCCGCTATCTCAAGTAAATGGTGGTCATCTCAACCCAGCGAGCAATGTGTTTGCAGTTGAGGACTTCAGTTCTCAATTTAACCAGCTAATCGCGACATTTTAAAGGTCAGGTGGTTGATAAAACCCAATATGGAGTTGAATCAATGACAAAAAAAAATGGAGTAACAGGACAGAATTTTAACGGACAAATTGACCAGGAAATCGACAGATCTCTTCAGCAGGTATTTGCCGATGTCCGCCAGCAAACGGAACAGATTTGTGCCAATTTGCTCACTGAAGATTTCGTGGTTCAACCCGCCAGCTTTGTCAGCCCACCCAAATGGCATTTGGCCCATACATCATGGTTTTTTGATTGTTTTATTTTAGAGCCGCTCAATATTGCTCAAACCAAAAAATCCTCGCAATACCATTATTTATTCAATTCCTACTACAAGAGTCAGGGAGCACATTGGTTGCAGACCAACCGGGGGCAATTGTCTCGTCCTTCGGTGAAGGAAATCATGAGCTATCGACAAGGTATAACTGAGGCAGTTATTGAGCTTTTTGAGTCAAACTCGCTCTCTCTGAAACAATTAGAGGTTATTGCCACTGGCATTCAGCATGAACAGCAACATCAAGAATTGTTGTTGATGGATATTAAATTCATTCTTGGAAATCATCCTTGGCCGGATGCTTATCAACAAATAGCTGATACCGATAAGTTCTTACTGCCAGCAAGAGCATTAGGTTGGCTGGAATCGACAGAAAATATTTCGTTGTTCGGTGCACGGATAGATGATTTCTCTTTCGACAATGAACGACCACGCCATCGCCGCTGGATTAGCGGTTTTCAATTATCTGATCGGCTTATTAACAATGGTGAATATCTCGATTTTATGACTGATGGCGGATATAGACGACCTGAGCTATGGCTTAGTGATGGATGGGACTGGATACAGGAAAAACAAATCACCCATCCCTTGTACTGGCGTAAAAAAAATCAAAATTGGGATGAATACCACCTCTGTGGTTTAGGCCCATTAAATACCAATTTACCCGTCAGCCATATCAGTTTGTATGAAGCAGATGCCTACGCGAGATGGATGGGAGCAAGGTTACCCACTGAGTTTGAGCTTGAGGCATATAGCTCTCGTGATAAAGAACTCTTTAAGTATGAAAAGGCTTTTTGGGACCCCAGTGAAATGGTATATCCAGCTCCTGATCGGGCATGCGATGAATTTGATACCGGGTTACTCTGGCAATGGACCAGCAGTGCCTATTCGCCTTATCCCGGTTATAAAACAATCAATACAGCGTTAGGTGAATACAATGGCAAGTTCATGGCCAACCAATATGTTTTGAAGGGTGGTTGTGTGGCGACACCCAAAAATCATCTACGCGCTAGTTATCGTAATTTTTACCGTCCTTCAGATCGTTGGGCATTCACTGGTATTAGGTTAGCAAAGGATCTTTAATGAGTTATCTGGTTTTAGATTCGTTACGACATCAAACGCAAGACGTCCTGAAAGAGCAGTTTGCCTTTGATGTATTAATGGGCTTTTCCGCGCCATCGAAATTTCTGCCGAGTAAATATTTCTATGACGCTACGGGTAGTCGGCTCTTTGAACAGATCACCGAGTTGGAAGAATATTATCCAACTCGGTGTGAGTTTGAGATCCTCAACAAGGTTGGCGGTGAGATTGCTGAATTTATGCAGGGCAAGCCTTTTGAAATAGTCGAGCTGGGAGCTGGGGATGGGCGTAAAACCAAGGTTTTGCTTAGCCAGCTGTTAAAACTTACGGATCAATTTTCATACATTCCGATTGATATTTCGGAAAGCGCCATGGCCGATCTGGATGATTCCTTGAAGCAATCCCATCCGTCGCTGACCACGCATGGCATTGTCGGTGATTATTTCGCCAGTATCCGTCATCTGGAAAATACTTCTGACCGCCGAAAACTGGTGCTGTTGTTGGGATCAAATATCGGAAATTTTGATTTTCCAAGCGCCAAACGGTTTTTACACAGTATCTGGAAGTGTTTGAATCACAATGATTTATTATTGATGGGCTTTGATCTGAAAAAAGATATTGAAGTATTAACCCGAGCTTATAACGATAAACATGGCATTACTCGGGATTTCAATTTAAATGTGCTGACACGGATAAACACCGAGCTGGATGGTGAGTTTGATATCCAACGATTTACCCATCATGGAATGTACAATCCGCGGCATGGTGCCATGGAAAGTTATCTGGTCTCACTTGAGCATCAGGAAGTGCATATCGGTGCATTGGAAAAAACCTTTGAATTTAATGCCCATGAAGCGATCCATCTTGAGCTTTCTCATAAATACCTGTTATCCGATATGCAGCATCTGGCCGATCAGACCGGCTTTAGCGTATTAAAAAACTGGCAGGATTCGCAAAATTATTTTGCTGATGGGCTCTGGCAAGTCAATAAAGATTTCCCTGAAAAAGATTTTTCAGGATTGGAATATTAGCGTATTTGAAATTTGTTCTTTGATAGTTTCAAGCGTTTAATAAGCAAATAATTCAGGCAAAAAACGCCATTCTAAACCTTCAAAGGCAAAAACGATGAAGCTTAATATCAGTGATTTTCAGGCTCTGCCGCACAGCAAGGTGATACTAAAGAAATGGCCAACTACGGTTGATCCGTTATACAGCTCAAAGAAAAACTACCAAAAATTGCTGCAAAAAAATGTCGAGGCATTAAGTGACTTGCAACATAAGCTTTACGCTGATAATCGTTTTTCAGTGTTACTGATTTTTCAGGGCATGGACGCTGCTGGCAAGGATGGGGCGATAAGACATGTGATGTCCGGAATTAATCCGCAGGGATTTCAGGTATTCAGTTTTAAACAGCCCAGTGACAATGAGCTGGATCATGATTTTTTATGGCGTACCTCCCGTTGTCTGCCGGAACGAGGCCGCATCGGAATTTTTAATCGCTCTTATTATGAAGAAGTGCTGATTGTAAAAGTGCATCCTGAGTTTCTGGTAAATCAACGCTTAGCGGAAAAGTTACCCCCCAAGCAAGCCTTTTGGCGTGAGCGCTATCGTTCAATCGTTGAGCACGAAGCACATTTACATCGCAACGGTACAAGAATTATCAAGTTCTTTTTGCATCAGTCCAAAGATGAGCAGGCCAGACGTTTTATGCAACGAATTGATGATCCCGATAAAAACTGGAAACTCACTACAGCCGATATCGAACAACGCGAATACTGGGATGATTACGCCAAAGCCTATGAAGACTGCATCAATGCTTCAACTAGCAAAGAAGCTCCGTGGTACATCGTGCCAGCCGATGATAAACAGAATGCCCGGCTGATTATTTCGGAGATATTCTTAAAAACACTGAGCGATTTACCATTGGCTTATCCTCAAGCGACCGATGCACATAGACAGGAATTACAGTCTATTCGTGAGCATTTAGAAAAAACCTGAAAACACAACGTTTACCAAAGCGGTCAAGTTAGCGGTAACGCCGTAGATTTAATCGGTGACTTCATCACAAACGAAGTATGTACGCCGGTCACGCCTTCGATGCGGGTGAGTTTCTGCAATAGAAATTGTTGATAGGCATCCATATCTTTGACGATCACTTTCAACAAATAATCAGCTGTCTGTCCGGTAATTAAATGACATTCCAACACCTCCGGATAGCTGGCAAGTTTTTCTTCCAGGCCACTGAAACGTTCAGGCGTGTGTTTATCCATGCTGATGCCGATAAAGGCCATCAACGTTAAACCGAGTTTGCGGGCATTCAATAACGCCACATAGCCATCAATCAAACCGTTTTCTTCCATTTGCTTAACGCGTCGCAGCGTTGGCGAGGGCGAGAGGTTGATCGCTTCAGCCAATTCCTGATTGGAAATTCGTCCCTGCTTTTGCAGGATCTCGAGAATCATCTGGTCATAACGATCCACATTTTTCAGTCATGATTTACTCCAATAATTTATATTAAAAGCATTTTATGCTTTAAAAATTGATTTATCAGCAATTATATTTGTTATGAAGGTGATTTGAGGCAACTTTAGCAATTTAATTCTGCAGCAGACTCTCTATACTATTTCACATGCCTGAACCGGTAGCGTTATGAGCCACAAGCTTTGTTTAACGCAGTGATCTCAAGTTCACCACAAGTGAATGGCGGAAACTGAAAAATGATTGGTTACCCTCCAATCCATGTTAAATAAACCTACCGGAAGCGTTCTTAAATACACGTCATCAGGCAACTCTATTTTGCTTATCCAGACTCAGGAGTTAGAAGATGATTGCCAATCCCGCTCAAAAGTATCGCTGCTTTGAGCCTATTCAATTGCCGGATCGCCAATGGCCGAATCAGGTGATTGAAAAGCCGCCAATCTGGATGAGCACTGATCTGCGTGATGGCAATCAGGCGTTGATTGATCCGATGTCTGTCGAAACCAAAATGCGTTATTTCAAAGCTTTGGTGGAAATGGGCTTTAAGGAAATTGAAGTGGGATTTCCGTCAGCCTCAGAAACCGACTTTAATTTGGTACGCCGTTTGATCGAAGAAAATGTGATCCCGGATGATGTAACGATTGAAGTATTAACTCAGGCCCGTCAGGATTTGATTGAACGTACTGTTGAGTCACTGAAAGGCGCTCGTCGTGCCATTTTGCATATGTACAATCCGATTGCTCCAGCGTTTCGCAAAATCGTTTACAACACCGATAAAGCCGGTGTGAAAGAAATTGCTGAACAAGCACACGCTGGGTCAAAGCGTTAACTGAACAACATCCGGAAACCGAATGGGTTTATCAATATTCTCCTGAAGTGTTTTCCAGTACTGAAGTGGAATTTGCCAAAGAGGTTTGTGATGCAGTGTCCGCCATCTGGCAGCCAACACCACAACGCAAGATGATTTTCAATTTGCCAGCCACGGTGGAGATGTCGACGCCTAATACTTATGCTGATCAAATCGAATGGATGCATCGCAATTTAAACAATCGAGACAGCATTATTTTGAGTGTGCATCCACATAATGATCGTGGCACTGCAGTCGCAGCAGCGGAATTGGCGGTGATGGCTGGTGCTGATCGGGTAGAGGGATGTTTGTTTGGTAATGGTGAACGTACCGGTAATGTTGATTTGGTGACATTGGCATTGAATTTATATTCGCAGGGTATCAATCCTGGCTTGGATTTCAGTCAAATTGATCAGATCCGCCAATTGGCAGAAGAATGCACACAATTACCTGTGCATCCACGTCATCCCTATGCTGGTGAATTGGTGTTTACTGCGTTTTCCGGATCACATCAGGATGCGATTAAAAAAGGTTTTGCCAAACAAGATCCCGAGGGCTTATGGGAAGTACCTTACTTGCCAATTGATCCGGCAGATTTAAATCGCAGTTATGATGCGGTGGTGCGGGTAAACAGCCAATCGGGCAAGGGTGGGGTGAGCTTTTTGTTACAACAGCGTGCCGGTTTTGAGTTACCACGTCGTTTGCAGATTGAATTCAGTAAAACAGTACAGAAAGTCAGTGATGCCAGCGGCAAAGAAGTGAATAGCGCCGATATCTTCAGCTTGTTTGATCAGGAATATTTACAGGTGAATTCGCCTTATCAGTTCCACAGCAGCAAGATCAGTGGTGAAGAGCATGCTGTCGAAGCGCATATCAACAGTATCTTTGAGGGGCAGCAGATCGCTTTGAGCGGACAGGGCAATGGGCCGATTGATGCCGCAGCTAAAGCCTTGGCACAACATACTGGGAAAACTATTACGGTAGTGGATTACCACGAACATGGTTTGGGAGCCGGTTCAGATGTGGCAGCGGTGTGTTATGTGGAAATTAAAATCGGTGAAAGTCAGCCGATATTTGGGGTGGGGCAGGATGAAAATATTACTACTGCTGCAATCAAAGCATTAATCAATGGCGTAAACCGGTTAATACTTCAGGCAGCCTGAGAATCCCGATCGCCAGCGTGCCTGTTTGCCGCTGGCGATTCGGTTACTGATATCGAAGAACACTCAATGGTTAAACACGGATTAATATATTACTCAGCCGTATCAGCTAGACTGATTGCCATTTAGCGTATTAGGAATGTCATGAATTTTGCAAAAAACTGCTTCTAGTAGTGCTGATGGCTTTAATATCAGCCTGTGCCAGCTGGTCACCCAGCTATGAAAAACCGCAGGTTAATATCACTTCTTTTTCTTTAGCGCCGGAATCCAATGGTCTGGCACCAAGATTTATTATCGGTTTGCAGATCATTAATCCCAATCGTAATGCTTTGCCGTTAAAGGGCATGAGTTATTCCATCGCGGTAGAAAATAACAACGTATTAAGCGGTGCAACGTCAGATTTACCCAGAATTCCGGGATATGGCATGGCTGATTTCACTATCGAGGCCAGCCCGGATTTACTGGGCAGTGCTCGACTAATCAACCAACTATTAGCCGGTCAGAACAAAAGTCTTGAGTACAGCTTCAAGGCAAAACTCGATATGGGAAGGTTAGTGCCTTTTGTGAACATAGAAGAAAACGGCCTTTTCAACTTATCGAACACAGCAGCAAATTAGTTTATGCGAACTGCTAGGCAGATTACTGACAACTCAATTGCACATACATAAATAATCTGGCAAAGTCAGTGTGGTTTGTCGCAATGACAAATCCTTCAGGCTTATCTCAAGCCTAACAGCGAAGCAGCTAAATTGAGATTCAATCACCTGACAAGGGCTAAAATCGAAATACATTGCCATCGTGGGCATTATTTCTGCCGATCAGTGAATGAGATTGTTACGGTCTGCAATCAGACTGCAAATTAAGTGGTATACCGTCTGTACCAGTTCCCTGATATCGGAGTTATAGATGCACCTTTCCATTCAACAGCGTTTTAGTATTTGGGCCGGACTGAGTCTATTGACCGTCGTGGTAGTCACTGCACTGATTAGTGTCTGGCAATTTGGTTCGATCAAACAGACGCTTGCCGAGCAAAGCCGCGAGATCACTGAGCAGCAAGCACAAGATTATTTACAATTATTGGCCCAGGATACTGCGGCGCAATTACGAATACCCCTCGAAAGAGCTTTGCATACAGCTCAGGCGAATGCTGCAGTTATGCAGGCTGTTGTAGCGGATACGAACATCACTGAAAAGCGCAGTTTTGCACTCAAAATGTTGGAACAGACTTTGATGCTTAACGATGATTTCCTAGGTGTTTATGTTGCTTTTGAGCCAAACGAAATGGACGGAAGTGATTTCCTTTATCTTGACAGCTTGGGCAGTGATGCCCGAGGTCGCTTTATGCCCTATGTCGTGCGTTCCGATAATAATGGCTTTGTTGTGGAAAATCTGGAAGGTCTTGAAGACGCTACCATGGACGAAAATGGCGTAAGAGCCGGTGAGTATTATCTTTGTTCCAAAGACAGTAAAAGCAGTTGTGTCATTGATCCTTATCTTTATCCTGTTGGTGGTGAGCAAGTGTTATTGACCACTCTGGTTGCGCCAGTAATGGATAAAGGCCGCTTTATTGGTAATACGGGCATTGATATTTCGGCCGCATTTTTACAATCAGTGATTATTGATGTGGCTGCCCAGCTGTATCAGGGAATTGGCCAAACTTTGTTAGTTAGTCCACGTGGAGTAATTGTCGGACATAGTCAGCAACCCGAGCTGATTGGTCAGAACCTTTATGCATTAGATAGTGAGCTCAGAGAAGCATTACTCGCTGTTAGTGAAGCTGGACAAAGCCAGATTTTGCAACAACAAGGACAATTTGTTGTGCTCAGTCCATTTAAAATGCCGGGAAGTGAGCAGGCCTGGGTGACTTATCTTGCGGTTCCAGAAGCCAAAGTATTAGCAGCCGTAGCCGAACAGGAACAATTTCTTGATCGTGCTCAAACTACCTTTATCAGCAGTACTAGCTTGCTAGGTCTGATTTTGGCTCTGATTGGCGTGGGTGTGGTGTGGCTGGTGGCCCGCAGTAGTATCCAGCCACTATCAGATATGACCACTTTGGTTGCGTCAATTGCTGAAGGAGAAGGTGACCTGACCCAGAAGCTTGATATTCAACGTCAGGATGAGACCGGTAAATTATCGGGTTTCCTGAATATCTTTATTGGCAAACTCCGCAAGTTGATTCAGCAGTTAATCCCATTGGGTGAAAATGTCAGTAAGTTATCTGCTGAAGGTCGTCAAATCAGTGAACAGACACGAGTAGAGATGGATCAGCAACAACAGTTGCTCGAAGAAATGGTTTCTGCGGTAACTGAAATGGCGGCTTCCGCTCAACAAATTGCCGGAAATGCTGATCGCACATCACAATTTGTCAGCAAAGCCAATGAGTCATCTCAATCTGGTGCAGGGCTGGTAAAACGTACTTCAGAGTCCATTCACGAGGTCAGTAACAGTGTGCAGGAATCCCAAACTGCCATGTTAGAACTGGAGAAAAATAGTGAGGCGATTGTCAGCATATTGTCAGTGATTCAAGGCATTGCTGAACAAACCAACCTGCTGGCACTCAATGCTGCAATTGAAGCTGCCCGAGCCGGGGAAAAAGGCCGAGGTTTTGCTGTGGTCGCAGATGAAGTGCGAGCGTAGCTAGCAGAACTCAGGTGGCCACGGTGGATATCAAAGACAAACTAAGCGTGTTGCAAAAAGGCAGTCGTCAGGCCGCAGCAAAAATGCAGCAAAGCGGGCAGCAAGTAACGGAAACTGTTGATCTGGCCCGCGCAGCGGAGACGGCATTGCAAGATATTCAACAAGCAATCATTGAAGTTACGGAAATGACATTCCAGATTGCTTCGGCGACCGAAGAACAAAGCGCAGTATGTGAGGATGTCAGCATGAATCTTAATAAGATTTCGCAACTGGTCGAGCATACAACAGAAGGTGCTCGCCAGCTGAATCAGGTGGGTAACCAACTGGATGAAGCAGCCAACAGTTTGAAGTATCAGTTGGGCTCATTCAAAGTTTGAATGGTGGGGGCACAGCATTTTACATCTGCATTCGGCCTCCTGTGACACCGTAAATTTCACCAGTCACATAACTGGCATCCGCTGAGGCTAAAAAGACATAAACCGGAGCCAGTTCAGCTGGTTGGGCTGGACGACCAAATAAGGTGTTGGCACCAAAGTTTTTTACTTTTTCATCTGGCATAGTAGTCGGTATTAAGGGCGTCCACACCGGTCCTGGCGCTACACCATTTACTCGTACTCCCTGATTTATCGCTTCAGATGCCAGTGAAATAGTGAAATTAGCAATGGCTGCCTTAGTGGCGGCATACGGTGCAAGATTGCTGCTTGGCTCAAAAGCCTGAATGGAAGTGGTATTAATAATCGTGCCGCCTGGCGGAATATGTTTCAACGCTGCTCGGGAAAAATGAAAAAAAGCTTCGATATTGGTTTGAAACGCATAGCTGATTTCATCATCCGGAATGTCTTGAATTGATTCATAGGTTTGTTGGAACGCAGCGTTATTGACCAGAATATCCAATCGGCCGAATTTTTCGATACACATTTCTACAGCTTTATCACAAGCTGGGCGATTATTGGATTGATCCATCTTTATTGAAATTACTTTTCGGCCAGCTTCTCTCACCAAACGTTCAGTTTCAAGCGCATCTTCTTGTTCACTGAGATAGGTAAATACAATATCGGCGCCTTCTCGTGCATAAGCTAGTGCCACGGCCATGCCGATACCACTGTCACCTCCAGTAATTAAAGCTACTTGACCGGCAAGTCTATCGTGGCCTTGATAACTATTTTCACCATGATCAGCTCTCGGCTGCATTTTGTTTTCTTCCCCGGGCAGTTTTTGCGGCTGGATCTCAAACTCTGGACGAGGGTAACGATTTCTCGGATCGGAGGATCTATTCGCAGATGCTTGTGTCACTTGTTAACCCCTTTACAGTGAACAATCAGAATTGCTGCTATCAACGATGCAAAAGCTATTCCGTCCATTAGAAGTGAGTGAAACTGTGGTTATCGTGAGGAAGTTAGTTCGCTAAAAACACTAATAAGATATTGGCCGAGTAAAAATTACCGATCATAGGAATTTTTTATATAGAAAATAGCGTTTTTTCTGGGTGGATGCCTCACTGCCTTTTTCTTAAAGTGATGCTATAGCTTTGCTGCATCTTAAAAACTGCTGTCTGGCATAGAGCTTGCCACATTGCTAGTCAGTCTGGTCAACGTTAAATATAAACAGCGTGACTATTTATATAAAACAACAGCACCCATAAAAGCGATAAGCATATGATGGACACAATGAACGACAACGATTTTAGAAATATTGATGTGATGAATTCGGAAAACGTAATTTCCAAGTTAGGGGACTTAGTGGCATTGGAATTCAATGCCATTGAGACCTATGAAGCAGCAATAGAACGTCTTGAGAATCTTGATTATCGAGCAAAGATGACCGAGTTCCTCGGAGAACATGAACGTCATTTAATGCAATTATGTGATGCCATTATTCAAGAAGGTGGCACACCACCGGAAGGGGCAAATTACAAACAGTTTCTGACCAAAGGTCCGGTTGTTATTGCTGGAATTGGTGGAGATAAAGCCATTCTGCATGCCATGTTGTTAAACGAGAGCTTAACCAACAAACTTTATGAAAGTGCGAATGAAGAAATATTTCCAGGCTATATTCAACTTATGTTAAAGCAAGCTTTGGGTGACGTACGTCATCATAGAGTCTGGATTGAGTCAGCCATTGAGCAACACTAATTAAAAGATGTGTAGAAATAGAATTTTGATTGAAACATTAGGTTATATAGAACTGTCATTTTGCTAGTTACCTTTCCATAAAGGATTAAAGAAATGTTTAAAAAGTTATTTGTTTCAGCAGCGGTTTCGGCCATTTATTTTGCAACTCCAGTAATGGCTGAGGATTTGAATCAGCCTCAGGACCACCGATCAACGATAAATCAACAGCAGAGCAATCAAGTTGGTCAGCCAATTGATAACCGTATTGATAGTGAGATTAGACAGAATCAATCCAACACTCCAATTACTCCACAAACAACACAACCTCTGCCTGCAACTCCTCCTTCACGATCCGTTATGACACCTGAGCCACCACCACCTCCAACTCGGGTTAATCCGCAAACCCCGCAAACTACCGATCCTGCTTTACCCAATACCGGAGCTCCAGCGGGGAATACGCCAGTTGTGCCTGATACAACTTACCCAGACGACACCACCACACCTTATCGTTGAAATCAGTATGAAACATTTATCAACGATAATTTCACTGCTCAATTTGGATGAGCCTGCGGCGTTAAAAAGTCGACATTCATGACGCCGCTTTGATTTAAAAACGCTTAAGCAAGTTCAAATAGATAAAGGACGTTGCCATGCCACATGCCAGAAAGTTAGATAGTCAGTCTATTCCGAGCCAGCAAAACCGGTTTCCTAAAACTGTCGCCAGTGACCATTTAACCACCGCCGACACTTCTGAAAAAAAACGTGTAAAAAGCCAACTTCATCCTGAATTTATTATTGATGAAATGGATTTCAAGGCATTGAGTAAAGCTGTTCCTGATGGGACGGTTGGTACCATTACCGAAGTCCACCAGCACAATACCGAATTGTTATTACACAAATTGGGCCAGCGACTCGCTTTTGAACGCGCCAGTGTCAGGCTTTATGAAGCGCTTATTTTTAAATGCCTCGCTGCACAAAAAGGCAAAAAGAAAGTTGTTTCATTGGATCTGTTAAGACAATTTCGTGATGAAGAAGTCGAGCACAGTTTATTGCTTAAAAAAGCGATTGAAACATTAGGTTTTGATTCAGATGACTGGATTCCAGATATGGACTCCACGCTGCTTGCAACTTTGCAAATACCTAAAGTCTTCAGTCAGAAAAACACCAGTCTTTTGCAATGTCTGGAATCGGTGCAGATTTTTGCTACCAACGATAATGCCGAATGGCACACACTGCATGAACTGTTTACCAATATGGGATTGCAAGATTTAGCTGATGAATTTAACCAGGCGCTAGAAGAAGACAGCCGGCAATTGGAAATGCTTTCTCGTTGGATATATCAACTATCACACGTTTAAAGCAATTTCTGAAACTGCGACAAAATCCAAAGGGGAAGCATCAGCTTCCTTTTTTTTCATTAAAACTTAACTAAAAATAGGTTGTGAACGACTACAAGTACTGCTCATGTTCAGTTGTTTAATCTTCCTGGTAAAAGCAGTTGGCGTGGCCGAATACCAAAGAGTTTCTGTTATAATCAAGCGTTTTTTCCATACTCTAACTGCCTGACAGGAAAACCGTTTTGACCACAGCTTCTCATCAAATCCGCAGCCTGCTTGAACAAAAGATCCTGATCCTCGATGGCGGCATGGGCACCATGCTGCAAAGTTACAAATTGAGTGAAGCGGATTTCCGCGGTGAACGTTTTGCCAATCATCCTTGTGATGTTAAAGGTAACAACGATTTACTGTCGCTGACTCAGCCGCAGATCATTCGGGATATTCATCGGGCTTATTTTGAAGCCGGTGCCGATATAGTCGAAACCAATACCTTTAATGGCACTTCGATTGCAATGGCAGACTACCAGATGGAAGATCTGGTTTATGAATTGAACAAAGTCTCGGCGCAACTGGCGCGTGAAGTCGCCGATGAATTTACTGCCAGTAATCCTGACAAACCGCGCTTTGTCACCGGCGTATTAGGTCCTACCAATCGTACCGCCAGTATCTCTCCTGATGTAAACAATCCTGGTTTCCGTAATGTAAGTTTCGACCAGTTAGTTGAGGCCTATCTGGAAGCCATTCGCGGTTTGGTCGACGGTGGTAGTGATTTACTGTTGGTAGAAACGGTATTTGATACCTTGAATGCCAAAGCCGCTGTATTTGCGATCGAGCAGTATTTTGAACAACACGATGTGCATTTGCCGGTGATGATTTCTGGCACCATTACTGATGCCAGTGGCCGCACACTTTCTGGCCAAACTGCAGAGGCTTTCTGGAATTCGCTGTCACATGTACAGCCGATCTCCATTGGTTTGAACTGTGCTTTAGGTGCCGATCAACTGCGTCAGTATGTTGAAGATCTGTCAAATATTGCCACCAGTTATGTCAGTGCGCATCCCAATGCCGGACTGCCAAATGAGTTTGGCGAATATGATGAATCACCGGAAGTGATGGCGGTTCAGATCAAGGAATGGGCTGAATCCGGTTTTCTGAATATTATCGGTGGTTGCTGTGGCACCACGCCGGCACATATCAAAGCAATTGCTGAAGCCGTCGAAGGTGTCAAACCACGCCAGCGCGTTGAAAATAAACATTATTGCCGTTTAAGTGGTCTGGAACCGCTGACCATTACACCAGAAAGTCTGTTTGTGAATATTGGTGAACGTACCAATGTGACCGGTTCAATCCGCTTTGCCAAACTAATCAAGGAAGGCGATTACGATACCGCTTTAGAGGTTGCCAGACAGCAGGTCGAAAACGGCGCGCAAATCATCGATATTAATATGGATGAAGGCATGCTGGATTCGCAGGATGCAATGGTGACCTTCCTCAATCTGGTCGCTGCCGAACCCGATATCAGCCGCGTGCCGATTATGATTGACTCATCCAAATGGGAAATCATTGAGGCCGGTCTGAAATGTATTCAGGGTAAAGGCATTGTTAACTCCATCAGCCTGAAAGAGGGCGAAGCCAAGTTTATTGAACAGGCTAAACTGGTGCGGCGTTATGGTGCAGCCGTTATCGTGATGGCGTTTGATGAAGATGGTCAGGCCGATACCCGTGAACGCAAACGCGAAATTTGTACCCGCAGTTACGAGATCCTCACTGAAAAAGTACATTTCCCGCCTGAAGATATTATTTTTGATCCGAATATTTTTGCCGTGGCGACCGGTATTGATGAGCATAACAATTATGCCGTCGACTTTATTGAGGCCACCCGCGATATCAAGCAAAGCCTGCCACATGCGATGATCAGCGGTGGCGTCTCCAACGTGTCGTTTTCTTTCCGCGGTAACAACCCAGTGCGTGAAGCAATTCATGCAGTGTTTCTGTATCACACCATCAAAGCCGGTATGGATATGGGTATCGTTAATGCCGGACAGCTGGCGATTTATGATGATTTACCGGAAGAACTACGTGAGCGGGTCGAAGACGTCATCTTAAACCGCCGCAATGATGCCACTGATCGTTTGCTGGAAATCGCTGATAAATATAAAGGCGATGGCAGTGTCGAGAAAAAAGAAGATCTGGAATGGCGCAGTCTGCCGGTAGTTAAACGGCTGGAATATGCGTTAGTCAAAGGTATCGCGGATTTTGTTGAAGAAGATACTGAGCTGGCGCGTCAGGAATATGCCAAACCATTGGAGGTCATCGAAGGCCCGTTGATGGATGGCATGAATGTGGTCGGCGATTTATTCGGTGAAGGCAAAATGTTTTTACCACAGGTGGTTAAGTCCGCCCGGGTAATGAAAAAAGCCGTTGCCTATCTGATGCCGTATATCGAATTGGAAAAAGACGACAGCACCGTCAGTAGTAGTAACGGTAAGATCTTGATGGCGACGGTAAAAGGCGATGTTCACGATATCGGCAAGAACATTGTCGGCGTGGTATTGCAATGTAATAACTTTGAAATCATTGATCTGGGCGTGATGGTACCGGCACAGAAGATTTTGGACGCCGCACGTGAGCACAATGTCGATATTATCGGCTTGTCTGGATTGATTACGCCTTCTCTGGAAGAAATGGCGCATATGGCCAAGGAAATGGAACGACTTGGCTTTGAGATTCCGTTGATGATTGGCGGTGCAACGACTTCACTTATCCATACCGCAGTCAAAATTGATCCGAATTATCATGGCCCGGTGATTTACGTTAAAGATGCGTCACGTGCGGTCGGCGTGGCACAGAATCTGGTCAGTAAAATCACTCGTGACGACTTTGTTGGCAAAATCAAAACCGATTATCAGACCAAACGTGAGCAGCATAAAGGCCGCAAATCTACTCGCCGTTTATTGACCTTAAAACAGGCACGCGCCAATAAAACCAAAATTGATTGGCCTACTTATCAAGCGGTGAAACCTGCACAGACGGGAATTCAGGTGTTTGATGATTATCCATTGCAGGAACTGGTAGATCGCATCGACTGGACACCGTTTTTCCAGTCATGGGAATTAGCGGGCAGATACCCACGTATCCTGACTGATGAAATTGTCGGTGAGCATGCTACGCATTTATTTGAAGATGCGAAAAAAATGCTCAAACAGATCGTTGATGAAAAATGGCTTAAAGCACGTGCAGTAATTGGTTTATTCCCGGCCAACAGTGTCGGTGATGATGATATCGAAATTTATACCGATGACAGCCGTCAGCAGGTATTGATGAAATTACATTCGCTGCGTCAGCAAGCCGAGAAACCACCTGGCCGGCCAAATGCAGCTTTGGCTGATTTTCTGGCACCGAAAGAAACTGGCGTCGAAGACTATATCGGTGCATTTGCGGTCACCGCAGGAATCGGCATTGATGAGCATATCGAACGTTTTGAAGCCGATCATGATGACTATCACAGCATTATGCTCAAAGCACTGGCTGATCGTTTGGCGGAAGCGTTTGCCGAACGTATGCATGAACGGGTGCGTAAGGAATTCTGGGGTTACAAAAAAGACGAGCAGCTGGATAACGAAGATCTGATTGATGAGAAATATCAGGGTATTCGTCCAGCGCCGGGTTATCCGGCTTGTCCGGATCATACCGAAAAAGGTCTGTTATGGGATTTGCTGGACGTTGAAAAACGTATCGGCATGACTTTGACAGAAAGCTTTGCCATGTTGCCGACTGCAGCAGTCAGCGGTTTCTATTTTGCTCATCCGGAATCCCGTTATTTTGGTTTGGGTAAAATCAGTGAAGATCAGGTCAAGGATTATGCAAAACGTAAAAACTGGACACTTGATTACGCCGAGCGTTGGTTGGCGCCAGCATTATCCTATGATGGCGATGATTGATGTCACACAGACAGTCATGTTTGATGCAACTTGTAGTCAACTATCTATAACAAAATGGGGAGTTTGCTATGCATGAAGATATCGTAGATTTACAAACCCGCATGGCATTTCAGGATGGCGTTATTGAACAACTGAATCAAGTGGTGACCGATCAGCAACAGCAGATTGACAGGTTGGAACGCCGGATGGAAAAACTGCTTGGCCAGGTTGAAGCGCTGCAAGCCGACCAATTAGTTCAGCAGGCGGACGAACCGCCACCACCGCATTATTAAACTTCAGAAGTTGATGACATTGAGCTTGCCATTACGCCGCTGCTTGTTGGTAAAAGGTGATTTGCAACTTTGTCATCAAACTGTTGAAGCATTATTGGCCGTCTGGCAAACAACAGACCATATCTGGCTGACTGATTCGTCTCAGGCTACTGCCGGTAAATATAGCCAAAAACAAGCCCGCCAATTTCTTGGCCGTGAATTTGATGTGGTGGTTTTTGATGCATTGCAGGAGTTCAACGCAGATAGCTTTGCAGCCATTATCGGCACCATTCGTGCTGGTGGCATTCTGGTTATTTTGCTGCCAGAAACCAATCCTGGATCTAACTGGTATCAACGATTTTCACTGATTATCGAACGCTATCTGATGGATTTCGCTGAATTCCACCATTGGCTGCCGGGTCAGATTTTACCCAGTGATTTTCGACCAGAAAAACACACGAAAACCAGTGCGTTTAAGCTCACAGTTGATCAACAAAATGCCTTAAGCCTGTTACATAAAACGGCATTTGGTCACCGGCGTCGACCTTTAGTTATTACTTCTGACAGAGGTCGTGGCAAAACAGCTTTGTTGGGCGTGGCTGCTGCTGAATTGCTCAAACAGGGCAAACAGAAAATCGTGGTTACGGCGCCAAGTTATGCCAGCGTCGACACCTTGTTTACACATGCTGCCAAACAATTGGCTGACGCTCAATTAGGTCATGGACAGTTATTTTGGAATGATGGCGAGATTCAGTTTGTTGCACCAGATGCATTGCTGGAAAATGAACTGGAAGCGGATGTTTTATTGGTTGATGAAGCGGCAGCATTAACTTTGCCGATGTTGACACTAATGTTACAACGTTATTCGCGTATCATTTTTGCAACGACTCTGCATGGGTACGAGGGCAGTGGTCGTGGGTTTAAATTGCAGTTCCAGCAAATTCTTGAACAACAAGCACCGGGGTGGAGGCAGATTGAATTAATCGAGCCGGTACGCTGGAATCTCGGCGATGTTTTGGAGCAATTCAGCTTTGAACTATGTTTACTGGATGCTGAGCCGGTTGCTGAAGAATTGATCGTCGATCTTGGGATACAACGGCTGCAGGTTAAAAAACTGACTGCAACAGAATTATTACAGGATGAAGCCTTATTAAGGCAATGTTTTGGCTTGATGGTGACTGCACACTACCGGACTCGACCATCCGATTTGCAAATGCTGCTGGATCGTGAAGATATGTGGCTGTTGGGTGTGTTTAATCAGCAGCAACTGGTCGCCAGTGTCTGGCTGGTTAAAGAAGGTCCGATTAACCCACGATTAGCTGCAGCAGTGTTTGCCGGTGAACGCCGATTACATGGTCATCTGTTACCACAAACTCTGCTGGCTCATTCGGGGATCAGTATTGCCGGTGAATATCATTATCAAAGAATTGTAAGGATTGCTGTCCATCCGGCGTTGCAGAATCGCGGGATCGGCAAGTATTTATTAAGCGCCGTGACCAGTCATTTACCGGCAAACACCGACATATTAGGCTGCAGTTTTGCTGCCAGTGAAGCTTTGCTAAGGTTCTGGCAAAACAGCGATTATCGATTGCTGCGAGTGGGGGCACACAGTGATCATGTCAGCGGGCGGCACGCAGTAATTCTGGCAAAGCCAATTAGTCAGGCTGGTGAAGGACTGGTGAAGCAAACCCAGCAACGACTCATTCAGCAGTGGCCGGAATTATTACATAGCCAGCTATGCCATCTGGAAAGCGGGCTGATCCCGTTGTTGACCCAAATGCTGCCGGAATCCGAATTGCCACTCAGTGCGATAGATGAAGAAGAGATTACAGCTTATGCTTTCCAAAAGCGGCATTACGATGCCTGTCAGGTTGCCATTCGGAAATTTGTGTTGAATTGCGTGGCACAGCAGCGATTTTTATCACTACCAACATTAATGCAATTGATTTGTTTACGATTTGTATTACAGCAGCAACCGATAGCGGCAGTCTGCCGACAACTTAATTTAAAAGGTAAGCAGGATCTGCTTCAGCAGTTGCGTGAAGCGGTGCGGATCTTATTGTTGTGAGACCAGATACAGCTCACCATCATTAATTTCTGTTTGTAAGGCGGTCAGGCTTTGTCCACGGCAGGGACCGGAAATACAATAGCCTTCTTCCAAGGTAAATAATGCGCCATGGGTTGAACATTGAATATGGGTTTCTTCCAGCGATAAAAACTTGTCCGGCTGCCAGTTCAAAGGAATGCCCAAATGCGGGCAATGATTTAGATAGGCGCGGATTTGCTTGCCTTGGCGAAGCACGACAATATCCAGTTCACCTTGTTCTAATGGGATTTGAAATCCATAGCTTTGATGGTCTTTCAGGTCTTTGATATGACATACAAATTTTTTCATAATGATTTAACAAGATTCTCAAAACCATATTGTTGGCATTTGCGGGCAGCCAACTGACTGGCAAATTGCAGACTGTCATTAAGCGACTTTTTTGCCAACAGACTATGGATCATGCCGGCATTAAAGGTGTCACCAGCTCCCAGACTGTCGACTGCCTTTGGAATTTTGGTCGCGGGGCAAAAAATCATCTGTGCATTGTGCAAGCCATACGCTCCCTCTGCACCCCAGGTGCAGGTTGCTGAATGTGCATGACAAACAGCATCAAACAAATCCTCAGCAAGACGATAACCTTTTGCTTCTGCATATGCTCTGGAGAAAAACAGCCAGTCTGCCATGTCGAATAAACTTTCGATGCTGTCACGAGGTTTTTCAATTTCAAGGGATATCGGCACATTTGGTGAATTTTGCCGACAATGTTTGAGTATTTTTGCTAACTCTGTAATGTTGCGGCCTTCAAAATGTAACCAGTCGAACTGAGTTAAATCGATTTGTCGGAATGCGTCAAAAGATAATTCCGGGCAATCACGGTGATGCACAATGGTTCGACTGCCATTCTGGCGGTTCAGAGTGATATAGGAAGTCGGCATTTTGCCCTCGTTAAGACGAGGCAAAACTGCGTATTGATCTGATAGTGATTTAGATCGGCTTCGATAAGCTGAACATCAGCCTCATCAATCAAGGTTGCCGCCAAAAAACTTTGATGGCCCAGCTGACTTAGTACACAAAGTGTGTTGCTGGCATTACCACCACGGCTGATGCGCTGTGTTATTGCACGAACTTCATCGTCTTCTGCCGGAAAACTGGCAACTTCATTGATAATATCCAGTGTGGCAATGCCGGTGGCCAGAATAGCTGCCATCAGTTAATCAAATCAGATGTCGTCGAAAATAGCACCGACTGCATCAGTAATCGCATCAATATCACCGGTACCTTTAATGGTGTGTAGTTTGTTTTGCTGCTGATAAAAACCCACCAGTGGCGCGGTTTGTTCTTCGTATACTTTCAAACGATTTTCGATGGTGGCTTCGTTATCATCCTGACGCTGGAATAACTCGCCGCCACAGTTATCACAGACACCTTCTTCAGCCGGTGGTGATAAATGCACGTTAAAGATAGCACCACAATCTTTACAGGTACGACGTCCGGTTAAACGTTGCATCAATTCATTGAATGGTACATCCAGCAACACAACACCTTGTAACGGTTGTCCCAGATCAACAAGCATCTGATCCAATGCTTCCGCTTGAGCAATATTACGTGGGAAGCCATCGAGGATATAACCATTCTTGGCATCATCATGGGTTAAACGTTCACGAATAAGGCCAATCACGATTTCATCAGATACCAGGGCGCCAGCATCCATCGCGGATTTAGCCTGTTTACCCAGATCAGAACCTGCGGTGACGGCGGCACGTAACAAATCGCCAGTGGAAATTTGCGGGATATCGAATTTTTTCGATAGAAAAACACCCTGAGTGCCTTTACCGGAACCCGGCGCGCCAAGTAATACTGTTCTCATGTTTGCCTCTTACTAGTTTGCTGTTCGTTTAAAGTTAGATTCTTATAATAAGTTTGCTGCCAAATGCTCTAATTGTATGGCAACTTTACGCAATAACGGTGGAATTATCTCTGGGGACAAGCCTAATCTTTCCCAAGCGACGGGATCTAATGGCGGTACATGCATATCCCCACTATGGCCGAAAGGAACTGCGCTTACCATCACATCGGCCACGTGCACGATGCAGACTTCTACTGCGTAACCTGAAGCCACAGGCTGATGATGATGTCTGGCAACAAATCCTAACGATTCGGGTAAACGCCATGCCTGAATTAAGGCTTCACCGACTTCGGTATGATCAAAACCGATCACCCTTTTTTCAGCTAAATGTAAAACCTCATGGCCGAAACGGGCACTTTTAATCGATTCAGCGGCAAGCTCAGGCATTGACTGATACAGCACCAGACTGCCGATATTGTGCAACAGCCCGCCAATCAGATATTGCTCACTTTGTTTATGACCGGCGGCTTCAGCCAACAATTTGGCGCAGATAGCGCAAGCCAGACTGTGTCGCCAGAAGGTGTTCATCTCGATCAGTGTTTTTGGAATGCCAGTGAATGCATTGACTACAGAGGTTGCCAATACCAAATGGGTCAGTTCACGGATCCCGATAACGGTAATAGCTCTGGAAATAGTGTTGATTTGAGAAGGAAAACCGTAAAACGGACTATTAACGATCTTCAATAAGCGTGTTGTCAGCGCGGGATCGGTATTAATGATTTTACTGATATCGTCAATTGCACTATCTGGATCATTAATCAATTCATCCAGCCGCGCATAGGTACTGGGCGGTGAGACCAATTCGAGTGATTTATTAACCAGTGATTGCGCTGTTAAAGCCATGCTGCATCCGGTTCATCGGGTGTTAATTTTTCCAGCGATGCTTCATTAAATAACAAGGCAATCAATGGGTGGTTCAAATCAGCATAGCGGAACAATTCCTGACGTTCAGCCAGCGCCTTTGCTGCAAGTTCATCATGATGCCCGGTTGTCATTAGCGCAGATTCCAATATTGACTGCTGATTAATGTTTCGCTGATTTTGACGCCGAGACTGCCGGCAAATCGATCCAGATAGCTTGGGCGAGGCGTGTAATCGACAATGTCTTCTGCACCAACAATGTCTCTGGCAACTGTGCTGCTATTCGCAAGTCCATCAACCAAGCCGAGCTCAAGTGCCTGTTCACCTGACCAGAACAGGCCAGAGAAAATCTCATCATTATTTTTCAAGCGATCACCACGACCTGTTTTGACCACATCAATGAATTGCTGATGAATGTTATCAAGCATTTTGTGTGCATGCTCCACATCATCCTGTTGTAACGGCATAAAGGGATCCAGAAAAGCTTTATTTTCGCCAGCAGTCAATGAACGTCGTTCTACTCCTAGTTTATCCATTGCTTCAGTGAAGCCAAAACTATCCATACGTACGCCAATCGAACCGACAATACTGGCTTTATCTGCATAAATTTCATCAGCAGCTACTGCGATGTAATAGCCACCGGATGCACATACATCCTGAATAACGGCATAGACCCGGAAGTCAGGACGAGTGGCACGCAGGCGTGTTATTTCATCATTGATAACACCTGATTGAACCGGGCTGCCACCTGGGGTGTTCATTCGAATGATCAAGCCTTGGGCCTGTGGATTTTCAAATGCATCGCGAATACCGGTCACAATACGATCTGCACTAGCTTCAGTGTTTGGCGCGATCACGCCGCTTACTTCAACTAAAGCGGTATGGGGTCCTGATGGTAATGAGGAACCGCCGAATGGTCTGGTAACTAAAAATACGGCAACCAGATAAAGCAGGATTAAAAATTTAAATAGATAACCCCAACGGCGTGATGCACGTTGTTCTTTAATGGCAGCAAATGCGAGATCTTGTAAAAGTTTGCGTTCCCATTTGTCATTTTGCGCTGCATCATTTTGCGGTGGTTGCGTATGTTCCGGTGGGAAGTCGCCAAAAGTTGCCATTGTGTTTCATCCTGAACAATAAAGTGAGTGGGTCACATCATAATCAAAAGCGCACGTTGTTACCATGCAACCAATCATCCAATGCAAACAAGTCATTAACGATATGCAGCGGATCGCATGCTTCAAGCCTGTCCAATGCATGTGCACCGTGAGTGATAGCAACACTTTTCGCCTTTGCATTGTGAGCCATCAGCAAATCAAATTCGGTGTCACCAATCATAATCGTATCTTCAGCTTTTACACCGCAGAATTCGATTAATTGTTCCAGCATTTGCGGATGTGGTTTGGAATGACATTCATCCGCACAACGTGTTGCTGTAAATAAATCAGCCAAACCGGTTTCCGCTAGCACTTTATCCAGACCTCGCCGGCCCTTACCGGTTGCCACGCCGAGGAAAATATTCTGATTTGCCAGTTTATGCAATAACTCAACGGCATTATCAAACATCGGTGATTCATGTGGATGATCCAGCCAGATATCGCGATAAGCCATTGCCAGCCTTTGAATATCTGCATCGGTACTATGAGGATAAAGTGTACGAACAGCTTCAGAGAGGCCTAAACCAATAATCTGTCTGATCGCCGTATCGGTTAAGGGTGATAATTGCAGTTTGTGGATTGCTTCGCGCATGCAAAACACAATATGACTGGTGGAATCCATCAGTGTGCCATCCCAATCAAAGACGATCAGCTGATAGTGACTCATGACTGTGCTTCCAATTTTTTTAAAACATCATTTAATGAATCAGGTAATTCAGCATGAAAGGTCACTGGCTCATGAGTGATTGGATGTTTGATGGAAAGCTGCCAGGCATGCAAAAACATACGTTTTAAGCCAAATTGTTTCAGACGTTTATTAAATTCGCGATCACCGTATTTTTCGTCACCGGCAACGGGATGTGACTGGCTGGCACTGTGTACCCGAATCTGGTGCGTTCTACCGGTATAAAGTTTGGCGGCAACCAGCTGACAATCAGCAAAATTCTGTTTTACCTCAAACAAGGTTTTGGATTTTTTACCGTTAATATCCGGTGCAACCATGCGCTCACCTGAGCTCAAGGTATTCTTCTGCAATGCCAGATCAACAATATTTTCATTAGCCGGCCAGTGGCCCTTGGTTAACGTTAGATAACGTTTATCAGTTTCAGAATTTTTCATCTGTTCTTGTAGATTGAGCAGTGCTTCGCGACTTTTTGCTATCACCAGACATCCTGACGTATCCCGATCCAGACGATGTACCAATTCTACAAAGCGATTATCCGGGCGGATAATGCGCATGGCTTCAATAACGCCTAGCTGGATTTGGCTGCCTGCATGGACTGCAAGGCCGGAAGGCTTGTTAATCACCAGCAGAGCATCATCTTCCATTAGAATAGACTGCTCAAGCGCCTCGGTAAGCGAATCTGATAAATCTGTGATGATGACTTTTTCACTGACGCGAAGCGGGGGAATTCGCACTTGGTCACCGGCCTGCAGTCTGTAGGTCTGTTTGATGCGACCTTTATTGACCCGAACCTCACCTTTGCGCAGAGCACGATAAATCCGGCTTTTGGGAACACCTTTTTCCAATGTAATCAAAAAATTATCGATCCGCTGCCCAGCCTGATCGGCCCGAATATCGATAAATTGAACTGCTGGAGTTGCTTGTGAGGAATTCGCCATAAATTATTGTTAGGTTATTTCTTGCTGATGTGGTTGCAGACTGATATATTTCGCCGTTGGTCTGTACGTAAAATGAGGTCAGTATACCGACTTTCTATTAATCAGACTTAAGCAAACGTCGCGCCCCCTAGGAATGGGGTTGATGCGGCTAAGGACACGAAACGAATTTGAATACGCTGAACAGGGGTTCAGTGATGCAGGGCTCCCTAAAACGGAGCTTGTTTTTGAGAATAAATGGTTCCCACGTCTGGCTACAGCAAAACAAATAGCAAAAAATGTACAAGACAGGGCGACGAAGTAAATAATCAAACGTACTGTGACTAAAGAGAGTCGCAAACGTTATGTAGCGTTGCAGAACCCTATTGCAGCCACAATGTGATGACATTGTATTAATGACCAGTAATCTGAGAATTCGATGCTGGCAGTGCCCGATTAGTTGATTATATTGCTGTTAAAACGCCGTTCTGGATGCTCTGGGCAGGCTGATGCCGCCCGGCTTACTGACTGTACCGACGCGTGAACCTCTAACTGAGGTTTATGAATGAAACGAATTTTAATTAACGCAACGCACGAGGAAGAGTTGCGTGTTGCGATGGTCGATGGCCAACGCTTGTTCGATTTAGATATCGACACCCCTTCCAGAGAACAAAAGAAAGGCAATATTTACAAAGGTAAAATCACTCGCGTAGAACCCAGTCTTGAGGCTGTTTTTGTTGAATACGGTTCTGAGCGCCAAGGCTTTCTGCCACTAAAAGAAATCAGCAAAACCTATTTCAGACAACACAAAGATGATGGCGAAGGTAATGGCCGCATCAACGTGCAGGACGTACTTTCTGTCGGTCAGGAATTAGTCGTTCAGATTGAGAAAGAAGAGCGTGGAAATAAAGGCGCAGCACTGACTACCTTTATCAGCCTTGCGGGTCGTTATCTGGTATTAATGCCAAACAGTCCACGTGCCGGTGGTATTTCACGCCGCATTGAAGGTGATGATCGCGCTGAATTGCAAGAAGCCTTACGCGAGCTGGAAATCCCTGAAGGCATGGGCATGATCGTCCGCACCGCTGGGGTTGGCAAACAAACTGAAGAGCTGCAATGGGATCTGGAATATCTGGTCCAGTTGTGGACAGCGATTGATTTAGCTACCAAAGACCGCAGCGCGCCGTTTCTGGTTTATCAGGAAAGCAACATCATCATTCGTGCTTTACGTGATTATTTACGTAAGGATATTGGTGAAATACTGGTCGATTCCCCAGAAGTCTATCAAACCGGTTATGACTTCATGCGCATGGTTATGCCGCATGAATTGAATAAATTCAAGTTATACCAAGACAAAGTACCGTTATTTACCCGTTACCAACTGGAAAGCCAGATTGAGAGTGCCTTCCGTCATGAAGTGCGCCTGCCTTCCGGTGGTGCTTTGGTCATTGACCCGACTGAAGCGTTGATTTCAATTGACGTTAACTCGGCCCGTGCTAATAAAGGCGGTGATATCGAAGAAACGGCACTGAACACCAATCTCGAAGCGGCTGAAGAAATTGCCCGTCAATTACGCTTGCGTGATTTGGGTGGTCTGGTGGTTATCGACTTTATTGATATGGGCCCAACGCGCAATCAACGTGAAGTTGAAAACCGTCTGCGTGACCATTTGAAGTCGGATCGGGCACGGGTGCAAATTGGCCGTATTTCTCGTTTTGGTTTGCTGGAAATGTCACGTCAACGTTTGCGTCCGGCATTAGGTGATGCACATCAGGAAGTTTGTCCACGTTGTGCTGGTTTAGGCCATGTACGTGGGGTTGAATCCTTAGGTTTAGCGGTGTTACGACTGGTGGAAGAAGAAGCCACTAAAGATAATGTCAGCCAATTGGTAGTACAGTTGCCGGTCTCAGTCGCGACGTTTATGTTAAACGAAAAACGTGCACAGATTGATGCGATTGAGAAACGTCATGGTGTGCGTTTGTTGCTGATTCCTAATCCACACTTGGAAACACCGCATTACGATATCGAACGCATCAAAGATGGCAATGAAAAACAAACCAGCAGCCATCAATTAATTAGCACGCCTGAAATCGAAGCGGCAGTAGTATTGAAAGAAAAACCCGTGATGGAGCAGCCTGCAGTTACCGGAATAGCTCCTATTGCTCCAGCACCAATTATCAAGCCGACCGCAGCCGTACAACCGGAACGTAAACCAAGTCTGTTAAAACGTTTGTTAGGAGTTTTAACAGGTTCGCCTGTGGAAGAGCCTGTGGAAGCATCCAAGCCGCGCACTGCAGAAAAAGAGAGCGATGCCGAGAGGGAAGCTCGTAATCAGAACCGTCGTAGTCGTGGACGCAACAATAGTAATCGACGCAATAACAATCGGCCACGTCGGCCGGAAGGTGTTGCAGGTGAAGAGCTGACTACTGCTAAAGCGGCTGCACCTAGTGCTGCTAACGTTGTTGAAGCTGAAAATAAACCTGCAGTCGATGCTAACGGCGAAGAAAAATCACGTAATCCGAATGCTAAACGCTCGCGTCGTGGTGGTCGCCGTCGTCGTGGACGCGGTGAAGGTGACGTAGCAACTGCGACGGATACCACGGTTAACACCGCTAATGAAACAGTTGAAAAAGTGGAACGTGTCGAAAGAGGTAATGCTATTCCGACACCGCCGCCAGAAGTGAATGGTAATGCCATTCCTGCGCCGGAACCTGAAATAAACGGTAATGCGATTCCAGTTTCGACAGAGCCGGAGATTGATGGAAATAAAATACCGGAAAAATCTGCGCCACGTCGTTCGCGTACCAGCACCAGTGCCAGTACTAATAATCGTCGCCGTCGCGGTGCACCACCGAAAGATAAAGAAAACCGTGAAGCAAATGAGGTAGAAAAAAATTCTGCTTCGGCTGATAATGAGACTCAGAAGGTTGAAAAACCTAAGCCAGTTGAAAAACCAAAACCAACTGAAGAGAGTCCTAAAGCAGATGCCAAGGAATCATAAATTTAGCTGTGACGACTTGCTGAACCTTATTGGTCAGCAAGTCGTATATCACCATCAACGTTGTGAGATCATCGAGCTGCTGGATGGTTGTGAGTTGGTGTTACAAGAGCTCAATCAAGGTAGCAATATTCAGCCGACACAATATGGAGAAGGGCATCGCCCGGTGCCGGTCACCCATGTGTTACCGGTCTTTGATGGTGAAGGTGAATTACACACCGAACTTGTCGCTGCTGGCCTCGATCAATTATTGAGAGAGCAAGGCCTCTACGGTCAGTAAATCCTGTTCGGTATCTACACCATGACCAGGATCAACCTGGGCTTCAGTTAAATGTATCCGGTTTCCATGGTAAAGCGCCCGTAACTGTTCCAATGATTCAAATTGTTCCGGTGGCGCAGGTGGTAATTCGTGATAACGATGCAAAAAATCCGCTCGATAAGCGTACATGCCAACATGTTTTAAATGCGGCATTGTGATGTTATCAATAGCCTGTCTGTTATTAAACTGTTCGCGTAGCCAGGGGATAGGGGCGCGACTAAAATACATCGCATAACCTTTAGCATCCACCACCACTTTAACGATATTAGGATCAAACACCTGCTTAGCATCTTCTAACGGGCTGTATAACGTTGTGATTGCTGCCTCACGATGATGGGCCAGATCTGCTGCAACTTGATTAATCAATACAGCGGGTAAACACGGCTCATCTCCCTGCACATTGACCACTAAATCATCACCATGGAATGCTCTTATTTGCGCCACCTCGGCCAAACGATCGGTGCCGGAAATATGATCATCACGGGTCATGCAGACATCCGCACCAAAACGCTTTGCGGCTTCGGCAATCCGCTGATCATCGGTGGCAATAATCACTTCACTGGCTTCACTGGCTAAAGCGCGTTCATAAACATGTTGAATCATCGGCTTGCCAGCGATTTCACGTAAAGGTTTGCCAGGCAGCCGGGTGGAAGCAAAGCGAGCTGGGATGATGATTTTAAATTGCATCAGTCGATTTCTTCTGCAGCAAGTTCTCGCGCCTCATCAATCAGCATTACTGGGATTTCATCACGAATCGGATAGGCAACTCGACAGGCTTTACAAACCAGTTCCTGTGATTGTTTGTCATAGATAAGACTGCTTTTGCAAACAGGGCAGGCGAGTATTTCCAATAACGTTTTATCCATTTAGAGTTCTCTTAGTTTTTGGTCGATTTCAGGGCCAAGCGAAGCACTCAGTTTGGCCTCAGCTGGTACATACCACATATTTTCGCTAGCAAATTGCTGACATTTTACCGCATCTTTTTCTGTCATCAGTATTGGGTATGGCTCGGGGAACTGGAAATCAGCGGCAGTGTAATGTTGATGATCGGCAAATGCATGGGGTATCACGGTTAATCCCAACTGCTGTAATTGATCAAAAAAACGTTGGGGATGACCGATACCTGCCACAGCATGAACTGGCGTGGTAACAAATTCACTTAACGCTTTTTGAGCTATTTCATCCTGTAACTGGATGGCTTGGTGGATCAGCAGTTGCATGCTCAGCTCAGCATTTTCTGACTCGCCATGTTGAATAATAAAATTGACTGTTTGCAAACGTGAGATTGGCTCTCGTAATGGTCCGGCAGGTAAACAGGCCTGATTTCCAAGACCGCGTTTACTGTCAATAATGACAATTTCCAGGTCACGTTGTAGTCGGTAATGTTGTAAACCATCATCGGTAATAATGATGTTGCAGTTATTTTCTGCTAATAGTTGTTGACCGGCTGCAATCCGATCAGCAGCCACTACCACCGGACATTGAGTCCGTCTATGAATCAACAGCGGTTCATCCCCAACCTGTGCTGCCAGACTGTCATGATGAACACTACAAGGATAATAATCAGCTTTACCGCCATAACCACGACTGATAATACCCGGTCGCCAACCCTGTTTTTGTAAAAACAGGGCCAGCCAGATAACAAAAGGCGTTTTGCCACTGCCGCCGACACTGATATTGCCAACCACAATCACTGGGACTGGCAAGGCTAATTGTTTAAAAATGCCAGTTCGATATGCCTGCGACGTAGCATGATAATTAATCGATAGAGCCAGCTTAAAGGCAATAACAGCCACGTTAACAGAGAGGGGCGATACCAACTATTGGTCAGCCAATCCAATTTCATTAGTGCTGCTGAAACTGCAATCGATGTAATTCAGCATAATGGTGGCCTTTATCCAGCAATTGCTGATGGGTTCCGGTCTCAACAATATGGCCATCATGCATCACAACAATAAGATCGGCTTTTTCGATGGTTGAAAGCCGATGAGCAATCACTAATGTTGTCCGGCTTTGCATCAGATTTTCCAGAGCTTTCTGAATATGACGTTCAGCTTCAGAATCGAGAGAGGCGGTCGCCTCATCCAGAATCAGAATCGGTGTATCACGTAGTAACGCTCGGGCTATCGCCAGTCGTTGGCGTTGTCCGCCTGATAGTAAGACACCGTTCTGTCCCACCTGCGTTTGTAATCCTTCTGGAAGCCGTTGAATAAACTCCCAGGCATGGGCCTGTTTAGCCGCTTCGATAATACGTTCTTCCGCAACGGCTTGTTTCTGACCATAGGTAATATTATTGGCGATAGTATCGTTAAATAAAATAACCTGTTGATTGACAAGCGAAATCTGATTTCGCAGGTCAAGTAGTTTGAGGCTGCAAATATCTATTTCATCAATGAAGATCTGACCGCTAGTCGGCATATAAAAACGTGGTAACAGGCTGACTAAGGTCGTTTTACCACTACCAGAATGGCCAACAAAAGCAATGGTCTGACCAGCCTTGATTTCAAAACTGATATTGTCCAACACTTTTCGTGAAGTATTGTCGTATTGAAAGCTCACCTGCTGATAGCGAATATCGCCTTTAGCCTGTTTAAGTTCGCGCTCACCGGTATCTGCTTCAGGTTGCTGATCCAGCATAGTAAACACACTGTCTGCAGCAGCAATACCAGCCTGCAGTTTTGAGTTGAGTTTGGTAAGCCGTTTAAGCGGAGTCAAAATCATGAACATGGCGGTGATAAATGAGATGAAGGTACCGACAGTAATTTGATTCAAAACCTGCGGCAGGGTCGCCAGATAAATCACTACAGCTAAACCCAGCACTGCAATCAGTTCGATAATCGGCTGACTGGTTGCTTCAGTCGCAATTTTTTTCATTCGTTGGCGGCGATTGAGTTGGTTAACCTTATCAAACCGTTTGGCTTCGTATTGATGGCTGCCAAAGGTTTTAACTTCCCGATGACCTTCAATGACTTCACTTGATGTATGGCTCACATCTCCCATGGAATTCTGAATGGTTTTACTGATACGACGGAAACGGGTACTGATTTTATAAACCAGTAATCCTATAAACGGTACGGTCAGCAAGATAATTAATGACAACATGCCATTGAGATAAATCATCCAGGCCAGAAGACCGACGATAGTCAATGTATCCCTGACCAAAACCAGTATGGCGTCAGTAGCTGCGTCTGCCACTTGCTCAACGTCGTAGAGTAATTTCGACATTAACTGACCGGAGGTACTCTTGTCGTAAAAACTGGCTGGTAAGGTCAGCAAACGATCAAACATCTCAGTACGCAAGGTCATAATGACATTACGGGCGATCCAGCCTAATCCATAGGTTGTCAGGAAATTCGCGACACCTCGAACCAGAAAAATGCCAATCAGCACGATGGGGATCCATTTGATAATAAAAGGATCTTTCTCAACAAAGCTGCCATCCATTAATGGTTTCATCAGGGCAGCCATTGCGGTTTCGCTACCGGCATATACCAGCATGGCCAGAATCACAGCAGCAAATACCAGCCAATAGGGTTTGACATAGGTAAGCAGGCGCTTATAGAGCTGAAAAGCGCTCATCTCAGTCGCTATTTGTTTCATGGAGTCTCAGTTGTTTTTTGTCGTGTCGCTAGCGTCAAACGGGTAAAGCCGAGTAATTGGGCTGCATCCATGGCAGTAACGATATGTTGGTATTCAGCATTGGCATCTGCACTGATAATAATATGTGGATCGTTATTGTCACCGGCCGTGGCTTTGAGTAAATCACGCAAAGCATCACGGGTCAGTTCTGCCATTGGGGTGTCGTTGACCAGCACTTCACCATTCGCCCGAATAATAATATCAATCGGCGCTTCCTGTTCTACTAATGCCTGACCACTGGCTTCGGGCAAATCGACTTTTAAAGAGCTTTCGCGGATAAAACTGGTCGACACCATAAAAAACAGTAATAACAAAAACACCACATCAATCATCGGGGTGAGATTGACATCAGGTTCCTCAGAGTTACGAGGCAGCAATTTCATTGCGCACGAGCCTCATCGGGGTCAAATTCACGTTCGCCATGTAACATTTCAATTAATTGCATGGCTTGTTCTTCCATACTGACGACCAGCTGATTAATTTTTCCGCGGAAGTAGCGATAAAAAATGACGCTGGGAATAGCCACAACCAAACCCGCTGCCGTGGTAAGTAATGCTTCTGAAATGCCGCCAGCCAGTGTTTCAGGATTACCGACACCTTCCAGCGTAATCACCGCAAACACTTTGATCATGCCAATGACGGTTCCCAGAAGACCTATCAACGGTGAAATCGCGGCAATAGTGCCCAGAGTATTGAGATTGCGTTCCAATTGCTGGGTCACATGTCGACCGGTGTCTTCAATACTCTCTTTGGTGATATCACGGGAGCTATTGCGATTAATTAGTCCGGCGGCGAGAATTTGGCCAAGAGGAGAATTTTTTTGTAACGAGTTGATTCGATATTGGTCGATTTGTTTGAACTGTAACCATTGCCAGATTTGGGTAATTAACTCAGGTGGTGCGATTCGACGTTGTTGTAGGCTCCAAAATCGCTCTGCAATAATCGCAATCGCAATTATTGAACAGCCAAGTAGCGGTAACATCAGCCAGCCACCTGCTTTAAATAGTTCCAGCATGCTCCATCCGTCCCAGTTATTGAAATGTTGTCATGATACGTGAAAACGCGATTATTCAGTAGCGTTGCGCATCCAAATTCTGCGCTGTTGTTCGCGCCAGCTTGCAGGAGTTAAATTCATCTGAGGATCGATCTTTATCTGTAATGCGCCTTGTGTACCAGTTTGATGGGTTAGGCTACCTGCATTATTGTAACGGGCAACTACTTCGGCAGCCGGAAAGTTATAACGGTTTTGAAAGCCACTGGCGAATAAAACAAAGCTAGGTGATACCTGTTCAATAAAAGCAGCAGACGATGAGCTGCGACTGCCATGATGAGGTGCAACGATAATATCTGCACTGAGTTGCTGAGCATATTTTCGCACCAACTCGATTTCTGCCCGACGTTCAATGTCACCCGTTAATAAGATAGTGCCGTATGGACTGGTGATTTTAAGTACGCAGGATAAATCATTGCGTGTACCCGATTGGTTAACAGCTGGATGAAAAATTTCAAATTGCACGTCATCCCACTGCCAGGATTGACCCTGCAGGCAGGGCTTGCTGCCAGATAATTTATCCGGCTCACTCATTAAGATTTGTTTGGTGGGATAAGCCGCTAAAACCGCCTCGGCACCACCGATATGGTCATTATCAGCATGACTTATCATCAACATATCCAATTGTTGAACTCCGTGATAACGGAGAAAAGGAACAACAACTGCTGAGCCGGTATCAAACTCGCCAAAAGCAGGACCGGTATCAAATACCAAAGTGTGATGTTGGGTTTGTATGACAGCAGACAGGCCCTGTCCCACATCAAGTAAGGTAAACCAGACTTCTGCAGGGCCAGGGCGATTTGGACTGTAAAAGAAAATTGGCAATAGTAATACAGCACCTAACCAGCGTAGTGGCCAGCCACGCGGGGCAAGTAGTATCAAGATACCAATTATTGACAAGCACAGCAGTCCAACAGAAAACACTGGAGTTTGCCAAACTGACAAGGGCGACCCGGCCAGAAAATCCAGATACCACCATAAAATGGATAATAACCGTTCAGTAACATCCAGCAACCAGACCGCTATCGGTATATCAATGCTTAATAGCGCCATCGTCACTAATAACAACGGCACAATCAAAAAACTTACCACAGGTACAGCCACTAAATTAGCTAGCGGGGCAATTAAAGACGTTTCCTGAAAGAACAACAATAACAATGGCGTTAACGCGACAGCTATCCACAAATGAATATGTAACCAAAGCCACTTTCGTGCGGGTTGACGATATTGTGCTACATACAGAATGCTTAACACTGCGGCAAAAGATAACCAAAAACCCACTGCCAACACGGCAAAAGGATCGAGGAACAGGACCAATATCAAACTCAGACTTAAAACTTGCAAGGGCTCTATGCGGCGTTTAATAAAGATACTGAGCATGACTACCGTGACCATCACCAAAGCACGTTGCGTTGGGATGGATAAACCGGCTAACAAGGCATAGAAAATGGCAAGCAACAGGCCGCCAATCGCGCCGGCTTGCCGATCACTTAATTTTAGTAACTGTTGGCTACGCATCCGCCAGATGGTTTTGATGGCAAAAAAGCCTAATGCCGCGGCCAATCCGATATGTAACCCAGAGATCGCTAAAAGATGGCTGGTTCCGGTTTGTCTTAACGTTTCCCATTGTGCTGAAATCATTCGATCCCGGTTACCGACAGCCAAACCCTCAATCAAAGCCAAATGGGGACTGTGTTCCAAAGTAGCAGACATTTTGGTAAGTAACGCTGACCGCCAATGGTTGATCGAGAATATCGAAGCCGATTGGAGTTTCTGATTTAAATCCGATTGCCGTATATAACCTGTCGCCCCAATCTTTTGCTGAAATAACCAGGATTCATAATCAAAACCGCCAGGGTTCGCCATTCCTTGAGGCACTTTCAAGCGCACCAGAAGTTGCCATTTTTCATTGGCCTGAGGGACGAGCTCAGGCGGGTAATACCAACTCAGACGAATTTTTTCAGGTAATTTTATGTTGTGATTTTCAGGTTTAAATTCAAATCGAAGCCGTTGATCGTTATGATGGGGCAAAGAGTCAATGAAACCAGTAACCAGGATATCTTGTCCCTGAATAGAAGGATCAAGTTGGTTATCCAATCTTAAGTGGGCTTGTGTGCTGGTCCAAACTAACGCCACAACAAATGTCAGAACGGTCCAATGTGACCTGTGCCAAGCAATTATAATCAAGGGGAAAAGTGTGAGCAGCCAATACCATGCCGGTAGCTGTGGCAACCATGCTACCAGCAAACAGCCCGACAAAAATGCAATAGCAGGTTTGACCATATATCCCTATAATGACCGCCGTTTGTCCGTAATACTGAGACGCAATGCCTCGTAAGTTCCTGAAACGAATAATGCCAGATCACGTCACCATGCGCGAGCATAAGCACTTGCGTCGTTTTGGTGAAAAGATCATGGCGCCTGAGTTATGGCATTTGAACAGGAAGTCAGTATCAGCAGCAGTAGCGATTGGCTTATTTCTGGCGTTTATTCCGATGCCTGCACAAATGCTTGTCGCAGCCATTTTTGCTATTTGGCTGCGCGTCAATCTGCCTATCGCAGTGATGAGTGTCTGGATCACTAATCCGCTGACAATGGCACCCATTTTCTTTTTCAGTTACAAAATTGGCGCAATGATATTGGATGTGCCGCTTCGAACCCACGAATTCGCTTTTAGTCTTGAGTGGCTCTGGGAAGAATTAGGTTTTATCTGGCAACCGTTTTTACTCGGTTCAGTAATATGTGGTGTATTGGCTGCTGTACTGGGAGTTATAGTCGTTCGACTAATCTGGCGCTTGGTGGTTATTCACAGCTGGTTAAAGCGTTATCGCCGTCAAAAAGCGCGACGTGATAATGACAGTAACCAGCCCTAAATCAGTTTTGTAACTTACCGTCAATTAATACCAATTGTTGATCCATCTTGGCGGCTAATTGCCGATCATGAGTCACGATCACCAGAGCGGTACCTAGCTCAGCATTCAGCTGCATAATCAAATCAAAAATGCCTTCAGCCGTATGATGATCCAGATTTCCTGTTGGTTCATCGGCTAATAAGCAGGCTGGTTTGGTAATCAAGGCACGGGCTAAAGCTGCACGTTGACGTTCACCACCGGATAATTCACTGGGTTTGTGATGTACGCGATGGCCGAGACCAACCTGTTCCAATAACTGAGTTGCCTGCTGTTTAGCTGATTTTGGATGCATACCGCCAATTACCAATGGCATGGCGACATTTTCTTCCGCGGTAAACTCTGGCAGCAAATGATGAAACTGGTAAACAAAGCCCAACGATTGATTACGTAATTTGCTCAGTGCACTAACAGAAAGCGTACTGATATCCTGATCTAATACTTCAATTAGTCCACTGGTTGGACTATCCAGTCCTCCCAACAGATGTAGCAGGGTACTTTTACCAGAACCGGAGCTGCCAACAATCGCAATGCGATCACCTGCAACAACGTTCAGATTGATATCCTGCAGAACAGGGGTTTCCAGATTGCCATCTTTGTATCGCTTCGCCAGATTCTGGCAACGGATTACATTGGTATTAGTCATAGCGTAATGCCTCAGCCGGTTTCACCTGTGCTGCACGCCAGGAAGGATAAATGGTCGACAGAATCGATAATACAAAGGCGGTAATACCAATAACGGTCACATCATTCCAGTTTAGCTCTGATGGCAGATCACTGATGTAATAGACTTCGGCCGGCAGGAATTGGTAACCCAGTAGGGTTTCTATCCAAGCGATAATATTCGACACATTCAGCGCCAGAATCACGCCGCCAATCACCCCGAGTAGCGTACCTATAAGGCCAATAACTATGCCTTGTACCATGAAGATACCCATGATGCCGCGAGGGGACATACCTAATGTTCGGAGAATGGCGATGTCTGAGTATTTATCGGTCACCATCATTACCAATGTTGAAACGATATTGAAAGCAGCAACGGCGACAATCAGCATCAGGATGACAAACATCACGGTTTTTTCAGTTTTTAATGCGCGGAAAAAGTTGGCGTGTTGGTAGGTCCAGTCAGCCGCACGATATTCTGCCGGCAAACTATGCAATAAATCACGGGTAATGCGTGGTGCCTGATAGACGTCATCCAGTTGCAGCCGAAGGCCCGTTACTTTGCCGGGAATACGAAATAAATTAGCGGCATCCTCAATATTCATGATGGCTAAGGCACTGTCATATTCATACATGCCAATTTCAAAAACACCAGAGACAGTCAAACGTTTCAGTCTTGGAATAACGCCGGCAGGTGTTGGTGTAACGTGCGGTGTTATCACAGTAATCTTGTCGCCGGTGCCCACACCCATGGCGATAGCCAAATCCTTACCCAGAATAATGCCGTAACTTCCTGGTTGCAGTGAGTCAAAACGACCCTGAATGATTTTGTCGCCAATGCTGGAAACCTTGGGTTCCAGAGCCGGATCCACACCACGGACTTGCGTGCCTCGAACCCGGCTGCCTTGATTGAGCATCGCCTGACCTTCAACAAAAGGTGCCGTACTAACCACACGCGGAAAGCCTTCAACCAGTGCTTCGGCTTTTTTCCAGTCAGCCAATGTGCCGTCCGAGCCAGTAACAAACGCATGCGAGGTCATGCCCAGGATGCGTTCTCGTAATTCCTTTTCAAAACCATTCATCACCGATAACACGGTAATCAATGCCGCCACGCCGAGTGCAACACCCAGCATGGAGGTCATGGAAATGAACGAAATAAAATGATTACGCCGTTTGGCCCGGGTATAGCGGGCGCCAATATAGACACTTAGAGGTCTGAACATATTTTCGCTCTGGCAAGAAGCCCGCCTTTACAGCGGGCAAGTGCAAATTATTTAGGGTTGACGATTTGGGTGCCGGTTTCAGTGCCCAGCAATAATACATCTGCAGGACGCATGGCAAACAAGCCGTTAGTCACTACGCCTACGATATCGTTCAGGGTTTTTTCCAACTTGATTGGTTCCATGATGTCCAGACCGTGCACATCCAGAATGACATTATGGTTATCAGTGATAACACCTTCACGATAAACTGGCTGACCGCCCAGTTTTACGATTTCACGGGCGACATAACTACGTGCCATCGGGATAACTTCAACCGGTAAGGGGAATTTACCCAGTACATCCACTAATTTGGTTGCATCGGCGATACAAACAAACTTATCGGCTACGGCAGCAATAATTTTTTCGCGGGTTAATGCACCGCCGCCACCTTTAATCAATTGCAGATTATGGTTGGACTCATCCGCACCATCGACATACACGGCAACTTCTTTAACATCATTTAAATCGAAGACTTCAATGCCATAATCTTTTAAACGCTGTGTTGAAGCATTTGAGCTGGATACGGCACCTTCAATACGATGTTTGATAGTAGCTAGCGCATCGATAAAGTGATTTACAGTAGAACCCGTACCCACACCTACTACACCGTCAGTGGTAATGTATTCCAAAGCCGACCATGCAGCTTGTTTCTTCATTTCATCAGCAGTCATTGCGATTCCTTGTTAATTTGAATGGCTTGATTTATCCGGCCAATTATAGAGATAAATGGTCGGCAATGGTAACGTAGTCATCTTTGTTTAACTTAACAGACTGAATCTGGAACCCCATGCTCACAGGCTATGTAGAAAAAATCCTCAAAGCGCGCGTTTATGATGTCGCTATCGAAACACCTTTGGATTTAATGCCAAGATTATCCAAGCGACTGGATAATCAGATTCTGATTAAGCGTGAAGACTTACAGTCGGTGTTTTCCTTTAAGTTGCGTGGCGCTTATAACCGGATGAGCCATTTGACTGAAGCCGAGCGAAAGCAGGGCGTAGTCGCCGCTTCAGCAGGTAATCATGCGCAAGGCGTTGCATTGGCAGCCAATAAAATGGGTATTTCGGCAATGATCGTCATGCCGATTACCACTCCACCTATTAAGGTCGAAGCGGTTCGCATGCTGGGTGCTGATATTACCCTGCATGGCAACAGTTACGACGAAGCCTTTGATTTTGCCCAGCAGGTTTCTATCGACCAAGGCCGGGTGTTTATTCATCCTTATGATGATCCTTTAGTGATCGCCGGGCAGGGCACCATTGCGATGGAGATCATGCGCCAGCACCCGGATCCGGTATACGCAGTATTTATTCCGGTAGGTGGCGGCGGCTTGCTCGCCGGAATGGCAGCTTATATCAAAGCAATATGGCCGGAAATTAAGATTATTGCTGTTGAACCAGCTGATGCGGCCAGCCTTAAGGCTGCTCTGGATGCAGGGGAGCGGGTCAAACTGGATCAGGTTGGTTTGTTTGCCGATGGTACAGCGGTCAGACAGGTTGGCGAAGAGCCGTTTCGTATTGCACAAAAGACGGTCGATCATGTGGTCACCGTGGAAACAGATGAAATTTGCGCCGCGATAATGGATGTGTTTGACGACACCCGCTCGATAGCTGAACCGTCGGGTGCTCTGTCGATTGCCGGTGCTAAAAAATATATCCAGCAAAATGGTTTACGTAACAAAACCATGGTGGTTATCAACAGTGGCGCGAATATGAATTTCGATCGGCTTCGTCATGTGGCTGAACGGGCGGAAATTGGTGAACGTCGGGAAGTGTTGTTTGCCGCAACCATTGATGAACAGCCGGGCAGTTTCCAACGGTTCTGCAAAGCTTTGGCCGATCGCGGTATTACCGAATTCAATTATCGTTATGCGGATAAACAGCAAGCACAGGTGTTTGTTGGTGTGAGAATGTCGGGCCGTGACGAAGAGCGGCAGATTCTGTTTGAGAATCTGACTCAGGCGGGTTATCAGTGGATTGATTTCAGCGATAACGAAATGGCTAAATTACATGTTCGTTATATGGTTGGCGGACATGCACCGCAAGCTGACAATGAGCGTTTGATTCGCTTTGAGTTTCCGGAACGTCCTGGCGCCTTATTACGTTTTCTGACGCATATCGGACAACGCTGGAATATCAGCCTGTTTCATTACCGTAATCATGGTGCTGCCTATGGCAGGGTGCTGGTGGGTATCCAGGTAACGCCTGAATTCAATGAAGAATTTCAGGCGTTTCTGGATAATCTCGGCTATGTCTACTGGCTGGAGACAGATAACCCGGCTTATGATTTATTTTTAAAGTGATTAATTGGTTACAGTAGTAGTGTCGCTGATTAATTGAATCTGACCATGAACATCAACAGAGACTTTATTGCTGCCCGCTTCAAGGGCAGCAGGTGCACTTTTGCTGCTCATATCGGCTGACATCATCATTTGGCTTTCCATGCGATATACCGGGGCGTAACCACTGGTGTTCACCGACATATTCACCAACCGGTAACCGGGTTCATTGAACTGTTGCTGCACTAACGATGCTTTATCACGAAACTTACTGATAGCCTGCTGCATTAATTCATTTTGCGTAGATTCGATTAAAGCATCGGACAGCGAAAATTCAATCGATTGCACCGTACCTAATGCTTGCACCTCACCCAGCAATTCACTCATTTGAGTGAAATCATGGCTATGTAAACGGATTTGTTGGCTGACCTGCCAGGAGACGATCTGACTGTCTTTATACATCGGACGGGTTTGATAACCGGTTGTTTGAGATTTTACTGAAGCAAAGGCTTTGATTTTTTCGAGCAATTGGTTGCTGCGCTGATTGACCTGTTGGCCTAATTTAGTCGGATCAGTACCATTGAGCATGACCTGTATCACGCTGGTTACTTGATCATTAGCCACTTCTGTTGACGCTGTTGCATTGAGGTTGATTAGGTTAAAGTTCAATTCAGTTTCAGCCGTCGCATTGGCTGAAAACAACAGCAGTGCTATAACAAAAAAGGTGTTTTTCATACTTTTTGATTCCTGTGAGAGAAAACGATCGTTGAGTTTGGCTTGCTGTCAGCGCAGCATGGTTGCTAAATTAACAGGATTTGACTGACACTGTCAGCGGATTACCGCACAAAATTATTTTAACGTTGAGGATAGACATGAAAGCTGTACAAAAAATTCTGCCTGATTCAGAGCGCCTGATTGAAGCTGCTGCCGAACATTTCGTCGTGACTGCACGCTCTGCTATTGCAAAACGAGGCGTCTTTTATGTTGCTTTGGCAGGTGGGTCGACTCCTAAAGGTTTATATCAAAAACTCGCAACATCGCCTTACGTAGAGCAAATTGACTGGGCAAGGGTGCATATCTTTTTTGGCGATGAGCGTTGTGTACCGGCAACGCATGATGACAGTAATTTCAAAATGGCCAGACTGGCGATGCTCGATCATTTACCCATCCCCGCAGAAAATGTGCATCGCATGCCAACCGAAAGTGGCGATGCTGCTGAAGTCGCCAGTCGCTACGAGGCGACCATAAAATTGGTTATGGAAGATAAACCTTTTGATTTGGTGTTGTTAGGCTTAGGTCCGGATGGCCACATTGCGTCACTGTTTCCTGAAACTCCGGCACTTGAGGTAACCGATACGTTAACCGCCAGTTTGTTTGTAGAAAAATTTCAATCCTGGCGCGTGACATTGACTTACCCAGTCATTAATTCCGCTCGGCAGGTCATTGTATTTATTGCCGGTGAGTCCAAAGCGGAAATTGTCAGAGATATCACTTCCGAATCAGTAAGTGGATTACCGGTACAACGGCTCGCGCCAACGGGTGATTACTACTGGTTTATGGATGAAGCAGCCGCAGCGAAATAATTATGAAAACGTTGTTAGCGGCTGACATCGGTGGTACCAAAACGTTATTGCAATTGAGCTATTCCGATGGCGAAGTTATAGCGCAACAACGTTTTGACAATAATGCTTTTGCTGATTTTGAACGTCTGCTGACAACATTTTTATCATCAATACCGGCTAATATTTTTCCTGTAACAAGTGCCTGTTTTGCCATTGCAGCACCGATAACTGGCCGACGCGTTCAATTAACCAATCTTCCCTGGATAATTGATGCCGACAAACTTTTAGCTGATTTTCCGATTGCCGAGTTTGAATTAGTCAATGATTTTGCAGCGGTAGGTCATGGAATTGGCGAACTGGCTGAGCAAGATTTAATTGTCTTGCAGCAAGGTAAGCCACAGGCCAAAGCGTTAAGAGCTGTTATCGGGGCGGGCACAGGGTTGGGACAAGCCATAATGTCACCTATCCATAAAGGCTGGCGGGTCTGGTCAACTCAAGGTGGTCATACTGATTTTGCTCCACTGGATCAAGCACAGCAACCGTTACTGACTAAGTTGTTGGCGCAATTTGAACATGTCTCGTATGAGCGGGTATTGTCGGGATCAGGTTTAGTCATGCTCTATCAGTTTATGGCGGAGCAGCAAGGAATAATTAGTGACAATACCTTATCTGCTGAGCAGATAAGTGAACAGGCGATGCTGCATGCTGAACCGTTGGCGGTAAAAGTCATGCAACTGTTTATAGAGATTTACGGTGCTCAGGCCGGTAATCTGGCGCTGACGACATTACCCAGAGCCGGGCTTTTTATTGCCGGCGGTATTGCAACCAAAAATTTAGCGTTATTTGAACAAGACCATTTTATGCAATCTTTCCTCGCAAAAGGACGGATGAGAGAGGTATTGGAGCAAATTCCAGTCTACCTCATCAATAATGCTGAGGTGGGACTGATAGGAGCACGTCTGTTGGCTCAAAAAGCGTTGTATAATGTCTAACATGACGGATAAAAATAATCACATTCTGGTTAATGTAGAAACCACCTATCTGGATCACGAATCTGATCCGGCAAAGGCAAGGTATCTTTTTGCCTATACCATCACCATTACCAATGAAGGCGACACGCCTGCAAGACTATTGTCACGCTATTGGAAAATTACCGGTGGAGATGGTCATGAGCAAGAAGTGGAAGGTGATGGTGTTGTTGGACAACATCCTTATTTAGCTCCGACTGAGACTTTTACCTATACCAGTGCAGCTATGCTGGATACACCTGTCGGCATGATGCAAGGTCATTACAACATGATGGATGATAACGGCAGTCGTTTTGCAGTTGATATACCGGCATTTACCCTGGCTGCACCGCAAAAGTTACATTGATAATCGCAGTGTTATAAACATTTTCCAACGGAACCTGTCGCGCAAATCCGTCCGTCAATCCAGATAGCTTTATCCAATATGGCGTTTTGCAATTCACTGCCGCCTAATTTGGCATCCCGCAGATTAGCAAAGCTCAAATCACTGTAGGTTAAATTGCTGTAAGACAGATCGGCTTGTTGCAGATTTGCGCCTTTCAAATTGCTGCCTTGCAGATTGGCATAACTCAGATTAGTCAGCTGAAGATCGGCATAACTCAAATCGGCTTCATGCAAATCACTGTTCATCATGTTTGACATTGCCAGTGCGCTGTTACGCAGATTTGCTTTTGTCATATTAACCGAAGAAATATTCATGCCGGGTTTCAGACAATTTTCCCAATTTACTTCTGGCGCTGGAGCACTGTCACAATCTGCATCCGAAAGCGTTGAGGGGGTAGGGAATAAAAAAGCGCTGACAAATATGCCGATTAAAATCAAAGCAATAATCAATATTGGCCAGAAACGGGCGGGACGTTCTGGTTTAAGCCTTTGCAATAATTCACTACGTTGCTGACGTTGTTGAATTAAAAATTCGGGTTCCTGCTTACGTCGTTGTTCCCGGCGCATTTCACGTTCGGCTTCTGTCAGTGGCTGATCATTGCGCCGATCAAAGCCATCACGCTCATCAATAGTCAATGGTGGGGGAATGATGGGCTCGACAACTTCCTGTTCAAGAATCTCACTTAATGGTTGCCAATGCTGTTGGTCAGCACTAATCTCGGTTTGAGGATTAATTCTGCCCAATTGCAGATTACTTTTCAGCAAAGCCATAGTGAATGGACCATTAACGGTCTTATTCTGGCGGGTATACCATTTTGTACTGAATTTTGTCATTGGCCGGTCTTTGGCAGCAAGTTGGTTGTTATACTAGCATTGTGTTTAATGCTGGGTGAATTCATGCAAATACCTCAGACCTCACAGGCTGCTCAGGTCACTGTAAGTGGTTCGGTAAGTCCAACGTTGGCGTTATCGCCCGGACAAATTGCGCAAGCTGTGGTGGTATCGACAGGTAAAGCTGGCGAAAATGTCGATATTCAGCTGGCTGGAAAGGTTTTTACCATTCAGGTTGGTGTCGATTTACAGCGAGGTCAGACTATCGAATTGCAGCGAACCGATACTGGCGATAAAGCGGCTTTTAAATTGGTCTCTGTAGCTGCAATTCCACCCGTTTTAACAGACTTTCGGCCGGGCCAAACGTTACTTGCCGAAGTTATAAAAATGCTGCCTCAGCAATCTATCCTGCTGGCACTGCAGCAAACTGGAAAATTACCTGTTCCTTTGGAATTGGATGTCAGCAGATTGAGTTCCAGTTTCAAACCTGGTCAACAACTTTTAGTACAAATCCTCAGCAGCTCGCCTTTAAATGTCTCGTTACAGAATCCGAGTCTGAATGTTGCAGAAACCATCAATTCTCAACAGCGTCGATTATTACCGCTGGTTTTAGCACAACCCCCGCAATTACAAAATGTGATTAATGCATTACCGGAATTGAAATCGATGGTGCCGGTGCAAAATGCGGTCAGCCAGATGTGGCAAAACATCCGCGAGCTACAATCCGTCCAACAACCAGCCAATTTGCTGCAAGCTATTCAACAGTCTGGTGTGTTTCTGGAGCGTCAATTGCTGCAGCCTAATCCTCAAGTTAGCGGTGATTTCAAGGCCAACTTGCTGAAGCTGGCTGCGGCGCTGGAAGGGCAAATCCGCCAAACAGCTAACGGCCAAATCAATGCTCAGAACCTTCCGGTCGAAATTCGTACGGCATTGATAAATTTACTTAATCAGCCAGCGGCACTGCAGCAACTTCCATCACATATTACCAATGCACTTTTGGCAAGTGGTCAGACTCCCGCGCAGCTATTGACCATGTTGCTCGCCGGACAGACACCCACTGGTACAGCGGCTAACAGTCAACAAGCCCTAACGGCGCAGAATATAACCACCCAGCAAATTGCTCAGAACGCTCAATTGCAGGCTGGGGTAAATGATTTAGCGAGATTGCAGATTTTACTTCGAGAAGTAGAAACAGCTATCGCCAGGGTGCAAATGAACCAACTGACTATGGTCAGAGAAGCAGATAATCCCGCGCAACCGCAAGTATGGTTGATGGATGTGCCGCTGCGTGACAAACAACAACTGCAGTGGATGCAATTACAACTACAAAAAGGGTCAAAGCAAGATTCGGATGCTGAGGAACAGTGGCAAGTCACGCTTAATCTGGAAACTCAAAACCTGGGTAAATTGCGTGCTTCTATTGGTTTGCAGGCAACCATGGTCAGTGTTTCCTTAACCGCTGAGGATCCAAAAGCCGTGGCTTTACTGGAAGAGAATATTGATATCCTGCAGCAGAAATTATCCGCACTGAATTTACAAGTGCGTCAATTAAGTTGTCATTGCGCTCCGGTTGAGTGGTTAACACCGGTTGCACAGAGTTCTCAGACAGATGCTTTATTGGATATCTCTGTATGAAACAACAGGATCAGCCATTACGTGCGATTGCACTGCATTATGATGGGGATAATGCGCCAACGGTGACGGCAAGTGGTGAAGGTGACATCGCCGCAGAAATTATCCGTATTGCCAAGCAACATAATATTCCATTACGTGAAGATGCGGCATTGGCTGACATGCTTAAAGATATGCAATTAGGAGAAGCGATACCCGAAGCGTTGTATCGCGTTATCGCAGAAGTGATTGCTTATGCCTATATTGTTTCAGGAAAGTTCCCTAAGGAAAAAAGTTAAATTCCTATCGCATTAATCAGTGTTAAAGCATTTTTTAACCGTTTTGGGTGGGGTTTATTCTTTAATACTTTATAAATAGCATTATGAAAATCGTATTAAGTATTGATTTTAAAATATAAAGCAGCTATTTTCATTTGTATGTATTTCACAACTGGTCATAAGAAACCGCCTACAAAAACAGATGAATACGCTACTCACCATTGAGTCACCGATGTCAAAGACATCCGAGCAGAGCCTGACGGCACCGATCTCTGCTGCGGAAGTTAATGATTTATTGGCTGCTCGTATTTTGATTGGTGGCACGCGTTTATCGGATCTGGCTTTTCTACAAACCATGTTGTCATTGAGTGGTTTTACCAATATCACCACCGCAAATGGCCCCGAAAAGCTGATGCAGGTATTGAGACAGACCATTACCGACGATCATTGTGATATTGATTTAATTATTCTGGACTGTCGTTTAGGTGATTGTAATGCCCGCGAATTGCGTCTCAAGCTGGACCAATTCGATGAGTGGCGATTGATCCCGGTGATTGCCTTAACCGAAAAATCCCAATGGAATCACAATCAGCTGTTAACCGATTTAGGCCATGGTGTTACATCTTTGTTATATCGGCCTTTAACCGCAGAAGCGTTACCTCCAGCTGTTATGACCACCTTAGCTATCAAACGCGAGCGGGATCACTATCATCTTCGCCAACAACAGATTGAAGATGAAAATGCCCAATTGCGGGTTATGGAAGCACGTCTGCAATTTTCAGTAAATCACGATGACTTAACAGGACTGGCCAACCGACGACGCCTGGAACAGGCTCTTGATATTACTCTAACCCAAGTACGAAATTTCCATACTAGTAGCGCGGTATTTTATATCGATCTGGATAGTTTCAAAGTGCTTAATGATGCAGAAGGTCATGAGGCTGGCGATACCTTATTGGTACAGGTGGCAAATTCGTTAAGGGGCTTTTTTAAAGTCCGCGATACCCTGGTAAGAATCGGTTCAGACGAATTCGCTGTATTAGTGGACACCATCGATCCAGAGACAGCGGTTGCTCGGGCCGAAGGGTTGCGAGATTTGTTTGATGGCTATAGTTTCACCTTTCATGATCATGAATATCATTTATCCGCCAGTATCGGTGTTAAATGCATTACTGAAGCCAACCTCTCGACCGTGGGTGAAATCCTGTCTCATGCCAATCAAGCCTGCTATACAGCTAAAAAGCGTGGACGCAATCGAGTTCATGTTTATAGCCCGGCAGATCGGGAAATGTATGCGTTAAGACACAGTGTAGAGTGGGCACCTAGGATTCGTGCGGCGTTAAAACAAGAAAATTTCATTCTTGAATTTCAACCTATCTATTCGCTGAAAGAAAACAAAATAAATCATTACGAATGTTTGATCCGAATGCGCGGGCAGGGAGATAAACTGTATTATCCGCAGGATTTTATTCCAGTAGCAGAAGCCATGGGACTGATTCATCAGATTGATCTATGGGTTGTCAGCCATGCCTTTGAACTACTCAGAAATATCCCGGGAGACATTGCTCTGGCAGTGAATTTATCAGGCAATATTTTTCTGGATAAAAATTTATATCCGTTGGTTGAACGCAAATTGCTGGAAACCGGGGTCGATCCATCACGTCTAGTTTTTGAAATTACCGAAACCTCGGCCATTTCCAACTTTGATCAAACCAAACAAATGGTGGATAGGCTTCGCCATTTAGGATGTCGATTTGCGTTGGATGATTTTGGCGCGGGATTTAACTCGTACAGTTATTTAAAACACTTCCCGGTGGATATTTTGAAGATTGATGGTGGTTTTATTACCAATTTACATAATGATCCGGTGGATCAGTTATTGGTGAAATCAATGATCGATATCTCACATAGCCTCGGCAAGAAAACCGTGGCGGAATTTGTCGAAGACAGAGATACGCTGAAAATGCTGCAGGATTTTGGTGTCGACTTTGTGCAAGGCTATTTAATCGGTAAGCCGCAACGCGCATTGCCGCCGAAGCATTAGTGTAAGTCTGTTACTGAATGACGCTGCGCGCCATGCAGGCGGGTAATCAATAAAGCTTCTTCTTCACTTAAATTACAATTATCAATCAGCTGGTTAATATCTACGCCTTTGCGGGCCAAGCGAATAGCATGCTCGTAGCTTTGCTGTTGCGGTTGCCCTAAATCCATAGTGTTTTGTTGTTCACGCATCTTCATCAGAGCTTGTTCAAATCGCACAATTCGTTCGTCGGAACCCACCGCTGCACTGCAGAGTGCTGATAGTTGTTGTTGCAGGGAGGTTATTTGACTGGCTTGCGCCCGACTTAATCGAAAAAACCTATAGCTGGTCATCAGCAAAACAAGGCCCAGTAAACCGATCAGTATGTATAAGCTGTATAAGATCATAATGTGCTCCCAAAATCACACATATTCATCAATAATGCCGGTTTTAGGCGGCCGTTTAGGTGGAATGTCTTCATGGTCTTCCGGTTTTCGTTCATCCGGCTTTTTCGGTTTATAACGCCTTTTCTCATCCGCCGGTGTATCCACATGGGTGGAGGGCACCAGTGGTTGAGCAGGATGAATTTCATCGGCCATTTGATCACATTAAAAGCTGGCGATATCAGCTATTTCATCATCATTCAGCAGTTTGTTCACATCAACCAGAATCAGTAGGTTTTTATCTCGACTACAGACACCCTGAATAAAGCGTGAACTGTCTTCACTGCTGACATTCGGTGCGGTGTCGATTTCTGATTGATGTAGATAAACCACTTCTGCAACACTATCAACCAACATGCCAATAACGTTGCCATTCACTTCAGCGATGATAATTCGCGAGTCCTCATCTGTTTCCCGAGAGGGCAGACCAAATCGCTTACGGGTATCGATGACAGTAACGACATTGCCACGCAGATTGATAATGCCCAATACATAATCTGGCGCACCGGGTACCGGGGCGATTTCAGTAGGTCGCAATACTTCCTGCACCTGCATCACATTGATGCCGTATACCTCCTGCTCCAATTGGTAAGAAACCCACTGAAGAATCGGATCATTTCCGGCCTGATTTGCTTGTTCGCTCATTTTTGTTTCCTTATTCACAAAACATTGACTCAGGTGATGCTGCCAATTTTATGACGTTCTTTATCTAATCCTATCAAAGCACAGTTTGTGCCAGTTTTTTTGCTCTGTTATCGTAATATTTTCAATAGTTCAGTTAATGAAATAATACTGCTTAATGGAGACATCAACATACCTGCCAGCCATGGTCTTTGACCAGGCTCACGTCGCCAACGCACATTTTCGTCCTCAAGCTTCACTACATGACGTATAGCAGAGACTGCTAATCCTAACTGTTTATTATTCACTAGTAATATGTAGCGGTTATCTTCTGAATTACTTGATTGATTGGTAATTAATGTTGTCAGATCAATCACTTCTGTATGTTGTTTAGGGCGGCTTAAGGTGCCAACCACATAGCTTGCATATCCTGGTATTTGCGAAAGACCTTCTTCCGGCCAGGTTTCAATGCCATCCAGTTCATCGAGTGACAATGCCAATTGCATACCGGCAACTTCAAACAATAATGCCTGACCTTTTTGCCCAGGTAGACTATTGATGGATTCACTTATGTCAGGTTCAAACTCAGCAACTATTGGATCTGTTTCAATGGTTTCAGTTACATTTTGCTCAAGCGTATCCAGTTCTTCATCCAGCAATAACTCTTGCAGATAATTTGCCAGGGCTTGCTGAGGCTCTTTAATTTGCGTTGGCTTAGACATTTTTGTCCGACTTTGTCGTAGTGGCTTTGAGGAGTTTTTTCATTAACCTTTCATAGGCCATACTGCCACGACTTTCAAGATTCAGTGCGGGTAACGGGATACCTGACTTGCTGGCATCACGAAATTGAGTATCAATCGGGATAGCGTCCTGCCAGAGATTCTCCTCATGATCCTGTTGCATTTTCAATAAAGTCTGCGTGCCGGCGCGAGTCCGGCGATCAAACATGGTAGGCACGATCAAATAAGGCAGTTTGTGCTGGCGGGAGTGATTGATCAGTTGCAGGGTATGCAACATGCGTTCAAGTCCTTTCAACGCCAGAAATTCGGTTTGTACCGGTATTAATAATTCATCACAGGCCGCCAAAGCATTTACCATCAATACGCCCAGCATCGGTGGGCAGTCTATCAATACATATTCAAAACGATCATGAAGTTGCTGTAGGGTTTTGTGAATAACCAAACCTTTACCACTCTGAATACCTAACTGACGATCCAAGGTAGCCATGGCCGTTGCTGCGGGTAACAGGTAAATATTCTCCTGACTGGTCTTTTTTAATGTTTTGAATATTGCATTCAGAGGTTGCTGGTCTGACTGCTGAAATAAAGTGTAGACACTGTGTTCAATCGTGTCAGGATCAAAACCAAAATAAGTGGTCAATGAACCATGCGGGTCCATATCCACTAGTAATGTGGAGTGACCTTTTAACGCAAGATGGCTGGCCAGACTGACCACCGTGGTGGTTTTGCCGACGCCGCCTTTTTGATTGGCAATGGCCCAGACCGTCATGGTGATGTTTCACCAATATCGGTGGGCGCCAAAAGCGGCGAGGTCAGGCTGTCTGTAATAGGTGTACGAATATTCTCCACCTCTGTTGCAGGTTGATTTAATTGCTCATCAAATACTTCAAGGGTTCTTCGACTTTCCTGACTGCCTAAAATCACTAATACAACGCGGCGGTTTTTTTGCCTGCCAGCTTCAGTTCCATTATCTGCAATGGGTTTGAATTCGCCATAACCTATAGCAGACATCCGACCTGGTTCAATGCCAAAGCGATCCAGTAAATTGACTACGCTCGCGGCCCTGGCGGCGGACAATTCCCAGTTAGATGGAAATCGCGTTGTATTGATAGGTTGATCATCAGTAAAGCCTTCAACCTGAAGAGGGTTTGCGACTGGGGCCAAGACATCTGCAATTTGACCGATAACAGGCACAGCTTCCCGAGCCAGGCGTGCATCGCCGCTGGCAAACAGAAAACTTGAGTTAATCTCTACCTCTAACCAATCATCGGTTTGTTTAATTGTTACATTTTCATTAGTAATTAAATCAGCAAGCGCATTGCTAAGTTGTTGTGAAATATCATTAATAGTACGCACACTTTGCTCAGAAACCGGTGGTCGTTCTTTAGGTAATTCCGGCAATTCAATTTCAAAATCAGGCACATCCGGTTTGCCGGGAGAGGCGACACGTTCACCTTGTCCACGGCTAACCTCACCAACCTGAATCGGATCACTGCTACGAGTTGGCTGCGAAAAAACGCTTTCCAAGGTTTCTGACAATACCCGGTATTTACCTTCATTGACCGACGAGATGGAATACATCACTACAAAAAACGCAAATAACAAGGTAATGAAATCAGCATAGGAAACCAACCACCGTTCGTGGTTTTCGTGTTCTTCATAGCGTTTTCTGCGGGCCATAATTAACTTAAATATGCCTGCAGACGGCTCTCGATATTGCGTGGATTATCTCCGTCAGCCACGCTGATCAAACCATCTATCAACATCATTTGTAATTGGGTGCGCCGTTGCACCAGCGTTTTGAGTTTGTTACCAATTGGTAAAAACAATAAATTTGCCAAGCCGACACCATAGATAGTAGCCACGAATGCCACTGCGATACCAGAGCCCAGAGATGAAGGATCTGCTAGATTTCCCATCACATGTATCAGTCCTAATACTGCGCCAATGATACCTATGGTCGGCGAGTAACCGCCCATGGCCTCATAGACTTTAGCTGCCTGTAAATCGTTGTTTTCCATAATATCGAGATCGGTTTCCAAAATCTCCCGAATGATTTCTGGCTCGGCACCGTCGGCAATAAGCTGCAAGCCTTTCTGCGTAAAGATATCTGATTCCTGCAAGGCCATTGCCTCCAAACGGAGTAAACCCTCACGTCGGGCGATTTGGTTCCAGTCGAGAATTTTTTCTAATAATCGTTTAGCGGATTGTTGGGGAGGCTTGAAGATCCACACGGTCATTTTAAGCGCACGGATAAAGGTATTCATCGGCGTTTGTAACATTACCGCACCGAGCGTGCCGCCCAACACGATTAACAGCGCTACGGCGTTAAGAATGGTGTCGAGATGACCACCTTCCAGATACTGGCCTACAATGATGGCGCCAAACCCAATCAATAAGCCCAGTATGCTGAGAATATCCATGGCTATTTAAGCGCCGTCAGTAGTTTACCAATTTCCGTCAGACTCAAAATTTTATCTGCTATACCTGCTTTGGCAACGGCCATAGGCATGCCATAGATGGTACTGCTTTGTTGATCCTGAGCCCATATAGTCGCGCCTTTTTGATGCATTTTTATTGCACCTTCACAACCATCGGCCCCCATTCCGGTGAGGATAATGGTCAGGGTTTGTGCCGGACAAATCTGTGACACTGATTCCAGAGTGACATCTATACAGGGTCGGTAAGTAGCAGTTTCAGGGCCTGGGTCTACCTGCAAATAGAGCTGACCGCGGCGACCTTTAAGTAATAACTGCTGACCACCAGGTGCCAAATAAGCAACCCCCGGGCGTAGAGGATCATTTTGTTGAGCTTCTTTAATCTGAATATCACATTGTGAATTTAATCGTTCAGCAAATGATGGTGTAAATGTCGCTGGCATATGTTGCAGGAGAATAATCGGAAATGGAAAATTAGCCGGCAATTGTGACAAAACATTCTGTAACGCTACTGGCCCACCGGTTGATGTACCAATCACCACTAATTCTATTTTCTTCTTTTCAGCAGGAATAACGGGTGTGGCGGGTTGTTCCGGAGCTTTAACAATGGATGTATGTTTATTGGGCTTGGAATGGGTTGCCAGAAAATTAATGCGATCACAGAGTTTTTGGCGGGCACTGGCCTTGTCCTGGGCTAAATCTTCAAACCGTTTTGGTAAAAAGTCCATAGCCCCTGCATCTAAAGCATCCAGAGTTGCTTTGGCACCATCAGTTGTCCATGTTGACAGCATTAATACCGGAGTAGGACGTCGTCGCATGATTTTCTTGACGGCGCCAATACCATCCAGTAGAGGCATTTCCAAATCCATGGTGACCACATCGGGTCTATAACGAGATACCTGTTCTACCGCCTCCAAACCATCAGCGGCACTGGCAATAACTTCCAGCCGCGGATCGGCGTTAATGATTTCAGTCAGTCGCCGGCGGAAAAATGCTGAATCATCAACAATCAGTACCTTTACAGTCACAAATATCCTTAATAATTTCGATGTGCGTAGGTATTCATTAACTCTGGGAAATCGAGAATAAGTGCAATACGTCCATCACCGGTAATGGTTGCTCCAGCAAAACCTTTGGTGCCGTGCAAAAGGGCGCCAAGAGGTTTTATGACGACTTCTTCCTGTCCTATCAGTTGGTCAACAACGAAACCTACTTTACGTGTGCCAACGTTAACAATAACGACATGTTCAGTCGTTGCTTTACGTTCTGCAACATTCTGTTTGTTGAGCCATTTACGCAAATAAAATAGTGGCAAAGCTTTGTTTCTTACGATAACCGTTTGTTGACCATCTACGGTATTGGTTTTATTCAAATCGAGGTTAAAAATTTCATTCACACTGACTAGCGGAAAAGCAAAAATCTGATTGCCCAGCATCACCATCAAAGTGGGCATAATGGCCAGGGTTAATGGCACCTTAATTGAAAGTGTTGTGCCTTTACCGATTTCAGACTGAATATCAATCACGCCGTTTAGTTTGGAAATGCTGGTCTTGACCACGTCCATGCCCACACCACGACCGGAAATATCAGAGATTTCCTGTTTCATAGAAAAGCCTGGAGCAAAAATCAGCGCAAAACATTCGGATTCAGTTAGTCGGGAAGCTGCCTCTTCATCCATCATGCCTTTTTCAACGGCTTTGCGACGCAACACTTCAGGATTCATACCAGCACCATCATCTGAAATGGTTAACAGAATATGGTCACCTTCCTGTGCCGCTGCGAGAACGATTTGGCCTTGTTTAGGTTTACCAGCAGCTTCACGCGCATCCGGCATTTCAACGCCATGATCAACCGCATTACGAACCAAATGCACTAGTGGATCAGCCAAGGCTTCGACCAGGTTTTTATCTAAATCGGTTTCTTCACCACGTAACTCAAGATTGATATCTTTTCTCAAGCTGCGAGCTAAATCACGTACAACGCGAGGGAAACGGCCAAACACCTTTTTAATTGGCTGCATGCGGGTTTTCATTACCGCGGTTTGTAGATCGCCAGTGACTACAGCCAGATTGTTTACTGCCTTAGCCATTTCTTCATTTTCAAAAGCGGCTTCGAGCGTATTGATACGGTTTCGTACCAATACCAGCTCACCCACCATATTCATAATTTCATCAAGTCTTGCAGTATCCACCCGAACACTGGTATCGGCTGCTGCTTTTGCCTGAGGTGCTGCTGCCTGCGCTGCAGCGGCAGGTTTTACAGCGGTTATGCTGTCACCATCATCGTCTGATGACGTTGTATCAATTTTCGGGGTAATAGGCTGTTTTGCCGGCTCGACCTTTGCTTTTGGCGCTGGCGCTGGAGTTGGAGTTTTAGCGGCAGGTTTTTTACCTTGTAATTCGTCTAATAATGCTTCAAATTCTTCTTCAGAAATCTCGTCATTACCGCTTGTTTTGACCTGCTCTGCTTTGGGCGGTGCTGCGGGTGGAGTAATGCCTGGTGCGGCATTGCCATGAAGTTGATCCAACAAGGCTTCAAATTCGTCATCCGTAATATCATCACCAGCTGCAGAATTATCAGTTGGAGCTGCAACAACGACGGGTTCAGGTTCAGGAATGGGTTCTGGTTCAGCTGCGGCCACAGGGGCATCACCAGATAAATAGGCTGCTAATTGTTGAATAATCTCCGGATCGGCTTCAGTAGGGAAGGAGCCTGCTTTTACCTCAGCAAACATGCTGTTAAGACTGTCCAATACCTTGAGAAAGGTGTCCATCATTTCTGCATCCACCAGGCGTTCACCTTGGCGTAACAGATTAAAAACATCTTCACCTTTATGACACAGGTTAACCATGGCCTCGAGACTTAAAAAACCCGCACCACCTTTGATGGTGTGAAAGCCTCGAAAAATGGAGTTCAGTAAATCTTTATCTTGAGGTTGGGTTTCCAGAGCAACTAATTGCTCATTCAATCCATCAAGAATTTCTTCTGCCTCAACCAGAAAATCCTGCAGAATTTCATCATCTGTATCTAAGGCCATGCTCCTGTCCTTCTAAAAACCAAGACTGGATAACAAATCATCCACATCGTCCTGATTGTTGACCACATTCGGTTTATTTTTAGCGTTTATCTGCGGTCCTTCTGCTTTTAAGGGATCAACAGCCTTCGTTTCTCCACTTTGCTGAGGTTGTCCTGCCACCTTAACCAGCTTCACCAGATTGGTTTCAACTTCTCCGACCAGTCCAATGACCTGGCGTAAAACCTGTCCAGTTAAGTCCTGAAAGCCCTGTGCCAGGGTCATTTCAGATAGGTTATTGTGTATTTCTCCAGCATGCATAGTCACCACAGGTAAGTAAGCTTCAATTTCCCGGCTCAAATCTCGGAATTCTGTTGCTGACATTTCCCGATTTCGAAAGCGTTGCCAGCTTTCATTGAGCTTAGCGGCAGTTTGTTTCAATTCATTAGCCAAAGGTAGGGTTTTATCAATGTACCCCAGTGTTTTATGTGCAGCTTCTTCGGTAGTTTGAATAACGTAGTTCAGACGATCCCGAGTATCCGGCATATCATTGTGAGTCAAATCAACTAGTCGGGCATCAACTTTGAAATTATTCAATGCTTCATGAAGTTCGCGAGTCAGTTTGCCAATTTGCTGAAATAACGCACTTTCACGAGCATTGGTTAAGGCCATTAGTTCTGTTTTAATACGATCATCGTCATCCTGTTCAATCGCATTAATCAGCGCCCGCGCGGCTTCAAGTTGTTCTGTTTTATTCAGAGCTTCCATAAATTCCTTTCCAACGGGTTATTGGGCGTTAATACGTTCAAATATTTTTTCGATTTTTTCTTTTAATGTAGCGGCAGTAAATGGTTTGACAATATATCCATTGACGCCAGCCTGAGCGGCTTCAATAATTTGTTCTCGCTTAGTCTCGGCAGTAACCATTAGTACCGGCAAAGTCGATAATTTAGGATCGGCGCGCACGGTTTTAAGCAGATCGATTCCCTGCATGCCTGGCATATTCCAATCGGTCACTAGAAAGTCAATGCCACCGGCATTTAAAATGGGCAGGGCGGTTAAACCATCATCGGCTTCAATGGTGTTATTGAAACCAAGATCGCGTAATAGATTTTTGATAATCCGTCGCATTGTAGAAAAGTCATCCACAATGAGGATTTTCATATTTTTATCCAAGGTATACCTCCCAAAATTACTGCATCCAATCGCGAAGCTTACTACGCAATCTCACCACGGTTTGCGTGTGGATTTGACTGACCCGTGACTCACTGACGCCGAGTACTTCACCAATTTCTTTTAAATTCAATTCTTCATTATAGTACAGGCTCATCAATAACCGTTCACGTTCAGGCAGCGCATCAATCGCTTCGGCAAGAGCTTCTTCAAAACTGCTATTTTCGGCTATTTCAGCCGGTCCAATTTCATCGCTACCAAATGCATCACCATCTGTTAACTGATTATCGGTCATATCATCCAGGCTGAACACCTGATGTCCTGATGCATCCTGCAATTGCTGGTGATAGCTTTCCAGTGTAATGTCCATCGCATTGGCTACTTCCAAATCAAGAGGCGATCGACCAAGCTGTTGTTCCAGTTGATGCATAACTTCTGCAATCTCACGAGCTTTACGATGTACCGAACGTGGTGCCCAATCATTACGACGAATTTCATCGAGCATCGCGCCACGAATGCGAATTCCCGCATAGGTTTCAAAGCTGGCGCCCTGACTGGCTTTATATTGGTGAGAAGCATCCAGTAAACCAATCATGCCTGCCTGAATTAAATCATTTACATCTACTGTGTGAGGCAAACGTGCCACCAGGTGATAAGCAATACGTTTTACCAAACCACCATGCTGCTCAATGAGCTGATGCTGAGTGAGCTCTGATACATGGTTGGGGTACATGCTTACACCAATCATCCTAACCGGCTTCCAAGCTAGCCTGTATAAGACGCTCTACAAAAAACTCCATATTCCCCCTAGGTTGTTTGGCGACAGGCCAATAATCAATTTTTTTGGCCAGATGCTGAAAGGCAATTGCAGATTTACTGCGGGGTAAAAACTCAACCACAGCACGTTGCTTTTTGACTGCCCGACGGAGATCTTCATCAAACGGCACAATACCCATAAAGTTTAAGGTCACATCCAGAAAACGGTCACAAACAAGTGATATTTTATCGAACAATTCACGACCTTCCTGAATACTGCGTCCCATATTGGCAATAATATGAAAACGTTCGACACCATGTTCGCGACTCAATAGTTTGATAAGTGCATAGGCATCGGTGATGGAGGCGGGTTCATCACAAACCACAACGATCACTTCCTGGGCGGCTTTGGTAAAACTGACGACGCTGTCGGCAATGCCTGCAGCACTGTCGATCAATAGAATATCAATATGATCATCCAGTTCACTGAATGCCTGAATCATGCCGGCATGTTCAGCCGGGCTGAGTTCAGCCATTTTTTTAACGCCAGAAGCGGCAGGAATAATCTGTAAACCGGAAGGGCCGTCAACCATAATATCTTTCAGGCTTTTATCACCCTCAAGCACATGCAGCAGGTTGAATTGCGGGTGCAGACCCAGCATCACATCAATGTTAGCCAGACCCAGATCAGCATCCAACAACACAACTTTTTTTCCCTGTGTTGCCAAAGCAACGCCTATATTAACGGTCACATTGGTTTTACCCACGCCACCTTTACCACTGGCAATCGCGATTACTTTCACGGGTTTTGGCACATGAGTCATTTTTCGCAGACCACTTGCCTGATCTTGGGGTGCGTCAGCCATAAGCGGCAAAACCTCCATAACTGGATACGGTTTGAGGATCCAGTGCTTGTTGTTCAGATTGCATCAACTCGCTGGCTTGATTGACTAAGCTGTTAGGTCGTGCCAGACCGAGATCTTCAGGCACTTGTTGACCATCACAGACATAAGCCAGAGGCAGTTGATGGCGAATAATTGCAGATACCGCACCACCAAGGCTGCTGCTTTCATCAGTTTTAGTGAGTATGCAGCCGCTTAAATTAAGGTGCGAAAACGCTTTAATGATATCACTCAGAGCAGGGTTTTGGGTGGTTGCAGAGATCGTCAGGAAATGACGGATGCGCGGCGAATGCTGCATTAACATGGCGATTTTTTGGGTTAACTGAATATCACGTGGATTCATACCTGCAGTATCGATCAGGATAAAGCGCCGATCAAGCATATCGTTAAGCGCTTCGCCGAGTTCTTGATGATTTCGTGCTACGCGTAACGTCACGCCCAGAATACGGGCATAACTACGTAACTGTTCTTGTCCACCGATACGATAACAATCAGTGGTGATTAGGCCGACCTGGCGTGCGCCATGTTTCAATGCACAACGCGCTGCCAGTTTGGCAATGGTCGTGGTTTTGCCAACTCCGGTCGGACCGACCAGCGCCATAATGCCGCCTTTTTCAATGATGTCCTGATTGGACAACGGAATCTGCGCCGCCAATTTACCAAGTGATTGACGCCATGCGGTTTCCAAATCATCAATTCCCTGACTGGCCTGAACCAGTTGCTTGGCGAGTTCGACATCGGTTCCCATACGCATATGCCGTTGCAATACCTGCATTTGCGTCGGACTTTGTCTGGCCATGTCTTTCCAGGTCAAATCGGATAACTGGTTTTGCAGCATATCCCGCAGGCTGGCAATTTCCTTACGCATCTGTACCAGCGTTGGTTCCTGTGACCATATATTTTGTTGTGGTGTGACATAAGCAGGTGCAGCCGGTTGGACCGGGTCGATTTCAATTTTGGGTTCGTCGACAACCTGACGAGTCACTGTGGCCTGACGACGAAACTGCGTCTCGTCATAATCTGTTGCAGCCACAATCTCCACGCCGCCATCAACGCGGGTATTAGAGAGGATAACGGCATCCGGTCCAAGTACTTCACGTACTTCGCGGATTGCCTGACGTACATCTGCCGCCTGGAAACGTTTAATTTTCATCACATCACCTTCTTGTTATCGACCCACATTTGCCACAATGCGTATTTGTTTATCATCTGGAATCTCGTTGTAGGACAAAACATGTAGTCCAGGTATCGCATGTCGAATAAAGCGGGAAATCCAGCCTCGTAAGCCTGCCTGAACCACCAAAATGGCAGCTTCACCGGACATTTCCTGTCTTTGTGCAACATCTTGTAAATTTTTATGCATATTTTCTGCGAGTCCCGGTTCCAAACTTGCGCCACCTTCTCCAGAAGCTTGTAATGTTTTTAGCAATATCTGTTCCAGCTCTGGATCCAAAGTGATGATTGGCAAATCGGGTTGGGTGCCGTTGATGTGCTGGACAATAGAATGTGCCAATGCCATGCGGGTCGCGGCGGTAATCGCTTCGGGGTCCGGATTGCGCGCTGCTTGCTCAGCAATTGCTTCGCTGATAGTGCGGATATCACGGATTGGAATATTTTCCTGTAACAGGTTTTGCAACACTTTTTGAACGGTGCCAAGAGGCACGGTGTCTGGCACCAGACCTTCCACCAGTTTTGGCGCGATTTTGGCGAGATTATCCAGCAGGTGCTGTACCTCTTCGCGGCCCAGTAAATCATGTGCATGATTCTGCAAAATTTTGCTTAAATGCGTTGCTATCACTGTGTCGACATCTACCACGGTGTAACCTTGAGCCTGAGCATGTTCTCTTTGGCTAGGCTCAATCCAGATGGCATCCAGACCAAACGCAGGATCTTTGGTGCGAATACCTTCCAACTGAGCAAACACCTGACCAGGATTAATAGCCAGCATCCGATCCGGATAAACTTCTGCCTCACCAAATGTCACACCAAATAACGTGACTTGATAGGCTGTAGGCGATAAATCTAAGTTATCGCGAATATGTACTGGTGGAATTAAAAAACCCATTTCCTGTGAGATTTTTTTGCGGATGCCTTTGATGCGATTCATCAATTGTCCGCCCTGGTTTTTATCGACCAGAGGAATCAGTCGATAACCGACTTCAAGACCAATCGGATCAACCGGGCTTAAATCATCCCAACTGAGTTCACGTTGTTCTCGACTGGATTCCTGTTGTGGTGGAGGGGCTGCCGCCAGCGTGGCGGCTTTTTGACGCTGCGCAATCAACCAGGCACTTCCAGCTCCGGCACCCGCCAGTAGCAAAAACGGCACATTCGGCATACCAGGTATGAGACCCATACCACCGATAATGCCGGAAGTAATCGCCAGTGTTTTTGGCTCTTTTAGCAGCTGAGAGAAGATCTGCTCACCAATGTCTTGATCTGCGGTTGAGCGGGTAACCAATAAACCGGCAGCTGCAGCCAATAACAACGAAGGAATTTGTGCGACCAGGCCATCACCAATGGTGAGCAATGTGTAGTTATGAGCTGCTTCGGAAAAAGTCAAACCATGTTGCATCACGCCGATAATAAAACCACCGATGATGTTGATAAATAAGATCAATATCCCGGCAATCGCATCACCACGGACAAATTTACTGGCACCATCCATTGAGCCGTAAAAATCCGATTCCTGCATGATCTCTTCACGACGGCGACGCGCTTCATCCTGATCAATCAATCCGGCATTCAAGTCAGCATCAATCGCCATTTGTTTACCGGGCATCGAATCAAGGGTAAAACGAGCGCTAACTTCAGCGATACGGGTAGCACCTTTGGTGACTACCAGAAAGTTGATGATGACCAGGATTGCAAACACCACCAGACCGACAGCGTAATTACCACCAATAACAAAGGAGCCAAACGCTTCAATAACATCGCCTGCAGCAGCTGTTCCGGTATGACCTTCCAACAAAACAATACGGGTGGAAGCTACGTTCAGAGCAAGTCTTAAAAGGGTTGCCAATAACAGAATGGTTGGGAATGCAGCGAACTGTAGAGGTTTTCTGACATAGACACTGGCCAGCACGATGGTCAGTGATAATGCAATATTGAAACTGAATAACATATCCAGCATAAATGCCGGTAGGGGAATGACCACCATGGCCAGCAAGGCCACCAGAAACATTGGTGTCGCGACATTACCGTTTAGCGCTACGCCTAAACGGCTTGTCAGGCTTGTATTCTCCATTGACTACTCATCTCGTTTAAATTCATCAGGTATCGGCAGGTCTTCAGTATTGAGATTTGGCTTATTACCGCCAGTGTTTTTGTAACGTCTCAATTGGAAGACAAACGCCAATATCTGGGCTACTGCAATATATAGACCAGATGGAATTTCCTGACCGATTTCCGTGCTGTAATAGACGGCTCGAGTCAGCGGAGGAGCAGATATAATGGGGACTTCGTGGTTATCACCGACCATTCTGATTTGTTGAGCAATCAGATCAGTTCCTTTGGCCAGCACAACAGGCGCGCCGGATTTTGATTGGTCATAACGCAGCGCCACGGCATAGTGTGTGGGGTTAGTAATGATAACGTCGGCTTGCGGAACATCCTGCATCATGCGCTGTTGCGATAACTGGATCTGCATTCTGCGGATCCGTCCTTTCACTTCAGGACTACCTTCGGTTTCTTTATTTTCGTCCTTAAGTTCCTGTTTCGTCATACGAAGTTGTTTAGTGTGATTCCATTTCTGGAATGGAACATCAATCAATGCAATCAAAATCAGGCTGGCACAAATGGCTAAAAATCCCCACAACACGATATAACCTAACTCGGTCATCGCTGAGTGAACTTCCTGGCGACCCAGTGTCAATAATCGGTCACGCAGATTCCACAAAATCAGCGTGCCGATACTGCCAACCAGAAGAAACTTACCGAGGGCTTTGCTCAATTCAACCAGACCTTGGGGCCCGAACATCCGCTTAATGCCGCGAAGAGGGCTCATCTTCTCAAGTTTGACGCCAATAGCCTGTGTGGAAAAATTCCAGCCACCAATCAATGCCGGGGCGGAAAGAGCTGCTATCAGGGTAATGGCAAGAAAACTGCCGACATCCCAGGCCATGATTTTTAAAGCAAGGATAAGTTGTTGGGCCATCATGTGAGGGTCCATGATCAGCTTGCGATTAAGCGAGAATGATTGCGTCATCACTTCGCCGAGACTGCTGATTAAATTGCCACCGACAAACAACATTGCCACCGCACTGGCAACTAACACCACAACTGTACTTAATTCCTGTGAGCGGGGAACCTGACCTTTTTCACGAGCATCCTGAAGTCGTTTGCCCGAGGGGGCTTCGTTACGTTCTTGACCGCTATCTTGTTCAGCCATTGTTGATCACCAACAGACGAATCATTTGCAGCATCTGATCAGCAAAATTGACCAGATGATTACCGACTGCAGGCAAGGTGATATAAATAATCACAAAACCCAAGCCGATGGTTAACGGAAAACCGATGGAAAATGGACTGATTTGTGGCGCCGCACGGGATAAAATACCGAAAGCCAGATTCACCATCATCAACGAGCCAATTGCCGGTAAAGCAATTATGACACCTGCAGCGTACATCCAGCTGGCCAGGCTGGCGATATCCCGAAAGCTCTCAACAGCAATGCCCCCTGCGCCAACGGGTAAGCTAATAAAACTCTCCGCCATGACCTGAATCAGCACGAGATGCCCATTGATACTGAGAAACATCAAGGTGATGAAAATCATATAAAACTGACTGATAACCGGAACGGTGGTGCCATTTTGCGGATCAACCATGGAAGCAAAACCAAGCCCCATCTGCATAGCAATAATTTGCCCTGCGACAATGAAAGCATTGATTAACAGTTGCAACATAAACCCCATACAGATGCCAATCATCACTTCCTGGGCAATTAGTAAGATGCCTTGAGCACTTAAAGGTGAGACCACTGGTATCGGGGTGTTGATAGTTGGAACCACAACTAAGGTGATGGCCACAGCAATAATCAGCCTGGTGCGGACATTGATAAAGTTACTGCTGAAAATAGGGGCAACCATCACCATGCCGCCAATACGAAACAAGGGTAGTAGATATACACCAAGTATCGCACTGATTTCTGCGATCGACAGGTTCATCGTTAACCTAGCAGATAGGGAATATTTTCAAAAAGACGGATGGTGTAGTTGGTCACCAAACTCAGCATCCAAGGCCCAGCAACCATTAAGACAAGAATAGTTACCAGTAATTTAGGAATAAAGCTTAAGGTTTGTTCGTTTATCGATGTCGCGGCCTGAAACATACTTACCATTAAGCCTACTGTTAATGCCGGTATTAATATAACGATGATAAGCAAGGTAATCACTTCCAACGTTTGTTGCATCACGGTTAAAACGGTTTCAGGCGTCATGGCTAGATATAAAAGCTGGAAGCCAGCGTTCCCATTAATAACGCCCAACCATCGATCAAGACAAATAACATGAGTTTAAACGGTAGGGAAATCAGCATTGGCGATAACATCATCATGCCCATTGCCATCAGTACTGACGCAACCACCAAATCGATGATCAAAAAGGGGACGAAAATCAGAAAACCAATCTGAAAAGCAGTTTTCAACTCGCTGGTTACAAACGCCGGTAGCAATAAGCTAAACGGCACATCTTCAGGACTCTCAATAGCTGCATAGCCACCAATTTCGGCAAATAATTCAATATCACTCTCACGGGTTTGTGCCAGCATGAATTCACGAAATGGCAGACTGACCCGTTCTATCGCTTGGGTGGCTTCAATATCACCATCCAAGTAGGGTTTTACACCGGTTTCGTAGGCATTAGTGAAGACCGGCGACATGATAAAAAAAGTTAAAAATAAAGCCAGACCGATCATGATTTGATTAGAAGGTGTTGATTGCACACCCATGGCCTGACGTAGAATCGCCAGCACAATAATGATTCGGGTAAAAGACGTCATCATTAACAGCGCGGCTGGCAAAAGTGTCAGCACGGTCATCAAAGCGAGGATTTGCAGGGTTAACGAATAACTTTGAGAGCCATCTTCGCCGGTAGACAAGGTCAAAGCCGGAATCCCTGGTTCTGCTAATGCCAGCCCTGGCAGCAGCATACAGATCAGCAACAATCCAAAACGCATTATGAGTTGCCTCGCTGCTGCATCATTTGTTTGAGACGATCAGCAAAAGAGTCACCGGTTTTGGTGGGTATTTCCCGTACCGATAACGGTTCAGGCAAGGTATACAAGGTATTAATTTGCTGAGGCGTTACGCCGAGTAACAATTGTTGTTCACCGACTTGTATCAAAACCGCTTTTTCGCGGGCTCCTAATGAAATGGCGCCCAGAACTTTGAGCTGACCATGATGTGTTGCGTGAAACAATTGACTGCGTTTTAACATCCAGCCGAGAAATAGGATGACCGCAAGCACTACGATTAAACCAAATATGGTTTGTAATAACGTGCTGGCAGTGACCGGAGCAGAGCTCATGGTTTCTGCATTTACTGTTACCGGCAACAAGGAAACCAGAGCAGCTGAAATAACGTGCCGATATTTCATCGCAGTTTTTTAATCCGCTCAGCAGCACTAATGACGTCAGTCAGTCGAATACCAAATTTATCATTGACCACGACCACCTCACCATGGGCGATCAATGTATCGTTGACCAGCACATCCATCGGTTCACCCGCTAGACGATCCAGTTCTACAACTGAACCCTGACTTAATTGCAGCAAATTCCGAATACTAATGCGGGTACGGCCGATTTCCATCGAGATGGTGACAGGGATATCCAACACCATATCCATGTTAACTTCAGATCTGGGCTTGCCCTCATCAGCCAATTTGTCCATTGGCGCGGGACTGGCTTGTGCAGCAGAAGATTCGGCTTCTGCCTGTTCTTCCAATGCAGCCGCCCATGGATCTTCAGCTGAATCATTATCGTCTTGATCTTCTAATGCCGCTGCCCATTCGTCAGCCAGATCCTGATCGGATTGTTTAGTATCTTCACTCATTATTTTTTAGCCTTTGCCAACTGATAGCTTGGTGTAGTGTCTTTTGGGTGTTCAATAATCGAAGTAATTTTTAACGCTGCTTTGTCGTTATGTTCGCCATAGGTTGCACGAAATACAGGAATATTTTCCACCATAGTGGTCACGGTTTTCGGCATGCTGATAGGAATAATGTCACCCACCTTTAATTTACGAACGTCTTCTAATGTGACTGTTGTTTGCGCTAATATCGCTGATACGGTGACATCTGCCAGCATCAGCTCTTCACGCATGGACTTGGCCCAGCGACCATCATCGTTTGAGCGGTCACTTTGCAGGCCGGTATCGAGTAATTCACGGATCGGCTCAAGCATGGAGTAGGGCAAAGTGATATGCAGATCGCCACCACCGCCATCCAATTCGATATGGAATGTTGAAATAACCACTACTTCACTTGGGCTAACGATATTGGCAAATTGAGGGTTTACCTCATGACTAACGAATTCAAATTTAACTGGCATCACTGGTGACCAGGCCTCGGTTAAATCGTTAAAACACAGGTTTAACACCATGCGGATCACGCGTAATTCGGTCGCCGTAAATTCACGGCCTTCGATACGGGCTTGAAAACGACCTTCTCCACCGAAATAATTATCCAAAATGGTGAATACCAATTTGGGTTCAAAAACGATAAGTCCAGTACCACGTAATGGATGCAATTGGATCAGATTGAGACTGGTCGGGACAAACAGCGTATGCACATATTCGGAGAATTTCATTACCTGCACGCCACCAACTGAAATTTCAGCTGAGCGGCGCAGCATGTTGAATAAATTTATCCGTAAATAGCGGGCAAAGCGTTCATTGATCATTTCCAGGGTCGGCATGCGACCGCGAATAATGCGTTCTTCGTTACCGAAGTCGTAGCGGCGAGGTTTGCCGAATTCGTCTAATTCCGGTTCTTTCTTCTGAATATCGTCACCGCCCAGCCCGTTTAACAGGGCATCAACTTCATCTTGCGACAATATATCGTGAACGGCCATAACTATTGCATTACCAGACTGGTGAAATAAACCGCTTCAAGACCTGCGATAGAATCCTGCTGCTGCGTCAGGAAATTATTAATGGTTTCCAGTGATGCCTGTTGTAAGGCTTGTGTTCCTTCAGTGGTGCTCAGTTCGTCATAATTTTGACTATAAAATAACATCAGCAACTCATGCACCAGAGCCGGTTCATGCAAGGCGAACAAATTAATCGTCGCTTGATCGCGAGCCATGACTTTCATCTTAATTTGTAAATAACGAACTTGGTTATTACTTTGCTCTGAGAAATTGACGATAAACGGAGCAGTAATCTCGTGATATACCGGGGTGGCTTTTGGAGCCGTAGCTGGATCCACTGGTTCTGCATCTTTGCTCAGCCACCAGTAAACTCCGCCACCAATGACTGCCAGCAGAACAACAATCCCAGCAATCATGATGATTTTGGTTTTCTTACTCATGCCTTGCTTGAGTTCGATATCTTTTTGTATTTCAGCCATGTTGTCTATTTCCTATCGATAAATTATTCAAAGCAAATACCGTGCCTGATCATTGCCAGAGAAAGGTGGTGAAATACACTGCTTCGAGATTGCTGTTGCCTGTTTCTTCTTCAAAAATGGCTTTAATACGTTCGTAAGCTTTCTGTTGCAGCTCGCTACGACCATCCAGGCTTTTTACGGTTTCCATATTTTGTTCAGCGAAAAGAACACGAAGTGTGTCCTGAATCATTGGCAGATTACTGTCCGCGCTGCTCAGAATAGACTGATCTTTTGACATCAACGCCACTTTGATTTGCAGATAGCGTGCCTTCTCATCACTTTGCCGCAAAAAATTGATGGTAAAGGGTTCTTCAATTACGTAATACAACGGTTGTGTCGACTGTCCACCTCCTGCATAAGTGGCAAAGCTGTTGAGACTGAGCAATGTAATTATCAATGCGTTCAGCAGAATGTTCATGAATTGGTATACTCCTGTACCGAAGATGCTGGTGATATCAGTAGTTGATTATGACAAGCTTAGGTAATGCGTGAAAGGGGGCAATTTGTCTAATACCAATCAAAAGCAAACTCAGGACTCAAAAGTCAGTAAAAAAGATTTTTGGCTCACCCTGCCGCAATACTGTTTGCCGCAACATAGCTTGTCACGATTGATGCACAAGATTTGTCGATGTCAAAAACCTTGGTTTAAAAACCGGATCATTTCGACCATCATCAAGCAATATAAAGTTGATATGAGTGAGGCTGTTCAGCCTGATATAAGTCATTACAAGCATTTCAATGCTTTTTTCACTCGCAGAATTAAAACCGACAGCAGACCGATAGCATACGGTAGTGATGTTTTGGTTTCGCCAGTTGATGGGTGTATAAGTCAATTAGGTTCAATTTATGAGGGTAGGATTTTCCAGGCCAAAGGCCATGATTATTCGACGTTAGAGCTTTTAGGCGGCGATCAGCAGTTAGCTGCGCAGTTTGATGGTGGTCAATTTGCCACCATTTATCTGTCACCGCGTGATTATCATCGCATTCATATGCCAATTTCCGGAAAGTTAACCCGGATGCGCTATGTTCCCGGTAAATTATTTTCGGTTAATCCATTGACCGTGCGGGGTGTGCCAAGACTTTTTGCTCGTAACGAGCGGGTGATAACGATTTTTCAAACTGATTTTGGTCCCATCGCGCTGATTCTGGTAGGCGCTATTTTTGTCGGCAGTATGGAAACGGTCTGGCATGAAGGGGAGATTACACCGCCTTACACTAAAGATATCCTGGACTGGCATTACACCGACACCCATATCCGTTTGAATAAAGGCGAGGAGATGGGCCGATTTAATATGGGCTCAACCGTGGTTTTATTGCTCCCAGCTGATGCGCCGACTTGGACAGAAGAATGGAAAGCCGAAATGAAAATAAAGTTGGGGCAGGCCCTTACTTGACTTGGAACAAAATTAAAATACAAAAAAAACCGGACAATGTCCGTTTTTTTGATTTAGCAATTATGCATTGTTACGCCATGCGTGACAGCTGTTGTCCTGCAGACGTTTAACTTCTTCAGGACCCCAGGTACCAGCTTTGTATGTGTGAATAAAATCTTTTTCTTCAGCCCATTTTTCCAAAATTGGATCAACGACTTTCCAGGCCAGATTGACTTCGTCAGCACGTAAAAACAATGAACGGTCACCTTGAATAGCATCAAGAATCAAGGCTTCATAAGCATCAAGCTTGTGTTTGATGTCATCTGATTCCATCGTCTCCAGGCCAACGGTATGCGCTTTCATTTCGAGGCCAGGTTGTTTAGCCTGTAATTCGATGCGCAAGGTGTTGTCCGGTTGTAGACCCATAACAATCCAGTTGGCATGACTTTCACCAACTTTAGTATCTTTAAATAATTCCAATGGTGGTTTTTTAAAGCGAATGGCAATCATCGCTTTCGATTCAGGCATGCATTTGCCGGTACGTAAATAGAAAGGCACACCATGCCAGCGCCAGTTATCAATGTAGATTTTCATTGCTGCATAGGTTTCCGTCACACTGCCTGCTGGCGCATCATCTTCTTCCAGATAACCTTTGACTGGTTTACCGTTGATTTCACCAGCCGCATATTGACCACGGAACGCATGTTGATCAACGATATCGTGGGTAATCGGACGGATTGATTTGAGTACTTTTACTTTTTCATCGCGTAATGATTCATCGTCCATATCGGCTGGCGGTTCCATCGCAACCAATGCCATCACTTGTAATAAATGGCTCTGAATCATGTCGCGTAAAGCGCCTGAACCATCATAATAACCTGCCCGGCCGGCAACACCTTGCTGTTCAGCGTGGGTGATTTGCACATGGTCGATGTATTTATGATTCCACAAAGGTTCTAACAAGAGATTCGCAAAGCGGAATACAAAGATATTCTGTACCGTGCCTTTACCAAGGTAATGGTCGATACGATACGTTTGCTCTTCGGTAAAGTTCTTACGCAGAATACGTTCCAGTTCCGCAGCACTTTTTTGATCGTAGCCAAACGGTTTTTCAACTACCAGGTGACGCCACCCATCTGTTTCCTGATTTAAACCAACGGCTGAGAGTTGATCGCCGACCACACTGAAAAGTGAAGGGCTTATTGAGAGGTAAAAAACGATATTCTGTGAGAAACCATTTTCTGGTGTGGTGATCAGTTTTTTCAGTTCGTGATAACTGAATGCTTCATTGATATCGCATTTTAAATAGTGCAGTTTGTTCAAAAAAGTTTGCAGCAGGTCGTTATTTACACCACCACGGACCCTAGGGGAAACGTATTCTGTGACCAAGTCTTGCCATTCTTGCTGGGTACTGTCTTTACGACCCATACAAATAATTCGAGTGTCATCGGTTAGACGATTCTCAGCTTGTAAATGATACAAAGCTGGCAGTAGTTTTTTCTGAGATAGATCGCCGGTGGCGCCGAAGATAACAATAGTACAAGGTTGCATGGTTTCTCCCGTTACAAGGCTGTGACTGTGCCGTTGAGCGTATATAATTGAGCAATTGTACAATTATGGGAGTGCCTCGTGCTAAAAATTCTGTTTGCCAGCAGTGAAGTTCATCCGCTTATGAAGACCGGTGGTCTCGCTGATGTCTCGGCCAGTCTGCCGTTAGCGCTTTCACATATGCAGCAGGATATTCGAATTATCATGCCAGCCTATCGCGCCACATTGAATCAGTTAGGCGACTGCCCGCTGGTTTCAACCTTTAAATTGGAAGGTTATCATCACCCCATAAATATCCTGCAAGCAAAACTACCCGACAGTGAATTAATTGTCTGGTTAGTGGATTCAGCAGAACATTTTGACCGTGACGGCGGACCTTATTGTGATGCTGATGGCGCAGATTGGGATGATAACGCCGCGCGTTTTGCATTATTTTGCAGGGTTGTGGTTGCGGTTGCCATGGAGCAGGCCGGTTTAAACTGGCAGCCTGAAGTAGTGCATTGTAATGATTGGCAGACCGGACTGGTTCCAGCCTTGTTAAGTCTGCAAAGCCATCGTCCAGCCTCAGTATTTACTATTCACAATATGGCTTATCAAGGATTATTTTCCCGTCAGGTGTTTGAGACGCTTAATTTACCTGAGCAGTTGTGGCAGGTAGAGGGCCTCGAATTTTACGGCATGATGTCCTTTATGAAAGGCGGATTAGTGTTTGCTGACCATATCACCAGTGTCAGCCCGACTTATGCGCAGGAAATCTGTCATTACGATTATGGTTATGGTCTGGAAGGACTGCTGACATTACGGGCAGAACAATCGCGGCTCAGTGGCATTGTTAATGGCATTGATACTAATGAATGGAATCCGCAAACCGATAAATTCATCGATCATCAATTCAGTATTAAAACGCTGCGCCCGAAAACCCTTAATAAAAAAGCCTTGCAACAGCATTTCTTTCTGCCTGAATCCGCGGAAACACTGTTGTTTGGCATGATAAGCCGATTGGTTTCACAAAAAGGTGTCGATCTAACAATTGATGCAATCAATCGTTTATTGACCGAAGGCAAAGATATACAACTAGTCTGTCTGGGGAGTGGCGAAGCGGGATTCGAGCAGGATCTGCGGGTTTTACGAGCCAAATTCCCTGATAAAGTCGGTATTCAATTTGGTTATGATGAAGCGTTGGCACATAAAATTGAGGCGGGTGCCGATGCGTTTTTAATGCCATCACGATTTGAACCTTGTGGATTAAATCAAATGTATAGTTTGTGTTATGGCACGTTACCAGTGGTGCGAAACACTGGTGGTTTGGCGGATACAGTTGTCGATGCCAACGAAGACAATCGCAAGCAAATGTTGGCAACGGGGTTTAAATTTGACCAGCCCACTGTAGAAGATTTGTACGATACTCTGTTAAAAGTAGATGAATTATTTTCACATCCCCGTTTGTGGCGACGGATGATGCTGACTGCAATGGTGCAGGACTTTAGTTGGAAAAACAGCGCGCAAGTGTACCTGCATTTGTATCAGCAATTAGTGGATAACTCATGACAACACGGCAAGTTGATTTCAGCAACGTCGCAGCATTAGAGCTGCTGACCGATAAAGATTTACGGGCCCATGTCCGATTCCTGGTGAATCTTTTGGGTGAGGTGATCGCCGAACAATCCGGTGATGAGGTCTATCAGGCGGTTGAACAATTACGCAAAGGTTTTATCCGGCTGCGTAAGGAAGATGATGCCGAATTGCGTCAAACACTCAAAGAAAAAATTGAATCGCTGGATGAATTTACGTTACGGGAAGTCATTCGCGCTTTTAACTTGTATTTCAGTCTGGTCAACACAGCTGAAGAGGCCTATCACCATCATAACCGGCAAATTCAGCTGCGCAATGGTGGGAGCCTCTGGCATGGCTCGTTTCTTGATACCCTTACTCAGTTCAAGAATGAGGGTGTTTCGCTGGAGCAATTGCAGGAGTTGCTGGGTAAACTGGTTTATATGCCAGTGTTTACCGCACATCCAACAGAATCCAAACGCCGGACTGTAATGGAGATGTTACGCCGGGTGTTTTTGCTTGATGAAAAGCTTACTGATGGTTTGTTAACGGATTTTGATCAGCAACAGATTCGCGCTCAGTTAAAACGCCAAATTCAGTTGCTTTGGTCAACTGACGAAGTAAGAGCGGTTAAACCGTCGGTACGCGATGAGATCAAAAACGGCTTGTATTATTTCAATGTCAGTTTATTTGATGCTGTGCCCAGAACCTACCGCAATCTAGAAAATGCGCTGCGCCGGGTGTATGGCGATGAGTTGGATCCAGAAACCCCGATTGTGGTGCCGGATTACTTACGCTTCGGTTCATGGATTGGCGGCGATCGCGATGGCAATCCTTTTGTCACCGCGCAAACAACAGAAATGGCGATTGCCCTACAGAAACGTACGGTGATTCGCCGTTATCTGGATGATGTCACCAAACTCAGTTTTATTCTGACTCAATCGCAACCACTTTGTCAGATCAGCGAAGCATTGGCATCCAATATGGAGCAATGTGAACAACGTTTTACCGGGGCATTTTCCACCAATCCACAACGTTTTGTGAATGAACCCTATCGGCGCAAGCTTTATATGATGCGTTATCGGCTGAAAGATAATCTGGCAGTGCTGGAAGAATTCTTTCGACCGGATCTGCAAATTGAAAGCCTGGGCGTGGCCTATCATAACGAAGATGAATTTCTGGCAGATTTACATCTGATACATAGATCACTGGTGGAAAATGGTGATATTGCGATTGCCGCTGCAGAGCTGACTGATTTAATTCGACTGGTCAAAACCTTTGGTTTTTATCTGTATAACCTGGATATTCGTCAGGAATCCTCCAAGCACACCGATGCAGTGGGTGAGATATTGGCTTTAACCGGCCTCAATCGCCATTATCTGCAAATGAATGAAACTGAGCGACAGACTCTGTTGAGCGATTTATTGGCAGCTCCACGCTTGCCTGAGATCTACGGGGATTTGCAGCCGGATTCTCTGGAAATACTCAATGTATTTAGACTGATTGCTCGTCTGCGGGTAGAAGTCAGCGAAAAAGCGTTTGGTAATTATGTAATTTCAATGACCCATCAGGCCAGTCACATTCTGGAAGTGATGCTGCTGGCCAGATTTGCCGACTTAATTGGACAGGACGAACAGGGTTGGTTCTGTCATATTCGGGTAGCTCCTTTATTTGAAACCATTGAGGATTTAGAGCATATCGAGCCGGTGATGTCTGCCTTGTTGGATAACAGTCAGTATCGAACTTTATTAACGGCTTCAGGCAATATGCAGGAAGTGATGCTCGGTTATTCCGACTCCTGTAAAGATGGCGGCATTCTGGCATCGGCGTGGAATTTATATCAGGCACAGAAAACGGTTAGCCGACTTTCCGAACAATATGCCATTGGTTGTCGGATGTTTCACGGCAGGGGCGGTACTATTGGACGTGGTGGTGGCCCAACCCATGATGCAATTCTGGCCCAGCCGGTAGATACCGTTCATGGGCAGATTAAATTCACCGAGCAGGGCGAAGTCTTGTCATTCAAATATGGTAATACTGAAACCGCATCCTACGAGCTTGGTATGGGCGTTTCTGCTTTGATCAAGGCGAGCAGGGGATTGGTTACTGATTCGGCGCAGGAAAAAACCGAGTATCTTGGCATCATGCAACAACTTGCTGAGTTGGGTGAACAGCAATATCGCAAGCTCACTGAACAGACACCGGGCTTTCTGGATTATTTTTATGAAGCCTGCCCGATCAGCGAAATTGGCTTGATGAATATCGGTTCACGACCTTCACATCGCAAAGCGGGCGATCGTTCTAAATCCTCTGTCAGAGCTATTGGCTGGGTGTTTGCCTGGGCGCAATCCAGACACACTTTGCCGGGTTGGTATGGCATCGGCAGTGCAATTGCTCTGTGGGTTGCTGAAGATCCAAGCCGCCGCGATATTCTGCAAAAAATGTATTTTGAATGGCCGTTTTTCCGGGCGATGGTCAGTAATACCCAGATGTCGCTGTCCAAAGCCGATATGGAGATCGCCGCGGAGTATGCTGACTTGTGTATTGATAAACAACAGGCAGCAGAAGTATTAGAGGTGATTCGTCAGGAGTACCAGCAAACGGTTAGTCAGTTATTACAACTGACAGGGGCGGATAAGTTGATGGCGGAAAATCCATTGTTAGCGTTGTCTTTGCGTCGACGCCAGGCTTATCTGGATCCGTTAAATCACATTCAGTTGCTGTTATTAAGACGTTATCGGCATGGTGGTTATACTGAAACTGAAACCGCCAAATGGCGAGATCCGCTATTACGCAGTATCAGCGCCATATCACAGGGCATGCGTAATACCGGTTAACTGTCTTCAGTTGGCCGGTCTTTTTTCGGAATATAACGCGGTTTTTCCTCTTTGGTTTTGGAACGCGCCTTATTGGCTTTGGCCTTAGGCGCCAATCCTTTCAATTTGCGGATTGGTAAGCCATGACCCAGGTGATACTCAATCCGTTCCAGATTTTTCAGATCATGTGGTTCAACCAGATTGATGGCGGTGCCGTGTTTATCTGCCCGACCAGTGCGGCCAATGCGATGAATATAGTTATCGCCGCGAAACGGCAGATCGTAGTTAATGACATGGGTAATATCAGCTACATCCAGTCCGCGCGCAGCAACATCCGTGGCTACGGTGACCTTGATCTGGCCGGCGCGGAATTTACGAATCCGCTCACGGCGCACCGATTGATCAAAATCACCGTGCAATAACTGCGCGGAAATATTCTGTGATTGCAGCCAGTCGCAGACTTCTTCGGCACGGGTTTTTTTATTACAGAACACTAAAGCGCGCTGGCAGGCTGGTGCGTTAATAAATGCCAGTAACAAAGCCTGTTTATGTTCGCGGTTATCGGCCAGATACACTTGCTGAGTGACATTCTCAGCCAATTGATTGGCCGCATTAATGTGAATTTCCTGCGGATCAGTAAGTAATTCTTCAGCAAAAATTCTGACACCACTACCCGCTAAAGTTGCAGAGAATAATCCGGCTTGGAATTTGGATTTAATCGCGGCGAGCGCCATCAACACATCCGGTCCCTGACCCATATCCAGCATGCGATCGGCTTCGTCAATTATCACCAGTTCAACTGCGGATAAATCAACCGATTCATCATTTACTAAGCTTAATAATCGACCTGGAGTGGCAATAATAATGTCGCATTGAGCACTGGCATGCTGCACTTGTGCCCAAGGCGAAGCGCCACCGGTCAGCATCGCGATGGTTGGTTTAAAAGCTTTACCTAACTGGTGAAACACATGTTGGATCTGAAATGCCAGTTCACGGGTAGGAGCAAGAATAAGAATTCGTGCCTGATCGTGTTTATGCCGTTCATCATTGAGACGTTGCAAAATCGGCAGGATAAATGCCGCAGTTTTCCCGGTACCTGTAGCGGCACAGGCCAGTACATCCTGACCGGCCAATAATGCCGGGATTGCCAGCTGTTGTACTTCAGTGGGTTTTTCAAAACCACTGTCGCGAACGGCGGCAATCAATTCATCATCAAGAAAGAGATCGTCAAAAGTCATGGTGTTTATCTTATCAGTCGAAAGCGCCTGCGGGATCACAACAGGCATAGAAGTGGCGGGCAATATACCACAATATCCTTAGCAAGCCTGAACCAGGCAGCAGTCACTCAAGTGGTTAGTACCAGTAAACAGCCGGCAATCATTACGCCACAAGCCGATAAACGGCGTAGTAAGTGTTTCTCATGAAAAATCCGGTAGCCGAGAAATACCTGTAACACCATGCTGAGTTGAAACAATGCCAGCGAATAAGCCACCAGTAATTGCGAAAATACCAGCATGGTGGTGTATTGCATCAAAAAGATAAAACTACCCAACCAAATAAAATGACTACGGTGTTGTTTAGCGGCTTGCCAATCCATTTGCCAGCGCTTGCCACCAAACCAGTAATACAGACCCACAGATAATGGCAAACCAAACAAACACCAGTAAAGTGTGGTTGCTAAAGCGCCACCACTGAGCACGGCATTTTTAAGTGGCAAGGTGCCAATCGAAAATAACAGAATCGATAAAAACCGATATTGCACACCACGTTGTATGAACAAATGCCACAATCGGTTTGAGGTAGAACTGGCTGCTGGCGGAAATAATAAAAAGCTGCCGAGCAAAATGATAATCACGCCGCTGAAGCCTTGCAGGCTTGGTACTTCGCCCAGAAAAATCACCGCGAGGATCATTGAAAACACCACTTTATAAGCATTCAGTGGGCCGAACACGGATAAATCAGTTTTTGATAATGACAACACTAAAAACAATGTACCGGCCATATCCAGCAAGGCGGCCAGCAGGATATTGATCCAGAACCCCTGACTAATGGCGCTATGATTAACCATTAAGAGTAAAGGCAAGCTGATAGCAACCAGCACCAGATAGGAAAGCATCACGATAAACAGTGAATGCAAACCTTTATGGGTGAATTGTTTCTGGAAAACGTTAGCCGCGGCGGAGGAAAATACTCGTCCAAGGACGATCAGTAACTCCATTACTCAGTTGGGTTTAATGGCAGATAATTATTTTCGGCGTTGGTTTGATATGCATTAAACAGTTGATACTGGGCATCCTCATCGAAACTGAACACGATAAAATGATCTTTACGTAACCCCATTTCCATGCCCGGCGTGCCCACTGGCATCTGCGGAACAGACAAACCTGTGATATGGGCAGGTTTATCGATCAGTAATTGTTTTATATCATCAGCCGGCACATGACCTTCGATCACATAATCATTAATCACAGCGGTGTGACAGGAAGCCATGCTGTTAGGCACGCCCAGTTTCTCTTTTATCTTGGCCATGTCATTGCTGATTTGATCAATCACTTCAAATTGATGCTTTTCTAGATGCTCAATCCATTTATGACAGCACTGGCAATTGGCATCGCGATAAACGGTAATGGTTTGAGGTGTTTCAAGTTGTAAGCGGGCCTGATCCCATTCACTGGCATGCAGCGTGGACGCAAAAACCAGATTCAGCAGCAGTGTCAGGCTGAATGCTAAATTAAGGGCACTCAATCATAATCTCCTGATCGTCACTGTTTTTTTCAACATATTCCAAAGCCCATAATGTTGACTTGTTATTATCAACATCAATCAACTGCGGCAATTCGATGCAGGTGATACCTTGGTTTTGAAACTGCTCGTGTTCAGCTTCTGTCAGCAACTGCGGGTTGTGCCAGATAGCTGAGATATCATCACTGATTTCTGCCTTAAATGCGTCCAGCCCTTCACGAGTAAAAATAATAAGAACCATGATTATGGAATATCCAAATAAGCTTTTTCAGAAATAGTAGCCCAATCTTCATCTTGTTCACGGAAGTTTTTATACGCTTCGTGAACCCGTTTGAATTTAGGATTTTGAGCGGCTTCATCAGCCAAAGTCTGTTCAGTGATTTGTTTGAGAGTATTCAGCACATCGGCTGGAAAAGGCACAATACTAATATTGTCACGCTGGCGTAATTCAGCCAAAGCAACCACATTCTTCTGTTCCATTTCAGATGCCATGAGTAGATTTTCAGCTTTTGCTGCATTTTCAACAATCGCTTGCAGATCGGGTGGTAATAAATTCCAGGCGCGTTTATTAATGCTCAGTTCCAGTACGGCTCCCGGTTCCTGCCAGCCGGGATAATAATAAAATTTCGCAGCACGATGCAGCCCCAGACGTTGATCATGGTAGGGTGCAATCCACTCAGTCGCATCAATGGTATTGCGTTCAAGTGCAGTGTAAACCTCGCTGCCTGCCAGCAGGATAGGGTTACCTCCGGCTTTGGCAAATACTTTGCCGCCTAATCCGGGGATACGCATTTTTAGCCCTTGCAAATCGGCCATCGAGTTAATTTCTTTATTAAACCAACCGCCCATCTGAATGCCGGTATTGCCTAAAGGAAAAGGCACGATATTGTATGGCTCATAGACTTCACGCCACAGTTCCAACCCGCCACCATGATATAGCCAGGCATTCATACCGCGCGGTGTCATACCAAATGGCACAGTGGAGAAAAACTGGGCTTCAGGCACTTTGCCTGCCCAGTAATAGGCACTGCCATGACCCATTTCAACCGTGCCTTGTGAAACGGCATCAAAGGTCTGTAAAGCCGGGATCAATTCACCGCCGGCAAAAACTTTGACTTTGAGTCGTCCATTGGACATAGCTTCTAGGTTGGCGGCAAAGCGTTCGGCACCTTCCTGTAATACAGGAAACCCTGGAGGCCAGGCAGTTACCATCTTCCAACGATAAACTTTGCTGGTGTCAATCTCCTCATCGAATGGGCCAGCATCATCGGTTCCGCAGGCTGAAAGCAACACGAGACTGAACAACAAAGTTAAACGGCGTAAACATACGGATAAATGCATTATCGTTTTCCTGAATTACAAGGTTTCAAGATTGGCATACGCCAATACCAGCCATTTGCTTCCAGCTTGTTTGAAATTCACATGAACTCTGGCGTGGCTGCCATTACCCTCGGTGTCAATAATGACGCCTGGCCCGAATTTTTGATGCATCACCTGCTGACCGGTTCTGAAACCCGTATCATCAGCCGAATGGCTGCGACTGGCAATAGCTGTTAAACCTGCCGCCGCCATATTTTTTTGAGAACGAACTTGATGCAACCGCTCGACAGGGATTTCACTGAGGAAGCGGGAAGGGCGAGGATGCATTTCTTGCCCATATAAATAGCGTGATTCGGTGTAGAGCAAATACAGCGTGTTGCGGGCTCGTGTCATGCCGACATAGCATAGACGGCGTTCTTCAGCGAGCCTGAGTGGATCATCAGACGATTTTTGACCTGGGAACAGACCTTCTTCCATACCCACCATAAATACGATTGGAAATTCCAGGCCTTTAGCTGAATGTAACGTCATCAACTGTACACAGTCCTGCCATTGATCACCTTGGTTTTCACCGGCTTCCAATGCGGCATGCGCAAGAAAAGCATCCAGTAATGGCATCTCTTCTTCATCGTCAGCACGCATAAATTCGCGGGTGGCATTGATCAGCTCATCCATGTTTTCAATACGGCCCTGACCTTTTTCAGTCTTATCCTTGGCAAAGTGGGTACGTAGCCCACTCTCATCGATAACCAAAGCCGTGAGTTCATGTAACGACATGCTGTCGTCTTCCGGAGTTAACGAATCAATCAACGTTAAAAAGGCCGACAAGGCGTTGCCAGCTCTGGCGGGTAAGATTTTTTGCTGTAAAAAATCCACCGAAGATTGCCACATGGATTGATTAGTTTCGCGAGCATATTGGCGCAGCTGGGTCAGTGTTGCTGCACCAATACCGCGGGTGGGGATGTTCACAATGCGTTCAAAGGCCGCATCGTCACGCCGATTACTTATCAAACGCAGATATGACAAAACATCCTTGATTTCAGCGCGTTCAAAAAAGCGCAGACCACCATAAACCCGATAAGGTACGGCTGACTGCATCAAGGCTTCTTCAATCACCCGTGACTGGGCATTAGAGCGGTATAACACAGCAACTTCACTGCGCTTGCCACCTTGATTCATCCAGTTGCGAACTTCTTGTACCAGATAGGCGGCTTCATCACGTTCGTTATAAGCGTTATAAAGCTGAATCGGTTCGCCATCGGCGTCTTCCGTCCACAACTCTTTACCAAGGCGTTCACTGTTGTTGGCAATGACAGCGTTGGCGGCGGCAAGAATATTGCCGGTAGAACGATAGTTTTGTTCCAGCCTGACCGTGCTGGCATCAGGATAATCTTTATGAAATTTTTGGATATTTTCAATTTTGGCGCCGCGCCAGCCATAAATCGACTGATCATCATCACCCACGATAAACAGATGTCCGGTCTGACCGGCCAATACTCTTATCCAGGCATATTGAATGGTGTTGGTATCCTGAAACTCATCTACCAGAATTTGCGAAAAACGTTGTTGATAATGCGCCAGAATATCAGGGCGTTTCAGCCATAACTCATGACTGCGCAGCAGTAATTCGCCAAAATCCACCACACCGGCACGCTCACAGGCTTGCTCATAGGCCAGATAAATTGCCAGCATATTTTGCGAATAAGGATCTTCTCCGGCTTGCAGATGGGCTGCTCTGAGACCTTCGTCTTTCTGTCCGTTGATATACCACTGTGCCTGCTTGGGTGGCCACTGCGCTTCATCCAGCGACATGCCGCGGATAATACGTTTGATCATGCGCAGTTGATCATCACTGTCGAGAATTTGAAACCCCTGGGCAATCCTGCTTCCTGCCAATGAGACCGCAGTAACCGATGCGCTAAACCGTGGAAAGTACCAACCCACATTCCGCCAATTGGATAACCAAGCATTTGTTCAATACGACCACGCATTTCAGCGGCAGCTTTATTCGTAAAGGTAACAGCCAGGATATTGGCAGGAGATAAGCCCTCGGCCTGAATCAGCCAGGCAATACGATGGACCAGAACCCTTGTTTTACCACTGCCGGCACCTGCCAGAATACGCGTATGCCCGAGTGGTGCGGCAACAGCTTCACGTTGTGGTTTGTTCAGATCATCGAGTAGTTCAGATACATCCATCAGTTTCGTAACAATTCGGAGTGGTTGCCCGGAGCAGCATCAGCTGGCATTAACATGCACGGGGTGAAGTGAGGCATCTTATAGATACAACTATCCCCACTGGTGTGGGGATAGGAGTGCATCACGAATTTAGATATTGCTGTCGAGAAACGCAGCCAATTGTGATTTGGTTAAAGCGCCGACTTTAGTCGCTTCCACTTCACCGTCTTTAAACAGCATCAATGTCGGGATTCCGCGAATACCGTAACGTGGTGGTGTATCCGGATTTTCATCAATGTTCAATTTGCAGACTTTCAATTTGCCTGCGTATTCCGCGCCAATCTCTTCCAGAACCGGTGCAATCATTTTGCAGGGACCGCACCATTCAGCCCAGTAATCGACCAGTACAGGCATATCTGACTGTAGAACCAGGCTGTCAAAGTCGCCATCGGTCACATTAGTGACGTTTTCGCTCATGTTTTATCTCCAGTGGTATCTAAAGTATTGGACCGCTATACTCGCAAGCCAACATTGAGTAACATTTTTTCTTATCAGTAAAGGTAATGCAAGTATTTATATGAGTGCTCACCTCACCGACACGGCATTTTCATCGCTGCCACTTCATCCGCTCTTGCAGAAAGGCTTGCAGCAAGCGGGCTTTGAATTTTGCACGCCGATTCAGGCGCAGTCACTTCCTTTATTGCTGGCAAACCGCGATGTCGCGGGTCAGGCTCAAACCGGTACCGGTAAAACCATAGCCTTTTTATTAGCCACTTTTCAGCGCCTTTTATCGACCCAAGATACGCAAAACCCAACTTCCAAACAACCTCGCGCATTGATTTTGGCACCTACTCGGGAATTGGCAATTCAGATTGTAAAAGATGCTGAATTACTAAACAGCGAGGCCGGATTGCGCATTGTGATCGCTCATGGTGGTAAAGATTATCAACGTCAGCGTGATGCTATCACTGATGGTTGTGATGTATTAATCGGTACGCCGGGACGTCTACTGGATTTTCATAAACAGCGGGTTTTCAATCTCAATAATATTGAAGTCGTGGTGCTGGATGAAGCGGACAGAATGTTTGATCTGGGCTTTATTAAAGATGTGCGGTTTTTCCTGCGTCGCCTGCCAAGTCCGGAAAAACGTTTGGGCATGCTGTTTTCTGCCACCCTCAGTTACAAAGTGACCGAGCTGGCCTACGAGCATATGAATAATCCGGAAAAAGTGCAGGTTGAGCCGGAAAAAATGATGGGCGATCGGATAGAAGAGTGGGTTTATTACCCGTCAAACGAAGAAAAAGTCCCGTTATTACTGGCGTTAATTAAACGAATTCAACCCTTGCGTAGCATTGTCTTTGTAAACACCAAACAAGTTGCCGAACGAGTCTGGGGTTATCTTGAAGGCAATGGTTACAAAGCGGCATTACTATCCGGTGATGTACCACAGAAAAAACGCGAAAGTCTGTTAAAACATTTTCAGGATGGTGAATTTCCCTATCTGGTCGCCACCGATGTAGCAGCTCGTGGATTACATATCCCGGAAGTCAGTCATGTGTTTAATTTTGATTTACCGCAGGATGCGGAAGACTATGTGCATCGAACTGGCCGGACAGCGAGAGCGGGCGCCAGTGGTATCGCGATAAGTCTGGCTTGTGAGGAATATGCCTTTTCGTTGCCAGATATTGAGCAATACATCAAACATAAATTACCGGTAGCGCAAAGCTCTGATGAGCAACTGGAAACACCGCAACCGAGAATCAGAGCAGAACGTAATCCGACACCTCGTCACCAAAATAAATCACGTGGCGATAACAATAAAGACAATCGTCCTCGACGTAACAAACCTTCTAAGGGATCGAGCAAACCGGTAACTTCGGATGCAAATCAATAGCAATTTACCGGTACTTTTTACCCCGAGCAGACAGCCGGAAGAGTCGTCTGTTCGACTGCCGGTGTTGTTTGATAAACAATCTGAATTCAATAATGTAAACCGTCAACCCGTTATCAGTCGTCCGGTTATCGGAGTGACGGATAATTACAATAGTCAGCAGGCACGGTATATTCGTAACTTCAGCCTGACCAATCGTGAAACAGAGCGTAATGCTGAGCAAACCGCACTGCCAGCAACCGTACAGGCCTATTTACAAATAGAAGGCTTAAAGGACAGTAAACCTCAGGAGAGACTATTTGATGCGATGGCCTAAGCTTTTATTGATTGGTAGTGTGTTATTTATTTTTACGGGTTGTGCGGCAGACCCAAACTACAAACCAGTAACAGTTTCCAGCTTAGCTAAAAGTCAGATTGATGAAGTGATTGAATTGCACCAGCAAAGGCTGATGCAAGATTTGAAAACTCTGACGATCAAACTTTATCAGCGAAATCCCAGCCAGCGTCATGATCGTCATATGCGAACTCTGGAAGATAGTGTGGCCAGATTGTTTATCTATCCGGCCAATGTCGGTTTTGCCAACTGGGATGGGTTTGAAGCGACAGAAATCATTCGACTGGCGCTGACCGAAGATTATGATGGCGACAGGGTGTTGGCATTCACTGTCGGTATGCGGCGGATGTTGATGGCTTCGTATAATGACCAAACTGAATTTTATTATTTGTCTTCAGTGGATCAGCAAAAACTCTACAACAGCGCACGAAATATCGAAATTGCCGCCTGGATGCTGGCGGAAAAACGCGATGCCAATGGTAAACGATTATTGCTCAGCGATAGCCTGCAGGATGAGTCGCGGAATTTGAGCTTTCAACGCATTATCGGTGGCATGATTGCGACCCAGGATAATCTGGCCGCGATTATGGCGCAGAAAAATGGTCGCATGGTAAAAACGGTTATGGTGCAGGCAGCATCAATGATGTTCTTGCCGATCTAATTTGAGCTTATTTCGCTCCAATCGCTTGACGCATAATACGGTTCTTCAACCATTGAGATTTATTCACCTGCTGCATGCCGGTTGTTCGTAACCAGCTGATTGGACTGGCAGTTTGAGTAAACAGTCGATGAAATCCATCCATAGTGAATTGCATTTGCAGATTTTCGGCCAGTCGATGGCGCTGATATTTTTTCAAGGTGTGCAGACTACCAATCTGTCGTTGATTCTGGCTTGCCCATGCAATGACTTCAGCCAAAGCTTTAGCATCCTGTAACCCAATATTCACACCTTGCCCGGCCAATGGATGAATGGTGTGAGCTGCATCACCTAATAAGGCAAACCCCGGTTTCACATATTCTTTGGCATGCGACAGTGCGAGCGGGAAACTGGCACGTTCTGATACCAGTTCAACCTTACCCAGCCGATATTCAAATGTTTCAGCAAGTTGTAATTCAAAGCTGGTTTTATCAATCGCTTTAAAATGTTCTGCCTGTTCCGTTGGTAATGACCAGACGATTGAACATAAATGCGCATCATTTAATGGTAAGAACGCCAGTGGGCCGCCCGGTAAAAAACGTTGCCAGGCCGTTTTTTGATGCGGGTTTTCAGTATGTATGGTGGCCACCAATCCATGTTGCTTATAGGCCCAGCCACGGCTTTCAATTCCCGCTTGCTCACGTAGTATGGAACGAGCACCGTCTGCGCAACAATTAATTCGGCGGTTAAGGTTTGACCATTATCCAAGGTGAGTTGACCGGGTTGATATTGTTGCGGCTGAGCAGGCAGATAACGTCAATTTGCGGGTGCTTTTGAGCTGCTGCCAGTGTCTGCTGTTGAATATGCTGGTTTTCAACGATATGACCCAGATAATCAACACCGATATCTGCAGCAGAAAACTGCAAATCACTTCCCGATGTTTCCCAAACCTGCATTTTTTCAAAAGGCCCCAGTCGAGAAGGGTAGAGTGTCTGCCAGACATTGATTTCATTAAGGATTTGCTGGCTGGCTGGATTTATCGCACTGACGCGTTGAAGCGGGGCATCATCAATGGCGATCTTGGCTGGAAGATATGCTTCAATTAAGGCGATCTTTAAATCAGTTTGTTTGGCCAGTAACAGAGCAAACGTGGTGCCGACCATGCCACCACCGACAATGATCACATCATAGTCATTTTTCATAATGGCAGGCCTCGGCTGAGTCTGGATTGTTTGCCGCTGAGACCCATACTGGTTTTTGCCAACTGGCTTTTAACTGTTGGAAGACCGTTGAGTAATGCCAGACTGAGCGAACGGCCATGACCCAGCAGCGCATGATTGTTACTGAATGTTTTCACCAGAAAATCTGTCGCATTGACGACTTTATTTTGGTCACGTTGCTGCCACTCGGCATAATCATGTAACACACTGGCGTGGCCACAGTCCTCAGGATGAGCCGCTATTAATTCTGCCAGTACCGCCGCATCCCGTAATCCCAGATTAAAGCCCTGACCGGCGATCGGGTGCAGGCTATGCGCCGCGTTACCAATTAATACTGCTCGTTGTTGAATGGGCTGATTGGTCTGCATTAATCCCAAATCATAGCTGCTGCGCTGACCGATTTTATTGAAATGACCTAGTCGAAATCCAAAAGCATTTTGCAATTGTTCAGCAAACTGCTGTTCATCACATTCTAAAAGTGCTTTTTCTTCCCCGGTTTGCACGGTCCACACCAGACTACAACGACCTTCAGACATCGGCAGTAATGCTAAGGGACCATTTTCGGTAAATCGCTCATAGGCCCAGTTCTGATGTGCACGTTCCGGAATAACATTGGTGGTAATAGCTGTTTGCTGATATTCACGTTGCCAGCTGGATAATCCCAGTAAATCGCGAATGGTAGAAAATTGCCCATCAGCACCGACCAGTAATTTTGTGGTGATTAGCTGACCATCCGATAAGCTTACGCAAACGGATGTATCCGTTTGTTCAATGGCATCAACCTGTAGTGGTGTCAGGATAGTGAGTGTCGGATGTTGCTGCAAAGCTTGATTTAATTGAATTCCCACGTGTTTGGCTGTCATGACCTGACCCAATGCAGGAACATTTTCGGTTTTAGCGGTCAGACGGTCACACCGAAGTGACCACGATCCGAAATATGTATACCTTGAATTGGTGTCGCTTTCTCAGCCAATTGAGGCCAGAGTTGCATGGTTTCAAAAATGCGTTGTGACCCGTAAGACAACGCAATACCGCGATCATCAAATCCCGGCTGATGATCTGCAAGCAGATCCTGAGCTTCTACGATGGCGATATTCAAATCACTGTTTTTCAGCGCTAGTGCAAGACTTGCACCCACCATGCCTGCACCGACAATCACCAGATCAAAATCTGTTTTCACGAGTTTAGTGGACTCCTGCCATCAGCGATTCGATCTCGTCGATTTCCTTCGGCGCACCAGCGGTTAATACCTCGTGGCCATCTTTGGTGACCAGTACGTCATCTTCAATACGGATACCGGTGAAGTGCCATTTTTTGTCGATATGTTCAGGATCACGAATGTACAAACCGGGCTCTACTGTCAGCACCATGCCGGGTTCCAGTAAACGCCAGGTTCCACCTATCTTATAGTCGCCAACATCATGTACATCCATACCCAGCCAGTGGCCGGTGCGGTGCATATAGAATTCACGATAAGCCTGATCTTCTATTAACTGTTCAACATCACCTTGTAGCAGACCCAGTCTGACTAAGCCTTGCGTAAGAACTCGAACAGCAGCTTCATGGGGTTGATTCCAGTGATTGCCAGGTCTGACTGCATCAATAGCAGCATATTGAGCATCCAACACGATTTGATACAACTCGCGCTGCTCGGGGGTAAATTTACCATTTACCGGAAAGGTTCTAGTGATATCTGCTGCATAACATTGGTATTCAGCGCCTGCGTCGATCAACAGCAGATCATTGTTTTTCAATTTACTGTCGTTTTCGATGTAATGCAGGATGCAGCCATTTTCACCGCCACCCACAATCGAAGGATAAGCCGGGCTGCGACAGCCATGTTTCATAAACTCATGAATCAATTCAGCTTCGACTTCATATTCAAATTTGCCGGGTTGAGTGAATTGCATCGCTCGTATATGCGCTTTAACCGAGGCCTCGGCTGCATAGCGCATGTTTTTGATTTCCTGACTGCTTTTAAACAGTCTTAATTCATTCAGGCAATGTTCCAATTCAATAATTTCGGTAGGCGAATGTTTGCCTGAACGGGAAGCTTGTCGTAAATGATTGAGCCAACCGACCATATGCTGATCAAATGCCGGCTGATTACCCATGGTGTAAAAGACTTTTTCCTTGTCTTCCATCAGACCGGGCAGAATATCGTCCAGATCGGCAATGGGATAAGAATCATCGGCATCATAAATGCTAATAGCACCTTCCTGGCCGGCACGATAACCGTCCCAGATTTCTTTATCTAGGTCGCGTTCACGACAGAAAATAATAAATTCACCGTGTTCGCGACCAGGAACCAAAACCAGTACTGATTCCGGTTCATCAAATCCGCTCAGGTAATGAAAGTTACTATCACTACGGTAAGGAAAATCCACATCACGGTTACGTGGATGCACTAAAGAATTGGGCAAAACGGCAATACTGTCCGGCCCCATGATGTCCATCAGTTTTTGACGGCGTTTGGCGAATTCTTTTTTAGTCATTAATGCTCAATTTTGTTGTCTTCAGGGGCGGCTGGATGCAATTCGCCATAAAGTAAAAACAGACCCATTCGAAGATATTCCACTAATTCTTCATAGTTGTTGTCATCGTCATCACTGGTTTGCAGTTCGATATCATCGATCTGACTAATCTGTAATACATCGGTCAGATATTCCTGACAATCGGCAGGTAATTCAGTTTCATCGGTCAGACCTGAAACACCCAGTCCAAAGACCAAACCCTGACACCAATCACTTAACGCAGCAATCCGAGAACCAATAGGTGCATCGTCATCTGGCAGCTCCAATTGAAAATCAAAATCCAGGCTATTGAGCGATTGAATGGTTTCATCAAACAATCCCAGCAAGTTTTGTCTTTCTTCTTCACCTGGCTGATAGTCTTCAAACAAATCGCTGTACCAAGTATTGCGGTTAGCTTCAGAATCCATACAAAGCAAACCGCATAATGCGCCTTGCAGTTCGGCTGTGCTGGCAGGACCATCAGCGGTCACGTTTTCCGGTGACAGAGATGGAAAATATAATTGAGACATAGAGATACAACCTGAAATTAAAAAACACTTCATGCAGTTGTTGACCGGGTCAACAGCGCACGTCTATAGTTAGCCATTATTCTCGCATAGCCAAGACGCATATTAATGGATAAAAACCCGATTCAACAATTGGAACAGCAGCTGGATGAGCTGTTAAGGGCCAGCAGACGCTTGCGTGAAGAGAATATGTTGCTTCGTTCTCAACAGGCAGCCTGGCTTAGTGAGCGCGCGCAATTAGTTGAAAAAACTGAAATTGCCCGTAATCGCATCGAGAATATGGTCAACCGTCTGAAACAGTTGGATGAAGAACTATGAATGTACCTGTTCACGTCACGATCCTCGGAAAAGAATATCAAGTTGCCTGTCCGGAAGATCAGCAAGATGCGCTAATTGCATCTGCGCGCATGGTGCATCAGAACATGGAAAAGATCCGTAACAGTGGCAAAGTGGTTGGGGTTGATCGTATTGCTGTAATGGCTGCTTTAAATATTGCGCATGAGCTATTGACCTTGCAACAAGATGAAAGCCAGGACATAAAAAAAGTGAATGAAAAAATTTCTTTGCTGAAAGAGCGGGTTAGTGCATTTATCAACGAAGATAGACAGTTGGAATTATAAAATTCTGGCGACTTGGCGATTAAAGTTGCGTATCATTTAACCAACCCTGCGGTGAGCGATAGCGACATGTGTTGTCTTGAGCCGATAAGCAAATGCTTTAGGAAACCAAATTTACGGGGTTGAAAAACAAGCCCGCTCCGACGGGAAGTTTGCCATCCCCATGCGGTTTCCCACTTGAACCAACAGGTTCAAGAACCCCGTTCGTAACGCCACTGTGGGGCCTTTCTTTAAATAACTTTGATGATTTTATCAGCGCATTCCTAGCTGATTTATTTTCCTCAATAACGTGTTGAGCATATCGCGCTCATCCCGGGTTAGCGAATCACTAAGCTGTTTTTCATGTCTTGCCAAGACTATCCCTAATGCTTCCTCAATCAGTTTTTTACCTTTGTCTGTCAATTTGACCAGACGACTACGCTGATCATCAGCACATTGCCGCCGACTTATTAAGTCAGCTTTTTCAAGGCTGTTGAGTACTTTGGTTAAACCACCAGATGTCACCAGATTAGCTTGGCAAATATTTGAAGGGGTCTGTTCAAAAGGCGGACCTTGCAGGCGCAAAGATACCAACGTATCGAATTCACCAACATTTAAATTAAATTGTTCCATCACAATTTTTGCATCAGAAAAAAATAATTCGCGTGCCCGGAATAGCCGTTTTATTGTTTCAGCTACAGCAAGATCATCCCCATTCCAACAATTACGCATTTGTTCGAGTGAATCTTCAATAGTTAAGATGCGATCTGCCAAGTGATGCCCCTCCTATGTGGCAGAATTATGACAAAATAATTAACTTGCACGTCAAAGAACCATGCATTAATCTTTCCAGAAACCTTTCTAGAAAGAATCTTAAGCTATTCCCCTCGCTTTCACCAGCGAATAACAAAGGATCTGTCATGCCAGATTATTCACTTTCCGGTAAACCAGCATTTTTGCGGGTTTTCACACTAACCGCTTTATTCTCGTTAAGCCTGATTAGTCATGGGGCGCATGCAGAACAAAATCTTCCGCGAGTCCAAGTTGTGCAACCTGAAGTTCGCGAATTGACGGAATGGAAAGAATTTACCGGTCGTTTTGAAGCGGTTGAAATGGTTGAGTTACGGGCCAGAGTAACTGGCTACCTGGATAAAGTTCATTTCCAGGATGGACAAATGGTTGAAAAGGGCGATTTATTATTTGAAATTGATCCTCGTCCTTATGAAGCAGCAGTGGCACGAGCGGAAGCAGAGCTGGCCAGAATGGATAGTCAGTTAAAGCTGGCCGATTTGGACACCAAACGTGGCGAACGTCTATTAACCCAAAGTGCTATTTCTCAGGAAGAAGTGGATACCCGCCGTGCCCGTTTTCAGGAAGCCAATGCCAATGTGGCATCCGCGGCAGCAGCGGTAAAAACAGCCAAGCTGGATCTGCAATACGCCAAAATTACTGCACCAGTGAGTGGACGTATCTCAAACCGACGGGTTGACGTAGGTAATCTGGTTGGCAGTGGCGATGCCGGCCAGGCTTTGACAACCATTGTTTCTTTGGATCCGCTGCATTTTGTGTTTGATGTCTCTGAAACAGAATATCTGGAATTAATTCGTCTGCCACAAGGCCAGGATCAACTTGCCAATGGCAGAGCCATGCCGACTGAGCTTAAATTAATTGATGAACAGGACTGGACACGAACCGGACGCATCGACTTTGTTGATAACCGACTGGATGAAAATACCGGTACCTTGAGAATGCGTGTAGTGGTGGACAATGCTGATGGTGTTTTGCGTCCGGGACTGTTTGCCCGCTTACGTTTGCCGACCAGTCAAAATGCAGAGGCCATGCTGGTTCCGGATAAGGCTATTGTTACCGATCAGGCTGCCAAGGTGGTGATGACTGTAGATGAAGAAGGCAAAGTCATTCCAAAACCAGTTGAACTTGGCACATTGCAGGGCAATATGAGAGTTATCCGACACGGTTTAGAAACATCTGATCGCATTATTGTTGAAGGTCTATTGAGAGCTCGTCCGGGAACAGAAGTTAATGCTGTCCCATATCAGGCAGATGAACAGGCTAACAATGACGGACAAGACTCATGAAGTTCACTCATTTCTTTGTCGAAAGACCTATTTTTGCGACCGTTATTTCGGTCCTGATCGTGCTGGTAGGTACCATTGCCTATAGTAATTTACCTGTTGCACAGTATCCTGAAATAGCTCCGCCCAGTATTGCGGTTACAGCAACCTATCCCGGTGCAACAGCTGAGACGCCGCTAATACGGTAGCGACAGTGCTGGAACAGCAGATTAATGGTGTAGAGAATATGCTCTACATGAAATCTGAAAACACCGCGGATGGTCGCACATCTCTCAACGTAACTTTCAAGCCTGGCACCAACCTCGATATTGCTCAGGTTCTGGTACAAAATCGCATTGCCATAGCTGAACCGTTGCTGCCTGAAGAAGTTACCCGGCAAGGTATCGATATTCGCAAAAACTCACCGGATTTGATGATGGTTATCCATATTCTTTCATCCGATGGCAGTCGCGATAATTTGTACGTATCGAATTACGCTAGAACTCAAGTAGTTGATCGATTGGCACGTATTGAAGGGGTAGGCGAGGCGCGAATCGTGGCCGAGCGGGCTTATGCCATGCGGATCTGGATTGATCCAGAACGGGCTCAGGCATTTGGTATGACAGCTACCGAAGTGGTAGCGGCATTGCGTGAAAACAATACCCAAATAGCAGCCGGTACCATCAACAGAGAACCGATCGAAACCAAGGGTGGCTTTGAATTAAGTGTTGAGACGCAAGGTCGACTTTTAGAAGAAGATGAATTCAGTAATATCATCGTCAAACGTGGTGTTGAAGGACGGACCGTCAGATTACGTGATTTGGCCAGGGTTGAGCTGGCAGCGCAGGACTACAACAATATTGGTTATCTGGATGATCATCTCGCTTTACCGGTAGTTATCTTTCAGCGCCCAGGTTCCAATGCGTTAGAAACTGCTCAAGCCATTCGCGCCGAGATGGAGGCTATTGCTCAAAGCATGCCGTATGGGGTTGAGTATCGGATAATTTACGACCCCACTGAGTTTATCGCCAAATCGATTGAAAAGATTTATCACACTATTTTAGAAGCTATCGTACTGGTTATTTTGGTGGTGATGGTGTTCCTGCAAAGCTGGCGGGCGTCGCTTATTCCCATTTTAGCGATTCCAGTGTCTTTGATCGGTACCTTTGCCGTGATGTCGATGCTTGGGGTGTCATTAAATAATTTGTCATTATTCGGTCTGGTGCTGGCCATTGGTATCGTGGTGGACGATGCGATTGTTGTGGTCGAAAACGTTGAACGCTACATTCGCGAGGGATTGAGCCCCCGTGAAGCAGCACATAAAACCATGGATGAAGTTGGCGGGGCCCTGGTTGCCATCGCCATAGTATTAACCGCCGTATTTATCCCGACAGCGTTTATTACTGGTATTTCCGGGGCGTTTTACCAGCAGTTTGCCTTGACTATCGCCACAGCAACGATCATTTCGTTGATTGTGTCGCTAACGTTGTCGCCGGCCTTATCGGCACTGTTATTAAAGCCTCATGTTGAAGGACATGTGCCTGGCGGCGTTTGGGGCACGATCGGTTATCCATTCCGTGCTTTTGGCAACGGCTTTAACCGGGCGTTTGAATGGATGGGTGATCGTTATTCGGCCATGACACGCAAGCTGTTACGAATGATGTCAATCATGCTGTTGATTTATGTCGGTTTGATTGTGTTGACCGGCTACGAATTTAATAAAGTCCCGACAGGCTTTATTCCTGAACAGGATCAAGGTTATTTAATTAACGTATTGCAGTTGCCACCGGGTGCCACGCTTGAACGAACTGATGCTGCTGCACGTGAAGCGTCGAAGCGTTTAAGAGACGTTCCGGGTGTTGCTCATGCGGTGTTATTTGTTGGGTTGGATGGTCCGACTTTTACAAATGCTTCTAACTCAGCGGTTATCTTTACGCCGCTGGATTCGTTTGAAGACCGCATTGCTGCTGGCATAACCATTGACGATATTGTGGCAGGGTCACAGCAGGCCTTATCGCAGGTAGATGCAGCAATGGCTTTTGCCATCAGACCACCGCCAGTTCGTGGTATGGGCAACTCCGGTGGTTGGAAACTCTATGTTCAGGATCGTGGTGGCCTTGGATTAGAAAGACTGCAGGAAGTGACTAATGAAGTGTTAGGTGCAGCCAACCAAACGGACGGTTTGTCGGCGGTATTTACCTTCTTTAACTCCGGCACACCAAGAATTTATGCCGACATTGATCGCACACGTGCAGAAATGCTCAACGTGCCGGTGCGAAATGTTATTGATACCTTAGAAATTTATCTGGGGTCTCGTTATATCAATGACTTTAACTTTTTGAACCGAACCTATCGTGTGGTTGCCCAGGCTGATGGTCCTTATCGCGATGAAATTGAGGATATCGGCAAATTACGCACGCGTTCGGATAATGGGGCAATGGTGCCTATCGGTACGATTGCAACATTTGAAAATATCACCGGCCCAATCCGTCTACCGCACTACAACTTGTATCCGGCGATTGAAGTGCAGGGCAGCACTGCACCGGGTTTTTCCAGTGGTGAATCGCTTGCCATTGTGGAGCAGCTGATGGCCGATACCTTGCCAGAGGGAATCAGTTTTGAATGGACCGAACTGGCATTACAGGAAAAGTTGGCTGGTGACACGGCGTTTCTTAGCTTTTCTCTAGCGGTAGTATTTGTATTTCTGCTGCTGGCAGCTCTTTATGAAAGCTGGTTATTGCCGTTGGCTGTGGTGCTGATTGTGCCGATGTGTTTACTTGCGGCAATTCTTGGGGTCAGTTTGCGAGGCATGGATAACAACATTCTGGTACAGATTGGTTTTGTGGTGTTGATTGGTCTTGCCTCGAAAAATGCGATTCTGATTGTTGAGTTTGCCAAACAAGCTGAAGACCGTGGTTTAAATCGCCTGGATGCTGCAGTTGAAGCCGCACGGACTCGTCTGCGCCCAATTCTGATGACCTCGTTTGCCTTTATCTTAGGCGTGGTACCATTGGTATTGGCTTCTGGTGCCGGTGCCGAAATGCGTCAAGCCTTAGGTACAGCGGTGTTTTTTGGTATGCTGGGAGTGACCTTTTTCGGATTGATATTTACACCAGTGTTTTATGTTTTTTGCCGTTGGTTGGCGTCATTAAGAGATAAGCGTGTCCAGCAACAAACCGTCGATGAAGTGCAGTCCACCTAAAGCATGATTCGCTTGTTTGAAGTTTGAACTCCATGCTTTTAACTGAGTCCGATTGAGTGTCACGGCTATTTTTGGAGGGATTATGAAACTATTAACAAGCATTATGATGGCATTGGCTGCGACGACTGCAGCTGCGAGCACCCAAATAGAAATTTTTGAGGTAGATAAACAGGGAACAGGGAAGAGTTTAGGTACGGTTGAGATACATCAATCTGCTTTCGGGCTAGTTTTTACACCAAATTTGAAAGCATTGTCTCCTGGTTTACATGGTTTTCATGTGCATGAAAATCCGAGCTGTGATGCCGCCGAGAAAGATGGTCAAATGGTGCCAGCGTTGGCTGCAGGCGGACATTATGATCCCTATAACACTGGCAAACATGACACGCCTTGGGGCAGTGGCCATGCAGGTGATTTACCCCCCTTGTATGTCGCTGAAGACGGCACAGCAACTCATCCTGTTTTAGCACCGCGTTTAACGGTAGCTGATTTACAAGGTCGGTCGTTGATGGTGCATGCCGGTGGAGATAATCACTCTGATCATCCAGAGCCATTAGGTGGTGGCGGGGCACGAGTTGCCTGCGGCGTCTCTAACTAATATTTTCTATATAAATTAATCGTGCATCAGACTGGAAGGAAGATGGTTATTCTAAGTCCGCCTTCTGGTCTGTTTGCTGCTGAAATTTCTCCACCATGAATTTCAATTGCACGATGAGCAATTGTCAAACCTAAGCCAATTCCATTCTGATGTTGATTTTCCCGACTACGGAAAAATGGTTGAAAAATCAGTTGTAAATCCTGTGGGGCAATTCCAGGTCCCTGATCTTCAATACGGATTTGCAATCGCTGAGATAATTTTTCGATAGTTAACTGAATAACGCCATTGTCAGGTGAATATTTAATCGCATTGCGTAATACATTTTCGATAGCACTGTGAATAAGTTCAGCACGGCCAAACAAGCTGATTTGTTTGATATCGTTATGCTCGATTTGAATTGCCTTGTTTTGCGCCTCAAAGCGCGCATCTTCAATGATATCCAGCAGCATCTCAGTAAAATCGAAATCTTGTCTGCCATCATTTTCACTGGTCGGGGTTTCCAGTCTGGATAAATTCAACAGATCTCCAATCAACTGATCTATACGTTCTGATTCGCGTTCAACTCGATCCAGCATTTTGGCAGTTTTATCTGGATTTTGCTGGGCCAGTCCTATAGCTGCTTGCATGCGTGCCAATGGCGAACGTAATTCGTGTGATACATCATGCAACAAGCGTTTTTGTGCAGTGAGTAATTGACTGATACGACTGGTCATATGGTCAAAGTTTTGGCCTAACTCAGCCAATTCATCACGCCGTTTACCCATTGCCGGTCGAATACGGGTATGTAATTTGCCATCCGCCACATCATCAAATGCCTTTCGTAGAATGCGGATTGGTTTGGTAAACCACCAGGCCAGTAAGCCACTAAATAACAAACCCGAAATGATCCACATGCTTAACAATAATAAAAATGGCGGTGGTTTGGGACGTTTTGGTGGAGTGAATCGTTGGCTGAGCTTTTCCGGTGACGGAATAAATAGCAATAAGGCTTTGCCATCGACGGATATTGCCTGACGAATTGAGCGGATTTCTGGATTATCCAATAATAATTGGCGGGTTGAAATCAGCAGGTTTTCATCGACATCGCGCCCCAGAACATCACTATTGTCCTGAGTAATGGCAAAAATGGTAATTTCATTGCGTTGCTTATCTTTTAGGTATTTTTTCAGTGGTTCAATACCGGCATAGTGAACTATGTCTGACGCACTATCGACTAAATCTGCTGCTTTCCAGCCGACTTGTACCGGAATTGCTTCAAAAGACTGACGCTCTGCATTGTGACGTAACCACATACCGCTGGCCACCCCGATACTGGTCAGCAATAAGGCCAGTAAAAAAGCAAAAAAGAATTTCCAGAATAAACTACGCATTATTTAATCAACTGATAGCCTTTGCCACGCACCGTCTGAATGTAGGAATGACCATCCTGCTGCTGACCGAGCTTGTGACGAATACTGCTCATATGCACATCAATACTTCGATCAAAACGTGCTAATGGACGGCCTAAAGCCGCCTCCGATAAAGCATTTTTACTGACGACTTGCCCGGCATTTCTTGCCAGCGCTTCGAGCAAACTGAATTCAGTACTGGTGAGCTCAAGCGCCAGATCGAACCAAACAGCTTTGCGTAGTTGTGGCCACAACTGTAATGGACCGATTTGAATAACAGTTTCATCCTGTTGTTGCTGCCGGGTAATTTCGCTACGACGTAAAATGGCTTTGATTCGGGCAATCAATTCTCTTGGTGTGCAAGGTTTTGGAACATAATCATCGGCACCCGATTCCAGTCCCATAATGCGATCAACGTCGTCACCTTTTGCCGTAAACATCAAAATAGGTACATGACTTTGCTTGCGAATACCCTTTAATACTTCCGTGCCGCTCATATCAGGCAACATCACATCAAGAATCACAATATCGAATCCACCTTGCAAGGCAAGCTGTAGTCCTTCTGTTGCCGTGTCTGCTGTGCGAACCTGAAATTTTTCCTCTTCCAGATAATCCTGAAACAATCCAGAAAGAATTACATCGTCATCAATGATTAATACGCTGCTCACAGAAACATCCTCATATGGTTTGAGGCTAATAATAAGGTCTGGAGCAATATTCAGCTAATTGTAAATTATGCTTTTACCTGAATTTACATATCAAAACAGTCATTTACAGTTTTTACGACAATACTGTAGCCACGCCTGTCAGCTGACAGCGAGCAGTTTAAATAAACCGTTTCAGGAGAAACCAAATGCGTAATAAATTAATGATGTTAAGCATCGTTCCAGCCTTATTTTTAACGGCACCCGCCATGGCCGATAAACATAAAAGTTGTGGTGAAGATGGCAAATACAGTGAGATGAAGAAAAATCACAAAGAACATGATGGTATCCCACGCATGCTCAAAGGCATTGATTTAACGGAGGCACAAAAAGCGGAAATCAAAACCTTGGTTGAAGCACAGCATCAGGATAAATCAGCTATGAAATCTCATTGGCAAACACACAAACAACTTGCTGAGTTGAGTTTTGCAGAAACGGTAGATCAGGCCAAACTGGATGCGATTATTGCCGATACAATGGCAGCACACGAAAAACGTTTAGCTGATAGAGCACAACTTAATAATCAAATTTTCAAGCTGTTGACACCGGAACAGCAACAACAATTACAACAAAAAATGGCTGAATACGAACAAAAAATGCAAGACAGAAAAAAACTGTAAATCCTATCGCCAACCTCATCCTGACTTTTACTCAGGGTGAGGTTTTTTTATGCGTGTCGTTTAGGATTTATCACGCAGCATTGAGATCACTGAAGTGGTCTGTGGATACACGCCACGCCAGATAAAAAAAGCTTCTGCTGCCTGCTCAACCAGCATGCCCAGACCATCAATTGTTTTGGCTGCCTTATGCGCTTTAGCCCATTGGATAAATGCCGTATCGGTATCGCTGTACATCATGTCGTAACAGCAGGCACCGCTTGCCAGCACTGCATCAGGTAATGGCGGGACTTCACCCTGCAAACTGGCTGCAGTGGCATTAATCACCACATCAAATTCACCGTAGATATGGTCAAACCCACCGCCATGGATATTGCCAAGTTCTGCAAATAACTCTGCAATATGACTGGCCTTTTCCGCTGTTCGATTGGCAATAAATAGGTTGGCAGGTTGATATTCCAGTAATGGAGCAATTACCCCACGTGAGGCGCCACCGGCTCCCAGCAATAAAATTCGTTTACCAGCAAGTTCGACCTGATGATTGACTGTCAAATCCCGACACAGGCCAACCCCATCAGTATTGTCTCCGAACAGGGTGCCATCATCATTAAATACAACAGTATTTACCGCTCCGGCCAATTCAGCGCGAGCGGATTTTTGATTGGTTATCGCCCAGACCTGCTCCTTAAAGGGCACCGTCACATTGACGCCTTTTAGTTTAAGCACATCGCGAAGCTGTTGAAGACTGTTCTGCAATCCGTCCAACGGTACTTCAATCGCTGTGTATTCAATATCCTCACCGGTTTGTCTGGCAAATTCAGCATGAATCAACGGGGATTTACTATGGTGGATCGGGTTACCGATCACGGCGTATTTATCTGTCATGATTTAGCGCTGTAACTGTTGTGCAATATCTTTGGCGAAATAGGTGAGGATACCGTCGGCGCCAGCGCGTTTAAATGCCAGCAGGCTTTCCATAATCACTTCTTCATTCAGCCAACCATTCAGTATTGCAGCTTTGAGCATCGCATACTCACCGCTGACCTGATAGACAAAGGTCGGCTTCTGAAAGGTCTGTTTAACCCGATACAATACGTCAAGATAGGGCATTCCAGGTTTGACCATTACCATATCAGCCCCTTCCTGAATATCCAGCGCCACTTCATGCAAGGCTTCATTGGAATTGGCTGGATCCATCTGATAACTGAATTTATTGCCACCTGCTAAATTGCCAGCGCTGCCCACGGCATCGCGAAATGGACCGTAAAAACTCGAGGCGTATTTTGCCGAGTAAGCCATGATACGCGTATGAATATATCCGGCATTTTCTAAGGCATTACGAATTGCACCAATTCGTCCATCCATCATATCGGAGGGGGCGACAACATCGGCTCCCGCTTCGGCATGAGATAAAGCCTGTTTGATTAAAACCTCAACCGTTTCATCATTAATGATGTAAGCATTGTCATCAATCAGACCATCCTGACCGTGAGTGGTGAATGGGTCCAGGGCGACATCGGTCATCACACCCAAATCGGGGAAGGCTTTTTTCAATGCTCTGACAGCCCGTTGCGCCAGACCATCGGGATTAAACGCTTCAGCAGCATCTAGAGATTTCTGCTCCAATGGCGTCACTGGAAACAATGCCATCATTGGAATGCCCAACTTGTGGATGATTTCAGCTTCCTGAAGCAGCAGATCAATGCTCAGTCTTTCCACACCGGGCATTGAAGTGACTTTTTCTCGTTGATTTTGCCCTTCGAGTACAAAACAGGGATAAATCAGATCATTGACGGTTAACTGGTGCTCACGAATCAGCCGTCGAGAGAAGTCATCTTTGCGCAAACGGCGCGGTCTTTGTTGTGGAAAGCCTGAAAAATTAAAATACTGTTGGGTCATAAGTTCTGCCAGGTCAATAAGCTGCGCTTCATACTACCGTTGGCAAGGTAACTTGTCATCGTTTTTAGCGTGGACGCATAGGCTGCAGATGCGCTAAAATTGCAAAGATTTTGTCTGGGGTGTACGTCAAGTCCCCTGTCCCTTTTTTATCTGGTGGAGGTTCCCCTTGCGTACAACTGCGCTACTTGCTCTTGAAGATGGCACGGTCTTTCACGGCGAATCAATCGGTGCTGTGGGTCAGTCAGTTGGTGAAGTGGTTTTCAACACCGCCATGACAGGTTATCAGGAAATCATTACTGATCCGTCCTACTGCCGCCAAATCGTCACGCTGACCTATCCGCATATCGGTAATGTTGGTGTGAACAAAGACGATGAAGAATCCGAGCAGATTTATGCCAGTGGCTTAATCATCCGTGAATTGTCACCGGTGATGTCCAGCTGGCGTGGTGAAGAAGCTTTGGATAAATACCTGGAACGCCACAATGTAGTGGGATTGGCTGGTATTGATACTCGTCGCCTGACACGTCTGTTACGCGAAAAAGGTGCACAAAAAGGCTGTATCGTTGCCGGTGACAATATTGATGTGGATGCGGCCATTGCTGCAGCCAAAGCGTTTGCCGGCTTAAAAGGCATGGATCTGGCCAAAGAAGTTTCTACCAAACAGGCTTATGAATGGACTGAAGGTGTCTGGCATATCGACAACCAGTCTCGTAAAGCCGAACCGCGTTTTCATGTGGTTGCCTATGATTACGGCATCAAGAAAAACATCATGCGTATGCTCACCGAACGTGGCTGCAAATTGACGGTAGTGCCTGCGCAAATGCCTGCTGAAGAAGTCATGAAGTTGAATCCTGATGGCATTTTCCTGGCCAATGGACCCGGGGATCCTGAACCATGTGATTATGCAATCAAGGCGATTCAGTATTTCCTTGATAAAGATATGCCGATTTTTGGTATCTGTCTGGGACATCAGTTACTGGCATTGGCCTGTGGTGCTAAAACCGAAAAAATGAAATTCGGTCATCATGGTGCCAACCATCCGGTGCAGGAATTGCTGGCAGGACTGGTGATGATTACCAGTCAGAACCACAGCTTTGCCGTAGATGAATCCACTTTGCCTGACACCGTTGAAACCACGCATCGTTCTTTATTTGATGGCACATTGCAGGGTATTCATCATAAAACCAAACCGGCATTCAGCTTTCAGGGACATCCGGAAGCCAGTCCCGGTCCGCAGGATGCATCACCTCTATTCGATCACTTTATCGACCTACTCGAACAAGCGACAGGTAAATAACACACAATGGCTAAACGTACTGATATTCAAAGCATTCTGATTCTGGGTGCTGGTCCGATTGTTATCGGTCAGGCCTGCGAATTTGATTATTCTGGCGCACAGGCTTGTAAAGCTCTGCGGGAAGAAGGTTATCGCGTCATTCTGGTAAATTCCAACCCAGCGACCATCATGACTGACCCAAACATGGCCGATGCCACATATATCGAACCAGTAACCTGGGAAGCGGTCAGCAAGGTTATTGAAGTCGAACGTCCTGATGCCATTCTGCCGACTATGGGCGGACAAACGGCGTTGAACTGTGCGCTGGCATTGGAAAAACATGGCGTACTGAAAAAATACGGCGTTGAGATGATCGGTGCTGACAGTGAAGCCATCAACAAAGCCGAAGACCGCGATTTGTTCCGTGCAGCGATGCGTAAGATCGGTTTGGATATGCCGCAATCGGATATTGCTCACTCACTTGAAGAAGCTCTGGAAGTACAACAGAAGTTTGGCTTCCCGGTGATTATCCGTCCGTCATTTACCATGGGCGGCAGTGGTGGTGGTATCGCCTACAACCGTGAAGACTTTGTCGACATCTGCCAGCGCGGTCTATATCTGAGCCCGACGTCCGAGTTGTTGATTGAAGAATCAATCATCGGCTGGAAAGAATATGAAATGGAAGTGGTGCGTGACAAAAAAGATAACGCCATCATTATCTGTTCGATTGAAAACTTTGATGCTATGGGCGTACACACCGGCGATTCGATTACGGTAGCACCGGCTCAAACATTGACCGATAAAGAATACCAAATCATGCGTAACGCCTCGTTGGCTGTTCTGCGTGAGATCGGTGTGGAAACCGGTGGTTCGAATGTGCAGTTTGCGGTGAACCCGGAAACTGGCCGTTTAATCATTATCGAAATGAATCCACGGGTGTCACGCTCATCTGCTTTAGCTTCGAAAGCAACTGGTTTCCCGATTGCCAAAGTGGCGGCCAAACTGGCTGTTGGTTATACCCTTGATGAGTTGCAAAACGAAATTACCGGTAACGCCACGCCAACGTCGTTTGAACCGACTATCGATTATGTGGTCACCAAAATTCCACGTTTTACCTTTGAGAAATTCCCGTTAGCCGATAACCGTCTGAGTACTCAGATGAAATCAGTCGGTGAAGTTATGGCCATTGGTCGTAACTTCCAGGAATCTTTGCAAAAAGCACTGCGCGGCTTGGAAATCGATCGTGATGGTTTTAACGAAATTCTGGACCTGAAAGCAGAAAATACGGCAGAAGTGTTACGCCGCGAATTAAATCTGCCAGGCTCAGACCGTCTTTGGTATGTTGGTGATGCCTTTAGATTCGGCATGAGCTTTGAAGAAATTCAACAACTGACGCATATCGATCCGTGGTTCCTGATACAGATTCAGGAACTGGTTGAGATTGAAAATCAGCTTAAAGAGCGTTCGTTGAACGATATCGATGAAGCGGAAATGCGTGCATTGAAACGTAAAGGTTTCGCTGATTCACGTCTGGCCAAACTGCTACATAAAACCGAAAAACAATTCCGCAGTCATCGTCATGCGATGGGAGTGCGTCCGGTTTATAAACGTGTTGATACCTGTGCTGCAGAGTTTTCAACTTCTACTGCATACATGTACTCGACTTATGACGAAGAGTGCGAAGCCAATCCGACTGATCGTGAAAAGATCATGATTCTTGGTGGTGGCCCTAACCGCATTGGTCAAGGTATCGAGTTTGATTATTGCTGTGTTCATGCAGCACTGGCACTGCGCGATGATGGTTATGAAACCATTATGGTCAACTGTAATCCAGAAACTGTATCCACAGATTACGACACTTCAGATCGTTTGTATTTTGAATCACTGACGCTGGAAGATGTTCTCGAAATCGTTGCCTTGGAAAAACCTAAAGGCGTGATTGTGCAGTTTGGTGGTCAGACGCCACTTAAATTGGCTCGGGCTTTAGAAGCTGCCGGTGTGCCGATTATTGGTACTTCACCTGATGCGATTGACCATGCGGAAGATCGTGAACGCTTCCAGCAAATGGTTGAAAAGCTCGGCTTGTTGCAACCACCTAATCGTTTGGCGCATTCGGTTGATACCGCTGTGTCACTGGCTGCCGAAATTGGTTATCCATTAGTGGTGCGTCCGTCTTATGTATTAGGCGGACGTGCAATGGAAATCGTCTATAACGAAGAAGAATTACAACGTTATATGCTGACAGCCGTATCAGTTTCCAATGATTCTCCGGTATTGCTGGATCGTTTTCTTGATGATGCGATTGAAGTCGATGTAGATGCGATTTGTGACGGCAAGGAAGTGCTTATCGGCGGCATCATGGAACATATTGAACAGGCTGGTGTGCATTCAGGTGACTCAGCCTGTGCGTTACCGCCTTATAGCCTTAGCCAGGAAATCATGAACCAGTTACGGGTTCAGGTTAAACAAATGGCACTTGAACTTGGCGTAGTGGGACTGATGAATACCCAGTTTGCCATTCAGGGTGATCGTATTTTCATTCTGGAAGTGAATCCACGAGCCTCACGTACTGTTCCTTATGTATCAAAATCTATCGGTGTACCGTTGGCGAAAGTTGCCGCACGTTGTATGGCTGGCATGAGTTTGGCAGAGCAGGGCGTCACCAAAGAAGTGATTCCTTCTTATTATTCCGTTAAAGAAGCGGTATTCCCATTCATTAAATTCCAGGGCGTCGATCCGATTCTGGGGCCAGAAATGAAATCCACTGGCGAAGTTATGGGCGTAGGTCGTACCTTCGGTGAAGCATTTGCCAAATCACAACTGGCGGCTTCTGTCAGTCTGCCAGTCGGTGGTAAAGCCTTTATTTCTGTGCGGGATGCTGACAAACAAACGGTTATCAGTATTGCCAAAGATTTGTTAGGCTTGGGTTTCTCGTTGTTAGCTACACGCGGCACACAGCAAACATTGATTGAAGCAGATGTGCCTTGTGAACGGGTGAAAAAAGTTGCTGAAGGTCAGCCGCATATTGTGGACATGATCAAAAACGATGAAATTGCCCTGATTGTAAATACGACGGAAGGTCGTCAAGCTGTAGCGGATTCGAGAGAGATCCGTCGTGCGGCATTGCAACATCAGGTGAACTACACCACAACGTTAGCTGCTGCCCGCGCTACGATTCTGGCCTTGAACTGTGAAGACAGTGTGTCAGTAAATCGTTTGCAGTCGTTACATGGAGAATTGATTTAATGGCCGTTCCTATTACCGCACGTGGTGCTCAGGCACTGAAAGATGAATTACACGAACTGAAAACCGTCAGACGCCCAGCTATCGTTAATGCGATTTCTGAAGCGCGCGCCCATGGTGATTTAAAAGAAAATGCTGAATACCACGCTGCACGTGAGCAGCAAAGCTTCACCGAAGGCCGTATTCAGGAACTGGAATCAACTTTGGCGGATTGTCAGGTAATTGATCCAACAGCACTACCTAAAGATGGTCGTGTTGTATTTGGTGTTACGGTTGATTTACTCAATATAGATACCGATGCTGAAGTGCGCTATCAGATTGTTGGTGATTATGAATCGGATATCAAACTGAACAGAATTTCTATTTCATCGCCTATTGCACGGGCATTGATTGGCAAAGAAGTGGATGATATTGCAACGGTACAGGCTCCTGGTGGTGCCATTGAATATGAAATTACTGGCATCCATTACCTGGCTTAGATGTTGAGTCTTTCTGAAACCATTGGCGAACGCTTATTACTGACATTGTGGGTCGGTGCGCTATGGTCTATTGGTTATCTGGCCGTTCCGCTTGCTTTTGTCAGTCTTGAAACGCTGGTTGCGGCAGAATATGCAGCTAAATTGTTTTTCGCTGTCAATGTCATTGGCCTAATCAGTGGTACATTAATCTTATTAGGTAAGCTGAGTATCCAGCGGGGCAGGGTGTTACATTCCTGGCGCTTCTGGGTATTGATTAGCATGCTGGTTATTACCTTGATATTCAGTATGTATGTTCAGCCGGAGATGGCCAATATCAAAACCATCGAAAACTGGCGGCTGAATACAGATCTTGCTCAGAGTTTTGAACGCTTACATATGCTGAGCCAGAATTTATATCTGATGTTAAGTATTGCGGGTTTGCTGCTGGTACTCAGCTCAGATAAACAACATATGGCACAGCAGGCCTGATATGGCACGAAGTAAATCCAGTAATAATTGGCTTAGAGAACATTTTGATGATCCCTATGTCAAAAAAGCTCAGCAGAAAGGTTATCGCTCCAGAGCAACTTTTAAACTGGAAGAAATCGATCAGAAAGATAAATTAATTCGCAAAGGTATCTCAGTTGTCGACTTGGGTGCCGCACCCGGTGGCTGGTCAGATTATGCTTTGCATCGTGTCGGTGACAACGGTAAAGTCATTGCGTTGGATATCTTGCCAATGACACCATTGACCGGTGTTTATTTCATTGAAGGTGATTTTCGCGAAGATCATGTTCTTGAGCAATTGAACGAAGTATTGGCCGGACAGTCGATAGACCTTGTATTATCGGATATGGCCCCCAATATGACAGGTGTAGATGCAATAGATCAGCCTGGCAGTATGCATCTGGTTGAGTTGGCCTTGGATTTTGCAATTAATAACTTAAGTAAACAGGGCGATTTTCTGGTCAAAGTTTTTCAAGGTGAAGGCTTTGATGATTTTTTGAAGTCCATGCGGAGTCATTTTAAAAAAGTGACAACCCGCAAACCGGATGCTTCTCGGGCACGTAGCCGTGAAGTTTATCTGCTAGGTCGCGGACTGAAATGACAGCAAAACAAACTAACGTTACTAGGGGTAACAAACATTGAGTGACATGATGAAAAACATTGTTTTATGGGTCGTCATCGCGATGGTATTGATGTCGGTATTTAACAATTTTGGGCCGCAACAAAGCAGCCAAAGCGAAATGGATTACTCGACCTTTATCAGTAACGTGAAAACCGGTGCGGTTTCCAGTGTCGATATTCAAGGGCGAACTATTACCGGCAAATTAACCGACGGTAGCCAATTTACTACTTTCAGTCCTGATTATGATCCAGGTTTGATCGGCGATTTGCTGGATAACGGTGTTGCCATCAAAGCAGAGCCAGTCGAAAAAACTGGTTTATTGATGCAAATCTTTATTTCATGGTTCCCGATGTTATTGCTGATTGGTGTGTGGATTTTCTTCATGCGTCAGATGCAAGGCGGTGGCGGCAAAAACCCCATGTCATTTGGTAAAAGCAAAGCCCGCATGTTGAATGAAGATCAGGTAAAAGTGACCTTCAAAGATGTTGCTGGTGTTGAAGAAGCTAAAGAAGAAGTTCACGAATTAGTCGACTTCTTACGTGATCCGGGCAAATTCCAGAAATTGGGCGGACGTATTCCACGCGGTATTTTGATGGTAGGTTCACCAGGTACTGGTAAAACCTTGCTGGCAAAAGCTATTGCTGGTGAAGCTAAAGTCCCGTTCTTCACAATTTCAGGTTCTGATTTCGTCGAAATGTTTGTCGGTGTTGGTGCTTCACGTGTTCGCGATATGTTCGAACAAGCCAAAAAACACGCTCCATGCATCATCTTTATCGATGAGATCGATGCAGTGGGCCGTCACCGTGGTGCCGGTTTAGGTGGCGGTAATGACGAACGTGAACAAACCTTAAACCAGTTGTTGGTTGAGATGGATGGATTTGAAGGTAATGAAGGCGTCATCATCATTGCTGCGACCAACCGTCCTGACGTACTGGATCCAGCTTTATTACGTCCGGGTCGTTTCGATAGACAGGTTGTGGTTCCTTTACCAGACATTCGTGGTCGCGAACAAATTATCAAAGTGCATTTGGGTAAAGTACCAGCAGATGAAGATGTTAATCCAAGTGTCATTGCACGTGGTACACCGGGCTTCTCAGGTGCTGATTTAGCCAATCTGGTGAACGAGGCGGCTTTATTTGCTGCTCGCACAAATAAACGCGTGGTTTCAATGAATGACCTGGAACTGGCAAAAGACAAAATCATGATGGGTGCCGAGCGCCGTTCAATGGTCATGAGTGATAAAGAGAAAGAACTGACGGCTTACCATGAAGCTGGTCATGCGATTGTGGGTCGTAGTGTCCCTGGTCATGATCCAGTCTATAAAGTCAGTATCATTCCGCGTGGCCGCGCTTTAGGTGTCACCATGTTCCTGCCAACTGAAGATCGATACAGCTATACCAAACAGCAGTTGGAAAGTCAGATTTCCAGCCTGTATGGTGGTCGACTTGCCGAAGAAATGATTTTTGGGGCTGAAGCTGTCACTACGGGTGCCTCGAACGATATTCAACGGGCAACCGAACTGGCGCATAACATGGTTACCAAATGGGGACTTTCTGACAACATGGGACCACTGTCTTATGGTGAAGATGAAGGTGAGGTGTTCCTTGGTCGTAGCGTGACCCAACATAAAGCAGTTTCAGACTTAACTGCCAAACAGATTGACGAAGATGTTCGTGCATTAATTACCCGTAACTATGATCGGGCGAAAAATATACTGACAGAAAATCTCGACAAACTGCATACCATGGCAAAACTGTTAATCACTTACGAAACCATCGACAGTGATCAGATCGATGCCATTATGGAAGGTCGTGAGCCTGGTGCGCCAAAAGGTTGGGATGATAAATCATCGACTCCACCACCAGCCGCAAAGCCTGATGAAAAAGGCCCAGAGCCAACTGGTAAACCAGCAGATCAATTAAATTGAGATAGTTAAATCATGATGATGGACTTTGCGGGCAAATCTTTGGATTTGTCCGCCCCACACGTCATGGGCATCGTCAATGTAACGCCCGACTCCTTTTCGGATGGCGGGCGTTTTTTTTTCAGCCGATAAAGCCCTTGAACAAGCACGAAAACTGGTTGCCGATGGCGCTTCCATTATTGATATTGGTGGTGAATCGACACGGCCTGGCTCAGAACCTGTTGGTGTTGAAGAAGAAATCCGCCGTGTGGTGCCTGCGATAGAAGCTATCAGTGCTGAACTTGATGTGGTTATTTCCATCGATACCATGAAAGCCGAAGTTATGCGCGCTGCAGTAGCGGCTGGGGCTAGTCTGATAAATGATGTTAATGCATTGCGTGGAGATGGGGCATTACAGGCCGCTGCCGAACTCAATGTTCCAATATGTTTGATGCATATGCAGGGCACACCTCAAACTATGCAGGAACAGCCGCATTACGACGATGTTGTTAATGAAGTAAATACATTTCTGACTGAACGCATTGCTGCCTGTGAAGCGGCGGGTATTTCTCGTTTAAAAATTATTCTTGATCCTGGATTTGGGTTTGGCAAAACGGCCCGACATAATCTACGATTAATGAAACATTTAGCTGTTTTTACCGATTCTGATTTACCAGTATTAGTTGGTGTGTCGCGTAAATCGATTATTGGTGCCACATTGAATGTATCAGTTGAAGAACGGTTGGCCGGAAGTTTGGCATTAGCATCGATAGCGGTATGGCAAGGCGCAAAGATTATACGCAGCCATGACGTACGAGAAACCGTACAGGCGATTCGACTTTGTGAACATGTAATGCAGGTTAGTGATTTTGATTGAACAAAAAAGACGTTATTTTGGTACAGATGGCATTCGTGGCCGGGTGGGCGATGGTGCGATTACCCCCGATTTTGTATTAAAACTTGGCTGGGCAATAGGCCGTGTTCTGGCCAAAGAACGCAATAGTAAAGTTCTGATTGGTAAAGACACGCGTATTTCCGGTTATATGTTTGAATCCGCCTTACAGGCTGGGCTTTCAGCCGCCGGTGTCGACGTTTATCTAATGGGTCCAATGCCAACCCCAGCAGTCGCGTATTTAACCCGTACTTTCCACGCTCAAGCAGGCATTGTAATCAGTGCTTCGCATAATCCTTATCACGATAACGGAATTAAATTCTTCTCTGATCAAGGTACCAAATTGCCTGACTCAGTCGAGCTTGCAATCGAAGCAATGCTGGATCAACCCATCAAAACGGTGGATTCTGCTCATCTCGGTAAAGCCCATCGGATTTCCGATGCAGCAGGGCGTTATATCGAGTTCTGTAAAAGTACCATTTCGACCGGTGTAGATTTATCCAATTTAAAAATGGTGGTTGATTGCGCTCATGGGGCGACATATCACATTGCACCGAATGTATTCCGTGAGTTGGGTGCCGACGTTATTTTGATGGGCGCAGAACCGGACGGCCTGAATATCAATCAAAACTGCGGTTCCACTGAACCTCGTTTGTTACAAGCCAGTGTTTTGGAACACAAAGCAGACTTGGGCATTGCCCTGGATGGAGATGGTGATCGTTTGATCATGGTTGACCATAAGGGTGAGCTGGTCGATGGTGATGATATTTTGTTTATCATTGCCCGTGGTAGACAGCGTGCTGGGCTGTGTAAAGGACATGTTGTCGGTACTTTAATGTCGAACCTCGGTTTGCAACATGCCCTTGAAAAACATGATATTACCTTACATCGTGCCAATGTCGGCGATAGGTATGTAATGGAAAAACTTAAGCAGGTTGATGGCTTGATTGGCGGCGAAGCGTCCGGGCATATTATCTGCCTTGATAAAACCAGTACTGGTGATGGCATTGTGGCAGCATTACAGGTGTTGGCTGAAATTCAACAAACCGGTAGCAGTCTGCATGAACTGCGTTCGGCAGTAATTAAATACCCGCAACGTCTTATTAATGTGCGTCTCAATAAACTGGTGAATTTAAAAGATTATCCGGAAATCCAAACAGCAGTGGAAGACACTGAGAAAAAACTGGGTAATGAAGGTCGGGTTTTGCTGAGAGCTTCTGGTACTGAGCCGGTTATTCGAGTGATGGTAGAAGGTCATGACGCCACGCGTACCAACCACTTAGCCAAAACGCTGGCAGAACAAATCGAGACAATTTTACAGAATTAATTCGATCATGCTCATTGGTAACAATATAAGCCGCTATGACATTGCTTTATCAACGGTCAGTCGGTAACCTTTATGATTCAATCTTATATAAGAGTAGGTGTCTGTGCGCAAACCGCTGGTCGCTGGTAACTGGAAAATGAACGGCTCTAGCGCAAGCAACAAATTGTTGCTTGATGCGATTCTGGCGCAAAGAGACTCCTTTGCATCGGTTGATGTCGCCTTATTTCCACCCGCACTTTATGTACAACAGGTTCAATCCGCTTTGACTGATACGGGTTTATTCTGGGGTACCCAAAATGTTTCGCAGTTTGATTCTGGTGCGTATACCGGTGAAATATCGGCCACCATGTTGCGAGACTTTGGCTGCCAATACGTACTGATTGGTCATTCTGAACGGCGTTGTCTGTATGCAGAATTGAACCTTGATCAAGTTTTTCTCGACCATATTATCGCCGAGAAATCTGAGATAACAGTCCGTCATGGGATCACCCCTATAATTTGTATTGGCGAAAGTCCGGAAGAGCACTCAATGGGTCGTACTGAAGAGATGGTTGCTCGGTTGATGGATATTTTGATTGCGCAACAAGGTGTCGAATTGCTGTCAAAAGCGGTATTGGCTTATGAGCCAGTTTGGGCCATAGGCACAGGCAAGACAGCCAGCCCAGAATGGGCGCAGGATGTGCATTCTTTCATGCGTCAACGGGTCGCAAAACATGATCCAAAAATTGCGGCATCGCTCAGAATACTTTACGGCGGCAGCGTAAAAGGTAATAATGCTGCCCCATTATTTGCCAAGCCGGATATTGACGGTGGATTAATCGGTGGCGGTTCACGTGATGCCGATGAATTTGTTCAAATTTGTCAGGCTGCAGCTCAAAATTAGGAAATTAAATGGATGCGTTGATTCTGGTGGTTCACGTTGTGATCTCACTGTTGTTAGTAGGTTTAATCTTAATCCAGCACGGTAAAGGTGCGGATGCCGGTGCTGCTTTTGGTGGCGGTGGTGGTGGCGGTGCTTCTGCCAGCTTATTTGGTAGCCAAGGGTCAGCCTCTTTTTTAAGCCGCAGCAGTGCTATTCTGGCCACAGTGTTTTTTATCACCAGCCTGACACTGGCATATCTGGCGGGCAACACCGATCGAGTACAAAGCGTTACCGACTCAGTGGTGATTGAACAACCAGTACAAGAAAGCCCAGCGGATCTTCCAGAGTTTCCGTAAAATAACCCTCAGTTTATTGCCGTCGTGGTGGAATTGGTAGACACGCTATCTTGAGGGGGTAGTGCTTTAGGGTGTGCCGGTTCGAGTCCGGCCGACGGCACCATACATAGGTTTCACGAAGTCCAAAATCGTATCTAAAAGCCCGTTTTATAACGGTTTTTTTATGTCTGTCATATCATAACGTTCCATCATATCCCTTGGCATGTACCATTTATTGGTGCCAACTATGGCGCTATCAGACCCAGTGGTAAAGGAGTTGGCACTACATGCTGACCGATACAAAGATAAAATCCCTAAAACCAAAGGATAAGCTTTACGCCGTATCGGATGAAAAAGGCTTATACAAAGAGGTGTCTACAACGGGCGGCAAGTGGTGGCGATTCAAATACCGTTTTGATGAAAAGCAAAAAAGATTATCTGTTGACACCTATCCTGATGTTGGTCTTAAGCAAGCAAGAGAGCAACGAGACGAATTAAGAAAGCTGATTGCCAATGGTGTCGATCCTTCCAATATTCGCAAGGCTGAAAAGCTGTATAACGCTGGTCAGTTAAGCTTTGAGTTTGTTGCCCGTGAATGGCATCAAAAGTTTCGGCATCGTTGGTCAAAAACCCATAAGCCGTATGAGTTTTCGGAGCAATTCGCGCGAGTAGTTTGAGAAAAATTTATTATTTCTCAAATATCTTGGCAATTTGCTTGAGCCTCCAAAATAACCTTTGACAAACTTACTTAAGTGAGAATATTTTGTGATCTAGTTCACACTTCTATGGAGGGAGACCCGTGAAAGCTATCCTTGTTGGTTTTTTCCTGCTGTTCAGTTTTAACGCAAATTCTGCGCCGATAGAATTAATGACCGGGCAGTTTAGCAACCCATTTTTAGGTGGGTACGGTGGTTGCAGTTTAACTGGATGCGGGGCTGGAATATTTGACCCCTGGGTGATCGCGGATGTCAACGATACTGGAGAGCCTCAGCCGGACACTGATGAGGCCTTTTGGTCCGGCATTGACTTGGTTATCAGAGATATGACAATGAACTTTACAGCCTACGCTTATGAGGCAGTTTCTGGGATCGTTTCGTGGGAATCATCCAATCTGTATGGGCCTGGCGAAATTTATGTTTTTGGGTTGACAATAGACCTCAATAAAAATCCGTCAGGCAGCGCTAGAATATCGGTAAATGCATTTTCATCCATTACTAGTCATATATCCATCAACGCAAATTCTCTTGACACTGAAGCATATTGGAGTTTTATATTTGACAAAGATGAAACGCCGCCAGTGACGGTTGAAACACCACTGCCTGCCAGCTTGTTTTTATTTGCACCAGCATTACTTGGCTTTATGGGCTTGAGAAGAAAGCTATCTTAAGCGGGACTGACAAGCGAGTAGCTGCCTGATACGTCGCTTACCTAATTTCTTGCCATTGAATTATTTGATGAAAGTTATCTCTCATAAGTAGTTAGATGTTGATTAATTATTGACTGAGATTATTTTAAGAAGTGATATTAAGCATCAGCTATTTGGGGGTATCTTTGAGGGTATCTTGAAAAATCATATTTCACAAAGTTAGATACAGTGCGCGTTTCCGCTCTAAATTCGAGTGAGGCCGACGCACCAATACATCAAACCCGCCAGTGTTAGACACTGGCGGGTTTTTTATTATCTATCGTATGAAGTAATTAATTCACTCTCACAATAAATGGCATGCCAGTTGTTTAATGTTTAAGGTGGGCAATTAAGCCTGCCGACGATGTTTTTTCCACATGCCCACAATAAAGAAAATTAATGCTATCCAGATTAGGCCAAAAGTAATCAGCCTTTCAGGTGGATACGCTTCTTTGAGTACATAAACTCCAATCACAAACTGAATAGTCGGATTAATGTACATAATAAATCCCACTACCGATAAATCGACTCGACTGGCCGCCATGGCAAACAGCACCAATGGCAAAGCGGTGAGCAGCCCCGAGCCTATTAATAATAATGTCAGTTGCGTAGAGTCCCCGAACGCCAAGTTGTAATCAGCGTTAGCTGATTGCCAGAGGACCCAGGCTAAGGCTATAGGCGCCAGCCATAAGGTTTCAATTGTCAGTCCATTTACACCATCAACCGGATGTTTTTTACGGATTAATCCATACAAGGCAAATGCCAGGGCCAGCGATATACCAACCCATGGTAGGCTTCCAAGGCTGAACCATTCCCAGATTATGGCCACAGTGGCAATCACCCCAGCCCAGGCTTGTAATGGATGTAGTTGTTCATTTAACAACCACCTTGCCAATAACAAACTCATCACTGGCGTAATGAAATAACCAAGGCTGGCTTCCAATACTCGATGTTGTGAAACGGCCCAGATAAAAATTAACCAATTAACGGCAATCAGTAATGAAGACAATGCCAGCCACAATAATAATTTTTTGTCAGCAAAGGTCTTGATTAACTTACGTCCACGACCGAGCAGCAGACCAACTACAACAGTTGCCAACAATGACCAGAGGATACGGTGTGACAACACTTCAACTGCTGAAACGCTATTCAGATAACTGAAATAAAGTGGGAAGCTGCCCCAGATAACATAAGCGGCAATGGCGAAGATCAGACCATACATATAAAACTCAGTAGTGACAGTAGGGAAATGACAACCTCATTAAAGTGACATTGTCGTTGTTTGAAGGAATGTAAAGGTTATGCAGACAGCTAAAAATCTGCAAATTATGCAGCAGGATTATACAGGTCGTTGCGATGAGTATAGCTTCAGGTTTAATCAAGTCCACAATCAGCTAATGCCGTGTCTATTCCAACTCATTCAGGATTGCAGTGTTTGCTGCTATTTTTGTCATGCTTGGAATAATCTTTCAGTTAAACGCATATGATTCAGTCAGTCTTTTCGGACATAATCTGAGCTTCAAATACTGCGATTTAAAGTGTAGTATCGTGAGCTGTTTAAATAAGTTTGATTTCTCAAAACAATAATAACTATCAGGTGTCACACAGACACTAAATATCGAGAGAGTGGAAGGGCGTCATGTTAGAGGGATACCTCCCCATTTTGTTGTTTATCATTATCGGCATCGGCTTCGGTGTGATGCCGTTAATCGCTGGCTTTATTATCGGGCCACACCGGCCTGATGCCGAAAAACGCTCCAGCTATGAATGTGGGTTTGAACCTTTTGAAGACACTCATGGCAAATTCGATGTGCGTTATTACTTAGTCGCTATTCTGTTCATTATCTTTGATCTCGAAATCGCTTTTTTATTCCCCTGGGCCATTGTGCTTGATGACATCGGTGTATTTGGTTTGCTGGCGATGTTTCTGTTTTTGGCGATTCTGGTGGTGGGCTTTATCTATGAATGGAAAAAAGGAGCCTTGGAATGGGAATAGAAGGCGTTTTTCATGAAGGTATAGTCACCACTTCAGCGGATAAGTTAATCAACTGGGCACGAACAGGATCTTTATGGCCGATGACTTTTGGCCTGGCTTGCTGTGCAGTGGAAATGATGCATGCCGGGGCCTCACGCTATGATCTGGATCGTTTTGGTGTGGTATTTAGGCCAAGCCCGCGTCAATCAGATGTAATGATTGTGGCCGGAACCTTGGTCAACAAAATGGCACCTGCTCTGCGTAAGGTGTATGACCAGATGTCGGAACCGCGTTGGGTGATTTCAATGGGCTCTTGCGCGAATGGTGGTGGTTATTATCACTATTCCTATTCGGTGGTGCGGGGTTGCGATCGTATTGTGCCAGTGGATATTTATGTACCGGGTTGCCCACCCACAGCAGAAGCGTTGCTGTATGGAATTATTCAGTTACAGAAAAAAATTCAGCGCACTAACACAATTGCTAAACAAGTTCAGGCCTAGGTCGAAGCATGGAATCGCTGAAACAGAAACTGCAACAGCATTTTGCCGACCAACTGGTGGAATGCGAGTTGAATCGTGGTGAACTAACACTGCATATTGAAGCTGAACAGATTATTCCGGTATGCAAAGCATTACGTGATGAGTTTGCCTTTACCCAATTAATCGATTTGTGTGGAGTGGATTATTCCGCCTACGGCAACAGTGGCTGGGAAACAAAACAGGCGACAGAGCATGGCTTCAGTCGTGCTCGTGAAGCCTTTTCGCAGATAGACGATGTTGATGAGGGCTTTCGTTATGCCGTGGTGTATCACCTGCTATCGGTTCAACACAATAATCGAGTGCGATTGAAAGTAGATTTGATTGCAGAAACACCAATTATTGATTCAGTGACTTCTATCTGGCATTCGGCTGATTGGTATGAGCGTGAAGCATTTGATTTGTTTGGCATTCTGTTCAAAGGTCATCAGGATTTGCGACGTATTTTGACCGACTATGGTTTTGTCGGCCATCCATTCCGCAAAGATTTCCCTCTAATTGGTAATGTGGAAATGCTTTATGACCCAGAGCAAAAACGGGTGATTTATCAACCGGTCAGCATTGAGCCCAGAACATTAGTACCCCGAGTGATTCGTGACGATAACCGTTATTTGCAATCTGCTGGCAAGGCCAAAAAATAATGGCGGAGATTAAAAATTACACCTTGAATTTTGGGCCGCAGCATCCGGCGGCGCATGGCGTATTGCGTTTGATTTTGGAAATGGATGGCGAAGTAATTGTGCACGCTGATCCGCATATTGGTTTGTTGCATCGAGGTACTGAAAAACTAGCTGAATCCAAGCCCTACAACCAGAGCATCGGTTATATGGATCGACTGGATTATGTGTCGATGATGTGTAACGAACATGCATACGTTATGGCAATCGAAAAGCTGTTGGGCATTGAACCACCGATTCGGGCGCAATACATCCGGGTTTTATTTGATGAAATGACCCGCGTTTTGAATCACTTAATGTGGCTCGGAGCGCATGGTCTGGATATCGGGGCGATGACGGTATTCCTGTATTGCTTCCGTGAACGTGAAGATCTGATGGACTGCTATGAAGCAGTCTCTGGTGCGCGTTTACACGCAACCTATTATCGTCCGGGTGGGGTCTATCGTGATTTACCTAACAGCATGCCGCAATATCAAAAGTCCAAATGGCATTCTGAAGCTGAAGTTAAAAAGTTAAACCAAAGCCGTGAAGGCAGTCTGCTGGATTTTATTGAAGATTTTTGTCAGCGCTTTCCCAAATGCGTCGATGAATATGAAACGTTGCTAACCGATAACCGTATCTGGAAACAACGCACGGTAGGCATCGGAGTGGTATCACCGGAACGAGCATTACAGCTTGGTTTTACCGGTCCGATGTTACGAGGCAGTGGAGTCGAGTGGGATCTGCGTCGAAAACAGCCTTACGAAGTTTATGACCGCCTGGCTTTTGATATTCCAGTAGGCAAAGAAGGCGATTGTTACGATCGTTATCTGGTCCGCGTTGAAGAAATGCGTCAGTCCAATAAAATTATGCAGCAATGTATTGATTGGTTGCGGGTCAACCCCGGCCCGGTGATTATTGATAACGTCAAAATCGCACCTCCCAGCCGGGCTGATATGAAAGATGATATGGAAGCGTTAATCCATCATTTTAAATTGTTCACCGAAGGTTATTGTGTGCCGGAAGGCGAAGTGTATAGCGCGGTAGAACATCCCAAAGGCGAGTTTGGTATTTACATGGTGTCGGATGGTGCCAATAAACCTTATCGAGTCAAAATTCGAGCACCGGGGTTTCCGCATCTGGCAGCGATGAATGAAATGGCCAAAGGGCATTTACTCGCGGACGTGGTGGCGATTATTGGCACCATGGATATTGTGTTCGGAGAAATTGACCGATGACAACCGCATTGCAACTCACCGGACATAGAGATCAATTATTTAACCAAGTTATACGGCAGCAGTTGGATAGCTGGATTAGTAAATATCCTCCTGGACAATCCCAATCTGCTGTAATTCCAGCTTTGCATATCCTGCAGGATGCACATGATGGCTGGCTGAGTGAGGGCTTGATGCGCGCCTTGGCTGACTACCTTGAAATTCCAGCTATCAGTGTGTTTGAAGTGGCGACGTTTTACACAATGTTTGAACTTAAACCAGTCGGTAAACACAAAATCAGTGTTTGCACTAATATCTCTTGTTTATTATGTGGCTCTGAAGAGATCGCCAATCATTTACAGAAACGCCTTGGTATTGGTTTCGGCCAGACGACTGCTGACGGAAAATTCACGCTTAAAGAAGTAGAGTGCCTGGGCGCTGTGTCGGCGCGCCGATGCTGTTGCTGGATCGGCAATATCATGAGCATCTGACACCAGACAAAGTTGATGCTTTATTGGGCGAGGTAAAATGATGCAGCTGGATCAGGTTTGTTTTCGCACAATGCATCTCGACCAGCCTTGGTCGATGGAATCTTATCGCAGCGTTGGTGGTTACCAGATGCTGGAAAAAATCCTGCGTGAAAAAACTCGCCAGGAAACCATCATTGAGATCATTAAGAATTCAGCCTTACGTGGTCGTGGCGGTGCCGGTTTTCCAACCGGTCTGAAATGGAGTTTTATGCCACGCCGCATGCCGGGCGATAAATATATGGTCTGCAACTCAGATGAAGGCGAACCGGGTACCTGTAAAGATCGCGATATTATCCGTTTCAACCCGCACCAAGTAATTGAAGGCATGATTATCGCTGGATATACCATCGGTGCTCAACGTGGTTATAACTACATCCGGGGTGAATTTTTTGAGCCAATTGAACGGTTTGAGCAAGCCTTAATCGAAGCTCGAGAAGCTGGTTATCTGGGTAAAAACATTCTCGATAGCGGCTTTAATTTTGAGCTTTTTTGCCACCCTGGAGCAGGAGCATATATCTGCGGTGAAGAAACCGCGTTATTGGAATCTCTGGAAGGCAAAAAAGGCCAGCCAAGATACAAACCACCTTTCCCTGCTGGTTATGGCTTATATGGTCGACCAACAACCGTTAATAACACTGAAACACTGGCCTCGGTGCCAGTGATTTTGCAACATGGTGCTGACTGGTTCCATGAGTTGGGAACGCCCAATAACGGTGGACAGAAAATATTCTGCATGAGTGGTCATGTGAATAAACCGGGTAATTACGAAGTCCCGTTAGGTATGCCGTTTGCAGAATTATTGGAACTTGCTGGTGGTGTTCGCAATGGGAATAAACTCAAAGCAGTGATTCCCGGTGGCAGTTCCACCCCGGTGGTACCAGCGGATGTGATGATGCAAACCGCAATGAGTTACGACGGTATCGGCAAAGCCGGATCGATGCTGGGGGCAGGATCAGTCATTGTGATGGATGAAACCACCTGCATGGTCAAGGCCTTGGAACGTATCGCCTATTTTTATTACGAAGAATCCTGTGGTCAGTGCACACCTTGTCGTGAAGGTACAGGCTGGTTATACCGGGTGATTAAACGCATAGAAGATGGTCAAGGCCGTCAGGAAGATCTGGATCGATTAATCGACGTTGCTAACAATATTAATGGTAATACCATCTGTGCATTAGGCGACGCTGCTGCTGCGCCAGTTATCAGCTTTATCAAGCATTTCCGCGATGAATTCCAATATCACATTGATCATAAATGTTGTCTGGTTACTGAACCAGAATTGAAGTTGAACTATGGTTAATATCGAAATAGATGGCATTCCACTCAGAGTGGATTCAGCCAAAATGATTATTCAGGCCGCTGATGAGGCAGGCATCGATATTCCACGTTTTTGTTATCACAAAAATCTGTCAATAGTCGCTAACTGCCGGATGTGTCTGGTCGAAGTCGATAAAGCGCGTAAAGCATTACCCGCCTGTGCCACGCCAGTCGCCAATGGCATGAAAGTATTTACTCAATCCGAAATCGCCTTGCAGGCACAACGCGGAGTGATGGAGTTTTTACTGATTAATCACCCACTGGATTGCCCGATTTGCGATCAGGGTGGTGAGTGTGAATTACAGGATCTATCGTTGGGTTACGGCAGTGGTATCAGCCGTTTCAGTGAAAAGAAACGTGTCGTTAAAGACAAAGATATCGGCCCGTTGGTACAGACCGATATGACACGCTGCATTCATTGCACTCGCTGCGTACGCTTTGGTCAGGAAATTGCCGGTATTAAGGAACTAGGCGCTACTGGCCGTGGCGAACATATGGAAATCGGCACCTATGTTGAGCACAGTCTGGCATCTGAGCTGTCTGGCAATATTATTGATTTATGTCCAGTTGGGGCGTTGACTTCTAAGCCATTCCGCTACAAAGCTCGGGCATGGGAGATGACTTCGCATCCGTCCATTGCTATGCACGATGCAGTTGGATCTAATCTTGATCTTCACACCCGGCAAAATGAAGTGATGCGAGTGGTTGCCAGAGACAATGATTCGGTGAATCAAAGCTGGATCTCGGATCGGGATCGTTTCAGTTACCTTGGATTAAAACATCCAGATCGTCTGTTAAGCCCGATGATTAAACAAAATGGTGAGTGGCAGGTTACGGACTGGCAAACAGCGATGGAGTTTGCGGTAGACGGTCTTAAACACGTTAAAACTAAAAATGGTGCCGATCAGATTGCCGGTTTAATTTCACCCACAGCTACTCTGGAAGAGGGCTATCTGTTTCAGAAATGGTTGAGAGCATTTGGCAGCCAAAATGTAGACCATCGCTTACGTCAGCAGGATTTCAGCGACGCCGGTCATGACCAGTTTTCTGCGATGAGTCTGGCTGATATTGAAAGCAGTGATGCGATTGTGCTGTTGGGCTGCAATATTCGCAGTGAAGCCCCGCTGTTGGCACATCGGGTCCGCCAATCAGCATATGCAGGTGGATTGATCAGTGATATTAATTTCTTCAAAACCGATTTATTGATGCCAGTTGATCGGCAGGTGGTAGTAAATTCAGCACAATTATTCGTCTTATTGAGTGGTGTTGCGAAAACCTTATTACAACGTGTTGATGAAACTACGGCAAAAGTTTGGCGGCACTTGATGCGTGAAAAAGCGCCGTCAGCCACAGAACAAAATATCGCGATGCAGCTGGCGAATGCCCATCAAGCAGTCATTATTGTCGGCGCATTGGCTAATCAACATCCTCAGGCATCTGCGATTCGCTCTTTAGCAGCACTCATTAGTGAACTAACCGGCGCGCATTTGCTTATTTTGCCGGATGCGAACAGTCAGGCCTTACATTTGGCTGGTGCATTGCCACATTGCGATGCATCTCAAGAATTGAAAAATGGCCTGAATGCAAATGCGATCTGGGAAGAGCAGTTACGTGCGTATGTGTTATTCAACATTGAACCGGAGTTTGATTGCGCTGATCCAGCCGCTGCTTTATTAGCCTTGCAACGGGCTGGGTTTGTGGTGGCAATAAACAGTTTTCAATGTGACAGCCTGCGTGATTATGCCGATGTACTACTACCGCTGGCGGCATTTACCGAAACCTCAGGCACCTTTGTTGGCCTCGATCATCAATGGCAATCTTTTACTGGAGCGGTGGCTCCACCTGGTGAAAGTCGTCCAGGCTGGAAGATTCTGCGGGTGCTTGGCAATATTTCGAAGTTCAACGGTTTCGATTATGTTTCCTCAGAAGGTGTTCGTCAGGAACTTCAGGATCAGCTAAATCGTTTATCTTCAGCCAAAAAATCGATTTATATTCCAGTAGAAATAACGAACGTTAATGGCGTTCAGCTTATTTCAGAAGTACCGGTCTATCGTACCGATAGTTTGGTCAGACACAGCAAAGCACTTCAACTGACTCCGGAAAATCAGTTTCTGGATACCATGCGTATTTCTCCGGCTCTGGCGGAAAAGTATGGTTTGCATCAAGGGGATGCGGTACAGATTCAACAGGATGAATTTGCAGTATCTGCCACCGTATTAATTGATGAACAGGTTGCTGAAAACATGGTGCATCTGGCAGCGGCTTCTCCGCTGAGTGCTCGGCTTGGTAACGCTTTTGGCAATGTTGAATTATCAGCGATGATGGAGAGCATTGATGCTTGATATCGTGATGCAACAGTTGCTCCCCAATATCGGCAAAATTTTGCTGATTATCGCGTTATTAATGTTGGCGGTAGCCTATCTGACCTTGGCTGAGCGAAAAGTGATTGGCTATATCCAGATGCGTATTGGTCCAAATCGTGTCGGTCCACGTGGATTGCTACAACCAATCGCTGATGGTCTCAAGCTGTTACTGAAAGAAATCATCGTGCCCACCCGATCCAATCTTTATCTGTTTGTACTGGCACCAGTATTGGCAATTGGTCCAGCCTTGGCGGCCTGGGCGGTTATTCCATTCGACGCTGGCATGGTATTGGCCGATATAAATGCCGGTTTGTTATATGTTTTAGCCATCACTTCTATGGGGGTGTACGGCATTGTTATTGCCGGTTGGGCCTCAAATTCACGTTATGCGTTTTTAGGCGCGATGCGTAGCGCCGCTCAAGTGGTGTCGTATGAAATCGCCATGGGTTTTGCTTTGGTCGGCGTATTGATTGCCGCTGGCAGTTTGAATCTGAGTGAGATTGTTATGGCTCAGCAAGGCGGTATTTTTTACTGGTATTGGTTGCCGTTATTACCATTGTTTGTGGTGTATTTTATCTCTGGTGTAGCGGAAACCAATCGGGCGCCGTTTGATATTGCTGAAGGCGAATCCGAAATTGTTGCCGGCTTTCATGTCGAATATTCCGGTATGGCATTTGCGATTTTCTTCCTCGCTGAATACGCCGATATGATTTTAATTTCGATCCTTGCCGCTACCTTGTTCATGGGCGGCTGGCTATCACCATTTGAGGGTATTCCGGTACTGGAGTCAATGTTTGCCTGGGTACCTGGACTGGTGTGGCTATTGCTGAAAACCAGCATGTTTCTCTTTATCTATTTATGGATTCGCGCGACATTCCCTCGCTATCGATATGATCAGGTGATGCGCCTCGGCTGGAAAGTGTTTATTCCGGTAACCCTGGTATGGCTGGTGGTGATTTCGACCATGCAGGTGTTTGATATTGGCCCTTGGTTTAGCGACGTGGTGGAGGTATCCACTTCATGATGCAATCCATTCGTCACTTTTTCAAAAGCTTTTTGTTGTGGGAATTAGTTCAAGGCTTGCGGTTGACCGGCCGGCATTTATTTTCCCGCAAAGTCACAGTGCAATATCCTGAAGAACAGACACCACAATCGCCGCGATTCCGTGGTTTACATGCTTTGCGGCGTTATCCAAATGGCGAAGAGCGCTGCATCGGCTGCAAGTTGTGTGAAGCAGTTTGTCCAGCCTTGGCAATTACCATTGATACCGAACCACGTGAAGATGGCACGCGCCGTACTACTCGTTATGACATCGATTTATTTAAATGTATTTACTGTGGGTTTTGTGAAGAATCCTGTCCGGTAGATTCCATCGTGGAAACTCGGGTGTTTGCCTATCATTTTGAAAATCGTGGCGAAAATATTATGGACAAACAGCAGTTGCTGGCGATTGGCGATAAATATGAGTCGGAAATTGCTGCTGATCGGGAGGCCGACGCGCCTTATCGTTAGGCCGGAAATTTATGGAAAAAATACTGTTTTATTGTTTTGCCGCCATTTTATTATTTGCTGCCACTATGGTGATCACGGTACGAAATCCGGTGCGTGCGGCATTGTTTCTGGTATTGGCCTTTTTTACCAGTGCGGCAATCTGGTTGATGCTGGAGGCCGAGTTTTTAGCAATAACGCTGGTATTGGTTTATGTCGGTGCGGTACTGGTGTTGTTTATGTTTGTGGTGATGATGCTGGATATTGATACCAGCACACTCAAAGAGGGATTCAGCCGTTATCTGCCATTAGGTTTATTTGTAGCGGTATTGATTGTGCTGGAATTAATTGCGGTTTTAGGCGCGGCAAACTTTGGCTTGGAACAGTTTCCAGCTCCAGAAGCTTCAACAGAAAGTAATACGAAAGTGCTCGGCCGTTTGTTGTATACGGTGTATGTGTATCCGTTTGAGATTGCTTCGGTAATCTTAACGGTAGCGATTGTGGCAGCGATTATGCTGACTTTACGACCACATAAACGCAAAACTCAAGATCCTGCGCAGCAGGTCAAAGTACGTAGCAAAGATCGCGTACGTCTGGTCAAAATGGCCTCCGAAAAACGCCAAGACGGGAAATCATCATGATTGCCTTATCTGACTATCTGATTGTTGCAGCTATTCTGTTTAGCCTGTCAGTTGCGGGTATTTTTCTCAATCGTAAAAACATCATTATTTTGCTGATGTGCATTGAATTAATGTTGTTAGCGGTGAACCTTAACTTTATCGCTTTTTCGCATTATGCCGGTGATGCCGCGGGCCAGGTGTTTGTGTTTTTTATTCTGACGGTTGCTGCAGCAGAGGCGGCGATTGGTCTGGCAATTCTGGTGGTGTTATTCCGTAATCTCAGCACCATCAATGTTGATGACCTCAACCGGTTGAAAGGTTGATGGCATGACGCAATCCTTGTTACTGACCATCGTTTTAGCGCCATTACTGGGCAGCATTATTGCCGGTTTTTTTGGGTGGAAAATTGGCCGTAACTGGTCTCATCGAGCGGCAACTGCCGGGGTGAGTGTCGCCTTTTTCCTGTCACTCTGGGTATTGAAATTAGTAGTAGTTGATGGCGCTACTTACAATCAGGCGGTATATCAATGGATGCAGGTTGGCAGCCTGAGCATTGAGGTCGGCTTTATGGTCGATTCTCTGACTGCAGTGATGATGACCGTAGTGACATTTGTGTCGCTGATGGTGCATATCTACACCATCGGTTATATGCATGACGATGACGGCTACAGCCGTTTTTTTAGTTATATCTCGCTGTTTACCTTCTCGATGCTGATGCTGGTCATGGCCAATAACTTTATGCAGCTGTTTTTTGGCTGGGAAGCGGTTGGCGTGGTTTCCTATCTGCTGATTGGTTTCTGGTACAAAAAGCCCACGGCGATTTACGCCAATCTCAAGGCATTTCTGGTCAATCGTGTGGGTGACTTCGGTTTTCTGCTGGGTATTGCTGCCGTACTAATGTATTCCGGCAGTCTGGATTATCTGGAAGTATTTAATCAGGCACCAGTTATGGCCGGTCAGACGATTACCTTGTTTGGCAATCATGCCTGGTCGCTAATGACGGTGATTGGCATTCTGTTATTTATCGGCGCAATGGGTAAATCAGCGCAGGTTCCTCTGCATGTCTGGTTACCGGATTCAATGGAAGGCCCGACCCCGATATCAGCCTTGATTCATGCCGCAACCATGGTCACGGCCGGTATTTTTATGGTGGCGAGGATGTCACCTTTATATGAATATTCTGAAACTGCACTGTCATTTATTCTGGTGATAGGTGCGATTACCGCTTTGTTTATGGGCTTTTTGGGCTTAATTCAGAACGATATCAAACGAGTTATTGCTTATTCGACCCTATCACAGCTTGGTTATATGACAGTAGCGCTTGGGGTGTCAGCTTATTCTGCGGCAATATTCCATTTATTCACCCATGCCTTTTTTAAAGCGTTACTGTTTCTGGCAGCCGGCTCAGTCATTCTGGCCCTGCATCATCAGCAGGATATTCGGAAAATGGGTGGGCTGAAAAAATATCTGCCGATTACTTACTGGACCAGTTTGATTGGGACATTGGCATTAATTGGATTTCCAGGGTTGGCGGGCTTTTTCTCCAAAGACGCCATTATCATGTCGGTGCATGAATCTACCATCCCCGGTAGTAGCTTTGCCTTATGGGCAGTGATGATCGGCGTTTTTGTCACCAGCCTATATAGCTTTCGTTTGTTGTTTCTGGTGTTCCATGGCAAAGAACGGTTTGATGCACATGGTCATCCGCCGCATGAATCACCCGCTGTGGTTACTTGGCCGTTGATATTACTGGCGATTCCGTCGGTATTAGCCGGGTATTTGATTGGCACTCTGGTGTATGGAAACTTCTTTAGCGATGCGATATCCGTTATGCCTCAGCATGATGTGCTGAGCGCAGCAAATTATCATGGCTTGATTGGGTTTATCACTCATGGTTTGTTGACAGCGCCGTTCTGGCTGGCGATGGCCGGTTTGATCACCGCCTGGTATCTGTATCTCAAACGTCCGGATTTTCCTGCCAAAATTCAGCTAAGAATGATGTGGTTATGGCAAATTCTGGAAAATAAATATGGCTTTGATGCATTTAACGACAAAGTGTTTGCCGGTGGATCACGCGGATTAGGCTGGCTATTTTCCCGCGTTGGTGATCGTGTACTAATTGATGGTTTAGTGGTTAACGGTGCAGCGAGAACAGTGGGCTTAATATCGAGAGTAGGGCGCAAAATGCAGAGCGGTTATTTGTACCATTACGCCTTTGTAATGATTATCGGGGTGTGGCTGTTGCTCACCTGGTTTGTGGTTTAGGAACAAGCAGATTAAATGATGGACTTTCCGCTGCTCAGTATATTGATTTTGCTGCCGATTATTGGTGGCGGTTTGCTGCTGTTATGCAAACAGAATCAGCAGTTGGCCCGCCAATTGGCACTGGTTATCAGTGTAGCCACCATGTTGCTGTCTTTTTTGCTGTATATCGGGTTTGATTCGACCACTCATCAAATGCAGTTTGTTGAACGATTGTCATGGATTGCCACATTTAATATCGAGTATTACCTCGGCGTTGATGGTTTTTCGATGCCGCTGATGATCCTGACCACGATATCTACCGTATTGGTAGTGATTGCTGGCTGGCAGGTCATCCAGGATAGGGCAGCTCAATACATGGCTGCTTTTTTGATTATGGAAGGCTTGATGCTGGGCGTGTTTGCAGCACTCGATGCTATTTTGTTTTATCTGTTTTTCGAAGCAATGCTGATACCGCTGTTTCTGGTGATTGGTATCTGGGGTGGGCCGAACCGGGTCTATGCCACTATCAAGTTTTTCCTCTATACCTTTTTTGGCTCGGTATTTTTACTCATTGCATTACTGTATTTGCAATTCCAGGCGGGCAGCTTTTCGATTCTGGACTTCCACGATGTCAGCTTGACCCTGACTCAACAGATATGGATTTTCCTCGCCTTCTTAATTGCTTTTGCGGTAAAGATTCCAATGTGGCCGGTACATACCTGGTTGCCTGATGCACACGTTGAAGCACCTACAGGTGGCTCGGTGATTCTGGCGGCGATCACGCTGAAAATCGGTGGCTATGGATTATTGCGGTTTGCTTTGCCGATTACCCCGGATGCCAGTATGACGCTGGACTGGCTGGTGATTGGCTTATCGTTGATCGCCATTGTTTATATCGGTTTTGTTGCGCTGGCCCAATCGGATCTGAAAAAACTGATTGCCTATTCGAGTATTGCCATATGGGCTTTGTGACCTTGGGTTTGTTTATCGTATTTCGGATTACCGCCAATGAGGCAATCACTATCGGCATTGGTAATGGGCAAGTGTTGGCCATTGAAGGCGCGATGGTGCAGATGATTTCGCATGGCTTTATCGCTGCGGCGATGTTCCTCAGTGTCGGTGTGTTATATGACCGGATGCATACCCGTGAAATCAGTGCTTATGGTGGAGTTGCCAACAGCATGCCCAAATTTGCTGCATTGGCCGTATTCTTTGCAATGGCCAATGCCGGATTGCCCGGCACGTCCGGTTTTGTTGGCGAATTTATGGTGATTCTGGCGGCGTTTCAAGCCAACTTCTGGTATGCCTTTTTGGCTGCTACAACATTAATTCTGGGCGCAGCTTATACCTTGTGGATGGTTAAACGAGTGTTTTTTGGTGAAGTTGCCAATGCTGAAGTCGCGAAGTTAAAAGATATTGATTCGCGTGAAATGCTGCTGTTGGCGAGTCTGGCGGTCATTGTGCTGTTGATTGGTCTCTGGCCCGACCCGTTACTTAATGTGATGCACGCTTCGGTAGATAATCTGCTGCTGCAAATCACTCAGTCAAAGCTTTAAAGGAAACACCAGATGGCGTTTGAGGTTCCGAATATGCTGTTTGCCTTGCCAGAGATGTTGTTGCTGGCAATGTGCTGCATCGTGCTATTGGTGGTGGCTTTTACCGGTAATCGCCAAATTAATCTGGTGCATGCGTTAAGCCAATTAAGCTTGTTGATTACCTTTCTGACGGTTTTCTGGATGATGGGTGAGAGCGGTCTGACCTTCTCTGAGACCTATATCAAAGATCCGTTGAGTGATGTGCTCAAACTGGCGATCTGTCTGGTGAATATGCTGGTGCTGAGTTACTCCTATCGTTATCTGCAGGTGCGCAAATTATTGCAGGGCGAGTTTTATGTGTTGGCCTTATTTTCCACTCTGGGCATGTTGGTGATGGTATCAGCACATAATTTTCTGACTTTGTATTTAGGTCTGGAACTGATGTCACTTTGTTTATATGCCCTGGTGGCAATGCATCGAGATTCGTTTACCGCAACAGAAGCCGGGATGAAATATTTCATTCTCGGGGCATTGGCCTCGGGCATGTTGCTCTACGGTATGTCGATTATTTACGGCGTGACTGGCGAGTTAGGGATTGAAGCGATTGCGACGGCTATAGCCAATGAAGATCTTAATCAGACAGTGCTGAGCCTGGGCATCGTATTTCTAGTGATTGGTATCGGCTTTAAGTTTGGTGCGGTGCCGTTCCATATGTGGTTACCGGATGTGTATCAGGGCGCGCCGACTGCGATTACCTTATTTGTGGCCAGCGCCCCCAAAATAGCGGCCTTTGCCTTGTTGATTCGAATATTAACCGAAGGCATGGGCGATATGCTTAGCGTTTGGCGCGATATGCTGATTATGTTGGCGGTGTTGTCGATTGTGGTCGGTAATTTATTAGCTATAGCCCAGACTAATCTAAAACGTATGTTGGCTTATTCGACTATTTCACACGTCGGTTTTTTGTTATTAGGCGTTTTAGCGGGAAGTCAGGCAGGATTTGCCGCCGCGTTGTTTTATACCTTAGTCTACGCACTGATGACCTTAGGCAGTTTCGGCATGATTCTGTTACTGAGTCGTGAAGGCTTTGAAGCTGAAGAAATCGAGGACTTTAAAGGTTTGGGGCAACGTCATCCCTGGCATGCGCTAATGATGCTATTACTGATGTTTTCCATGGCGGGTATTCCACCGCTGGCGGGTTTTTATGCCAAATTAAGCGTGATTAAAGCGGTCGTCGATGTTAACTTACTTGCCGTTGCGATAGTCGCCGTAGTCATGTCGGTTATTGGCGCTTATTATTATTTACGCGTCGTCAAAGTCATGTTTTTTGATACGCCAACCGTACAGCCTCGTATTGAAGCGCCAACTTCAATGCAATATTTATTGAGTGGTAATGTGTTGGCAGTGTTATTCCTCGGCTTGTTTCCCGGGGCTTTATTTGCGCTTTGCGCCAGAATATTTAGTTAGGTTTTAAAGATGTCGATTTGGTTAATGTTGTTGAGTATGTTTGTTTTGGCAAATCTGCCGTGGGTAAATTCACGTTTGTTTGTCTTTATCCCGTTAAAAAATGGCAAAAATGCCTGGCTTAGAGTAATGGAAGTCACGGTGTATTATTTTGTCGCTTTATTAGTGGCGATTGGGTTTGAGCAGCAATTCTCCGGTAATATTTACCCGCAACAGTGGGAGTTTTTTGTCACCATTTTGAGTTTGTTTCTGGTGTTTGCCACTCCTGGAGTGGTGTATCGGCACCAATGGTTGCCATTACAGAAAAAGCTCCGCTAAAAATCGCAAATATGCGCTCGTTAAGTACATAGCAACACAATCCAAAATTTCAAAAGTCTGTTATCAAGCGCGCTGACAGCTATTTACGTTAATTCAAGATGCAACGCAATGGATAGTAGTTTAGAATTTGCGGGTTTAACTCCCTGATGATGTAAACAGCATCGGTTATTCACACAATAGAGACAGGATTTATGGCTTCCGATTTATCCAAGTACAGAAATATTGGTATTTTCGCTCACGTTGACGCGGGCAAAACCACCACAACAGAACGTATCCTTAAACTGACCGGCAAAATCCATAAGTCTGGTGAAGTACATGATGGTGAATCCACAATGGACTTCATGGATCAGGAAGCTGAGCGCGGAATTACTATCCAGTCAGCGGCGACTACCTGTGAATGGAAAGGTCACCGTCTGAACGTTATCGATACTCCAGGCCACGTTGACTTCACTATCGAAGTTTACCGTTCACTGAAAGTACTTGACGGCGGTATCGGTGTTTTCTGTGGTAGCGGTGGTGTTGAACCACAATCAGAAACCAACTGGCGTTATGCGAATGACTCTGAAGTTTCACGTCTGATCTATGTCAACAAATTAGACCGTATTGGTGCTGACTTCTTCCGTGTTGTAAAACAGGTTGAAGACGTTCTGGCGGCAACACCGCTGGTAATGGTTCTGCCAATCGGTATCGAAGATGAATTTACCGGTGTTGTCGACTTGCTGACCCGCAAAGCGTGGATCTGGAAAGATGACAAGAGCGCTGAAGATTACACCATCGAAGAGCCACCAGCTGATATGGCTGATGCTATTGAAGAATGGCGTGAAAAACTGATCGAAACTGCTGTAGAGCAAGACGATGATCTGATGGGCAAATATCTTGATGGTGAAGAGCCTTCTATTGAAGATCTGAAAAGATGTATCCGTAAAGGTACATTGCAATTGGATTTCTTCCCGACTTACTGCGGTAGCTCATTCAAAAACAAAGGTATGCAGTTAGTGCTGGATGCGGTTGTTGATTACCTGCCTGATCCAACTGAAGTTGACCCACAACCAGAAGTTGACTTGGAAGGTAACGAAACTGGTAAACACGCGATTGTTGATATCAAAGGCCCATTACGTGCCTTAGCATTCAAAATCATGGATGACCGTTTTGGCGCGCTAACTTTCGTTCGTATCTACTCTGGCGAATTGAAAAAAGGCGACACTATCCTCAATACGTTCACAGGTAAAACAGAACGTGTTGGCCGTATGGTGGAAATGCATGCTAATGACCGTAACGAATTAGATTACGCTCAAGCGGGTGACATTATTGCTATCGTCGGTATGAAAGATGTACAAACCGGTCACACATTATGTGATCCGAAAAACCCAGCTACCTTGGAACCGATGGTATTCCCAGATCCCGTTATCTCAATCGCCATTGCGCCTAAAGATAAAGCAGCGGCTGAAAAAATGGGTATCGCACTGGGTAAAATGATTAAAGAAGATCCATCTTTCCGTGTTGAAACCGATGAAGACAGCGGTGAAACCATCATGAAAGGTATGGGCGAATTACATTTGGATATCAAAGTTGATATCTTGAAACGTACCCATAACGTCGACGTTATTGTTGGTGAGCCACAAGTAGCCTACCGTGAAACAATCACGAAAAAAATCGAAGACAGTTACACCCACAAGAAACAATCAGGTGGTTCTGGTCAGTTTGGACGTATCGACTACATTATTGAACCAGGTGAGCCAGGCAGTGGTTACCAGTTTGAATCATCTGTTACCGGTGGTAGTGTTCCTCGTGAATACTGGCCTGCAGTTGATGCCGGCTTCAAGAAAATGATGGGCCGTGGTGTATTGGCTGGCTTCCCGTTACTTGACGTCAAAGTTAACTTGTTTGATGGTGCATTCCATGCCGTGGATTCATCAGCAATGGCCTTTGAAATCGCTGCGATGGGTGCTTTCCGTCAAACGATTCCAAAAGCGGGTCCACAATTGCTAGAACCTATCATGAAAGTAGACGTGTTCTGCCCAGATGATAACGTTGGTGATGTTATCGGTGACTTGAACCGTCGTCGTGGCATGATCAAATCGCAAGATGCCGGTGCAACTGGCGTACGTATTAAAGCTGAAGTACCACTGAGCGAAATGTTCGGTTACATCGGTTCATTGCGTACGATGACTTCAGGCCGTGGTCAGTTCTCTATGGAGTTCTTGCACTATCTGCCTTGCCCACGTAACGTGTCAGATGAAGTTATTAAACAAGTTAAAGAGCGTGAAGCTGCTGCGAAGAAATAAGCAGCTTGCTAAAAGCTTGATTGAGAAAGGGGCGTTTATCGCCCTTTTTTGTGGTTGTGATTTATTATCTGATGCTTATGAGACAACAGATTTAACTGTTTTATTGATGAGTCTTTCAGCAGAAGCTGTGAGCTGACCACCAAATCTAAATGATTATTATTTGTTTTTGTTGGCGAGTTTAGCGAAAATGCCACAAGGTATTTAGCTAGACCGAGAAATAAATAATGTTTGATAAAACCTTGGACGTGCAACCAACGTCGAAACAATCCATTAAACAGGCCTGTGTTTGGATGGCTCGATTATGGGCTGATGATGCAACAGAAAAAGATCATTTGGCCTGTCAGGTCTGGCGTGAGTCAGCCGCAGAAAATGAGCAGGCCTGGCAGCAGGTGCAACAGTTACAGCAACGATTCCGTCTGGTACCTGATCCTGAAATTGGCAGCAGAGTATTAAGACAGCATAAATCAGTTTCACGTCGCCAGTTCTTATCTTATGGTGGGCTCGGTATTGGGCTGGGGGTAGTCGGCACCGGTTATTTTAGTTCAACGGCTATCAATTCGACAGATTACGCTACTCATACTGGTGAAATACAAGATTTAACTTTGGCAGATGGAACACGACTGTTCCTCAATACCGCAACCCGAGTTGATATTAATTTTGATCAGAAAAAACGTGAAATCCTGTTGCATGAAGGGGAGGTTTATATTGAAACCGCTTCACATACTGCGCCCTTGACTGTGGTATCCCGAGAGGGGGTGCTGCGACCATTAGGTACGAGTTTTTCCGTAAGAACAATGGATAAACAAACCCGATTGGCTGTATATCAAGGAAGGGTCCAAATAGAACCAGCACAATCTAACAGTACAAGCATTATTGAATCGGGCCTTGGAGCCGATTTTACTCGATTTAGTTTTATACAGGACTTTGTTGCTGATACGTCCAATATGGCTTGGACTAACCACAAATTGGCTGTAGCCAATATGCCGTTGAATGAGTTTATTGATGAGTTGTCACGTTACCGTTCGGGAATGCTACGGGTCAGTCCTGAATTGGCTTCATTGACGGTTACGGGTGTGTTTTCCTTGCTGGACACGGACCGGATACTTAAGCAATTAACAGAAATTCTTCCAGTCAGATTACATTCATTCACTTCCTATTGGGTCACCATGCTTCCTGTTTAATTGCTCTTTTTAAACAGATTTAAAGTACGTTACCAACCTCATTCCATATTATTTCATATGCAAATACAAATCATTTAGATTTTATTTACGGGTTTAAAGTTCTCATTCGGTATACAGATTACAACTTGATGAGAAATGTAAGGAACCCGTATGTCGTCGCGACCGTTTTCACGACTAAAACCCATCGTAATTAGCCTGTCCTTGGCAGGAATAGCGCCATTTTATGCATTGCCTATTGTTGCTGAAACGGTTCTGTCCGAGGTTCAGCAGTTCAACATTCCAGCAGGCAATCTGGATCAGGTGTTAAATCATTTTGGCTTGGAAGCCGGACTAGAACTCTATCTGGATGGCTCCTTGTTACAAGGACAAACTAGTCGTGGTTTGAACGGCCAATACAGTGCCTTGGATGGTTTACGCACATTGCTTCAAGGCACAGGATTAACTGCTATCCAGCAAGCCGATGGGGCTTACCGTATTGGTTCACCCGATGTGATTTATCCGGAAAATAATCTCGCTGGATCTGTGCAACTTGATGCAATTGATGTGCTGGGTAAAAGCTTTGCCTTTACCCGTGATGAGCAGGGTTATAACGATGTATTCGACAAAAATATTTCAAGCACTTATGCAGGAAAACAGGAGCTTGAACGATTTAAAGGCTCCTCTCCAGCAGACATGCTGAGTGGCATGCTCAATGTATACAGCTCGGATGCCCGTAACAGTGGAGGGCTTGACCCCAACATTCGTGGCATACAAGGACCAGGCCGTGTGCCAGTCAGCATTGACGGAACCGAACAAGCCATCACGATATGGCGCGGTTATAACGGCGCAAATAATCGTAGTTATATTGATCCAAATCTGATTGGTAGTGTTCAGGTTTTAAAAGGTCCCAACCTGGAACGAAATGTCCATAGTGGAATAGGCGGGGCGGTTGTAGCCTCCACATTGACAGTTGATGACGTTCTCAAACCCGGCGAAGAGTTTGGTGGTGAACTTAAAGTTGAGGGAAGTAATAATGCCGTTACTACAGACGTTCCTCGCTTATCAACTGGAACTGCTTATACCGACATACCGGGATTTACAGCTTCTGGTGATATCTACGATCCGACATTATTAGTTGAGCCACATAGTGGTGGCCAAAGTTATTGGGATGACTACGCTTATCGACTTGCGATAGGGACTCGTCAGGATTTTTTCGATCTAATGGGGGCGTACGCTTACCGTAAAAAAGGCAATCATTTTTCCGGTAAACATGAGGATGGTTTTTACTCACGTGGATCGGAAAATATCCAAGAAAGTCTGGTCCCTGATTTAGCCAATGTCTATAAGCCCGGTGATGAACTACCGAACACCTCCAGTGAAATGGAATCCTGGCTAGCTAAGGCAACATTTAAGTTCAGTGATAATCACAATCTAACTTTTGGATATCGTGAAACAGATACTACCTACGGCGAAATTTTTCCTTCCCGTATTCTTTGGAGCAAAGCAGTTGATGACGGCGTGCCACAGTGGCCGTTAAGCACGGTCGATAGCAAAGCTTATAACGTCGAATATCAACTCAATCCTGAAAATAACCAATTGCTCGACTTCTATGCCAGTGTCTGGAGAACCGACACAGTAAGTAACACTTATACCGCGGGTGGCTACCCTAATGAACCTTATGAAAGAGAAGCCTCTGGTGACCATCGGCTCATCAATACCGCATTGCGAAACGCAATTGAAAAACGCAATGGTCTGACATTAAGTAATACTTTTTCACTTTCGAATAACCTCGACCTGACACTGGGTGGACGCTATCAGCATGAACAATTGCGTAGTGACGATAACTATGACGATCCGGATTTACAACGTCTTTTCCGCATGGTTCCCAAAGAAGGTCGACGGCAGGAAAAAGACTTTAATTTTAACTTTGCCTGGAAACCTACCAGCGTTATCAACATTGATGCGGGGATGCGCTACTCGTCATTCTGGACATTTGATGATTTTCGTAAAAGTAGACTGGATGCAGGTGATAACAGTTTCACTAGATATACCCCAATTACTGGACAAACGATTCATTATGAATATGACTACACTCTTACTCAGGATGATGTTCAGCCCGCTATAGATAATTTTGAAGCCAATCGCGCCTTTTATGAAATGTTTGGTGCGGATGTTGATGCACTGATTCAAACGGAATTGGACAAAATAGGTACCACTACCTCAATGACTGAAAGTGCTGTTTGGGAAAAAAACAGTAAGGGAAAATATAGCCGAAACAATCATCCGTGCCTGAATGCAGAAGTAGAGATAACTGCCTGTCATAATGGCATACGACAAACGGGTGATGTGCAGACCATACAAAAAGTTAAACATCTTAAAGGAGATGGTTGGGCTCCCGTTCTCTCTGCAGCGCTTGATTTACCCAACGATAGCCGTGTTTACGCTCGTCATAGTCAGGCATATCGTTTCCCAAGTCTATTTGAAAACACCATCAGTTTTTCAGCGTCATTACCCAGTCCGGATTTTCAACTAAAACCTGAGCATATCTATAGCTATGAGTTGGGTTACGTGCAAAACCTGACCAGATGGGTCAATGCTGAATATGCCGATCTAAAACTCAGCTATTTCTACAATCGCACCGAAAATGTCATTGAACGTGATCCTAATATGAACTTCAGCAATCTGGAAAAACAAACGATTGAGGGCATCGAATTCCAGGGGCGATATGACACAGGACGGTTTTTTACCAACCTCAGTGTGGCTTATAACTTTAGAAATGAGGTATGTGATGAGCACTCCGCTGTGATGTTGGATTACCTATCTACCAGTGATTGTGTTGATGATGGCTTTGTGGGGGGGTATCTCGTCAGTATGGCCATGCCTGAATACACCGCCAGTTGGACGTTAGGGGGACGTTTCCTAAAACGTAAACTGGAGGTGGGCAGTCGAGTGACCTACTACTACAGACACGAAGACAAATTCGATAGTAATTATCGTGATCCCACTGAAATTACCTATTTCGCCAATACACCATTGTCCTGGGACACAATTCTGTTATTCGATGCGTATGCCAGCTATCAGTTAAACGACGATCTGAATATTGAACTGACAGGTACAAATTTAACTAACGAATATTACCTCGATCCGATGAGCCGATCGGCTATTCCAGCACCCGGTAGGACTGTGAAACTCAGTCTGACGGCTAAATTTTGAACAAAGGGAGGTGATATATAGAAAAAACTACGTTTAACAAACAAAGCGAGAACTAATTTTATTTTTTAATGAATAAGGAATATGCCATGAAAATCACAAATAAACTGTCTATTTTAGCGTTAATGTTAGGTCTGGCCAGTGTTACTCAAGCTGATCCAACAACAGTGTCTGGTCAGAGTTATCTCGGTGATATTACCGTCGGTGGAACTACTGATACAAGCATCGACCATCCAGGTACAGAAGGTGCTCCGGGTGTGGGCGTCACTGACTTTCATTCTGGTGCTATGGTGAGTTTTAGCGGTTTGGATAGTATGGTCGCTGATGACAGTAACGGTATCAATACTATTACACCAGCAATGATGCCACCATCTCATGCAGCTCTTGGTTATTTTGACTTTGCCAAAATTTCGGGCAATGAAGTCTATTTTGGTGAATGGTCACAAAATGGTACAACCAACGATCCTACCAGAGTCGTTTACTATGCAGGTGAATCGCAAAATACCACGATGCCAACAACAGGCATAGCGTCATATAACATAAATGGTATTAATAACTATAACGGTAGCAACCTGCTGACAGGCACGTTGAATGCAAATTTCGGTACAGGAAACTTGTCTGGTTCTATGAGTAGAACGGGGCTTACTATTGCTATTAATGCAGCTATTAACAGTTCGAATGCTAGCTTTTCTGGTGGTGCATTAGCAAATGGTAGTGTGGGTGGAACCGCTGAAGGTCACTTCTTCGGTGCCAATGCTGCTGCGTTAGCAGGGATTGCCAAGTTCACCAGCAACCGTGACCTGGACACCGCATTTGGTGGTGCTCAGTAATCATTGCTGTTTCATGGATGAAATATGGCCAGATGCCTTCGGGCATCTGGCTTTTTCTTTTATTACCGAAGCCGAATTATGTTGCCTGAATTACGTTTAACGTTTGTTTCTTCACGGAGATTGACGATCATTGCAGTACTTTTTATCAGTCTATTAGCCACTCAGAACGGCTGGGCGGATGATAAGGATACTTCTCTGCGGCTGAATCAAAGTATTGATCTGCAATCAAATGAGCAAGAACGCCAAATCCTCAAGGATGAGGATTACCTCAAAGGAGAGCGTCCGACCTTAACGATTGATGGTAAGTCTTACACGATCAAACATGATGTGAATGATGTTGGGCGAGCGTTATACATGTCGATTCAACAGAAACAATGGCCCGCAGTGATTTATTTTCTGGATGAATATCTGACCTTTGCCAATGCAGATCCAATGTTGATTGCCTATGCTCAGGGCTCTCTCGCCAGACTGCAGGGCAATATGCAACAGGCCGAAGCAGAATTTAAAACACTGCTTGATATTAAACCGGATTTTATGCTCGGTCAGCTGGAACTGGCACGTGTGCTGTTTGAAAATCGCAAAGATGCCGAATCGGAAGCCATGTTTCAGCAGATTGCTCAGTCGCTTAATCCGGCAGATGCTCGCCAGCAGGGTGTACTCACTACCGTCGACAGCTTTCTGCAAGCGGTTGATAAACGTCAGGCATGGCAAGGTTCTATCGCATTAGGCCCAACCTGGTCGGATAATCTAAACCAGACATCGGAAAGTTACAGCTGTCTGTTTTTCTACGGCTCGGTTTGCCTGTTTGAACGTGCCACCCCGGAAGCTGTTAAATCGCATGGAGTGGATTATGAGCTGACGTTAAACAAACGTTTTGCACTGTCTGGTCATCATGGTCTGTTTTTCCGTTCGTTATGGTTTGGGCAAAGTTATAAAGATCATTCGATTTATAACGAAAGCCAGTTGAGCACCCAGTTCGGCTATAGCTACCACGATATGCGTAATCAGTATTCTTTAGCACCATCATTTGAGTTTGTTCGTTACGGTAATGATTCGCTATACGGAGCTGCGGGTTTGCATGGCGAATGGCTGCATTATCTGACCGACAAAGTGATGTTCAAGCTGGAAGCAGACTATAAGGATCAGCAATACCGAAAAGACATTCTTGCCGACCAGTACGACGGTGGTATCTGGTCTAGCTATGCCACAGCATGGTATGGCTTGCCAAATAACTGGACATTATTTGGCGGTCTGGATTGGACCCGTAAAACAGCCGAAGTTGAACAAAATGCGTATGAGCAAATTGGTGTCAGGGCGGGTGTTGCCAAGAACTTTAATGAGCATATTAATGCAGTGCTTTTCGTGTCATTACGGGAACGAGAACATGATGCATTTAATGCGTTATTGGATGAGCAGCGTAAGGATTTCGAACAAAACTATACCGTTATTCTGCGTTTTCCGACCCTCGCTGTTTATGGATTGGAGCCTAATCTAACTTTTAAACACCGAAAAGTGCAGAGCAATGTGGACTGGCTATATTCCTATGACAGCAACAGTGTCAGCCTGAAACTGGAAAAACGTTTCTGATCAATTTAATCCCGAAATCGAGAATGTTATGCGCTCTTTTCATGCTTTTTTACTGATCCTAGGCTTATTAGCTTTTAGCCTGCAATCCCGTGCTGAAACGGCCGATTGGCAGCAGTTTCAATCACAAGCGACACAAGCCTATCAGGATGGAAACTATCTGTTGGCGGAACACACAATTCAACAAGCCATCCGCGTTGCTGAAAAGGCAGACAACGGTGCTGCCTATAAAGCTAGCAGTTTAAATATGCTGGCCTATATTTACTCAGCCCAAGGGCAGGTCGATCAGGCGCTGCAAGCGATAAATCAGGCTGTGGAACTGAGCCGACAGGCATTTGGAGAACCCCATGAACAACTGAGTCAGTTGTTATTCAATCAGGGGCAATTATTAGAACAGGCCAGTAACTCCGAGCGGGCCAGACACTCTTATCAACAGGCTATCAACGACTATCTTGCCTTAAACAGTACCGGTGATAATAAGTTGTGGCAGGCAGTATTAGCACAGGCTCATATTCTGACAGAGGAAAAACAATTTACCGAGGCAGAAAGTGTGATTAAAAAAGCGTTAGCTGGCTTTCCGGAACACAGTCAGTTTAATCACCAGCCAGAATCTATCGAAGACTCTGTGGATTTGCGTGTGTTACTGGCACAGATTCAAATAGCACAGCAGCAGAATAAACAAGCAATTGAATTACTTGAGCAGGTCAGACAGTTATTGCAGCAACAGTCATCGCCGGAGAATGAGCGTCAGTTGCTGGTGTTGGAGTTACTGGCAACAGCTTATGAAGATAGCCACCAGCAAGCCAAATCTACACCAATACGTGAGCAGGCATTACTGATACGCCAGCAACAAACCACGCCGAGCCTGGCCAGTGTGATGCACCTCAACGAACTGGCATTGCGTCAGCAACTTGATGAAAACTATGAGCAGGCTGACAGGTTTTACCAACAGCGCTCGCCCTGTTGGTAGAGCTGAATAAAAGTGATTCCATTGAGCAGGCTTTGATTCTGGGAAATCGGGCAAGTCTCAAGCTACAGCAGCAAGACAATAAAGCGGCTTTGGCTTTATTCGAGCAAAGCTTGCTACTGCATAATCGATTCAATCAGCGTCCCCTTGAAGCATCAAAAATCGCCACCTACAGCGCAACGATCTATTACAACCAACGGCAATATGCGAAAGCTGAACCATTATTTTTACAAGCATTGAAGCTGCTGGATAGCAGCACATATGCCGATAAGGACAGTCTGTTGATTGCTCTGGATAATCTCGCCGCATTGTATCAATCATGGGGAAAACCGGGTAAAGCCACAGCATATTCCAAGCGTGCCAGAGAATTGAAAAATAAATAAATGCGAATCTTACGTATTTATTTTTACGGAAATCATCATCTCGTTCGGTATAAGAGATAACCCCTATCATTTAATGGATATAAAAATGACACAATTAGCAGATTCAGGAGTACTTTCGGTGTATCTGAAAGAAGGCACTCATGCGATACATGATCAATTGGATCGATGTGTTATGCAGCTTAACCCTTTTGCCGATAACGCTCATTATCAAGGATTTTTACGGATGCAGCTTCGTTTGCACTCAGCTGGTGAGCAGGTTTATCACAATCAACAGATCAATAACCTTATCCCTGAAATCGAGCAACGCAGTAGATTAAATGCCGTATTGCAGGACTGTGCTGATTTAGCTATTCCAATTGAACTGCAACAACATGATCAGCAGCTAGGTCAGCTTTTTAAAATTACTGATCCCTATGCTGGTCTAGGCTGGTTGTACACCATTGAAGGTTCGACACTGGGCGCCGCCATGCTGCTTAAACACGTTAAAAATTCATTGGGTCTGTCTGAGACCTATGGTGCCAGACATATGGCCGCGCATAGTGATGGCAGAGCCACCCATTGGCGTGAATTCAAAGCAATACTGGATAGTTTGACGCTTAATGATTTGCAAAGAAAACAAGCTCTGGATGCAGCCAAACAGGCTTTTTATTTTGTGACTGAAACAGTTGATGAAATTATGGTCATTGGCAAAAAAGAAGTGGCTGGCTAATGTTAAAAATAGCACTGTGGCGTTTTCTGGCATTATTTTTTGTCGCATTGGCTTTTATTGGGGTCATTCTGCCCGGTATTCCTACCACAGAGTTTGTGCTGTTAGCGGTATGGGCTTCGGCCAATGGCTGGCCTAAATTGCATGATTGGTTATTAGCCCATCCGCGATTTGGGCTGCTGATTAAGCAATGGCAAACCCACCGAGCTATTCCTCGGCGAGCCAAGTGGATCGCTGGCCTAAGCATGCTACTGAGCACTATGCTGTTGATTTTCTCTAATGCACCATTATGGGTGAAATGCTCAGTGCCAGTCACGATGGCATTAGTGATGATTTGGTTGGCCCGTCGACCTGAAATGCCATTGTTAAGCTGTGAAAACGAGAAATAATTAATGACATTACTGAAACAGATAATTCCGTTGTTTTTGGGGCTAACCATGGTTGTTTCGGTTATGGCGGAGGATACGTTGGCTCCAGCTGTAACCACTGATAACACCGAAGTTATTGATACTGAACAGGTTGATGGTTCAGCCAGTCAAAACGTGCAACTTAACGTGGAAAATAATGCTGCACTAGATCTCGAACAAGAAGAGCTTCTTGAAAAAACAGAGATGGGAGATGTGGCTCACGATCTCTCCCCTTTGGGAATGTATCATGCAGCTGACTGGGTGGTTAAGTCAGTGATGTTAGTGTTGCTGGCCGCATCCATGCTGACATGGGCGATATGGTTGGCAAAATGGCTGCAGCTAGCAAGTGCCAGAAAGCAGGTGAAAACACTGCTGAGCCAAGTTATGGCATTACACCGATTTGCCGAAGTTCACGAATTAAAACCGGCAGTAAGTGCCGGACAAACATTGATTGATGTCACCGAACAAGAACTTACTTTGTCCAGACAGGAAAACGCCTGGGTAGATGAGGGCATTAAACAACGGATTGCTGCCAGATTGGAGCGCATTCAAATTGCTGAAGCCAGTTCCATGGGGACTGGAATGGGCATCTTGGCAACAGTGGGTGCGGTTGCACCTTTTGTCGGTTTATTTGGGACCGTTTGGGGCATTATGAATGCCTTTATTGGCATTGCACGTTCACAGACAACTAATCTGGCGGTGGTTGCGCCTGGGATTGCCGAAGCTCTTCTGGCAACGGCCATGGGCCTGATCGCTGCGATTCCTGCTGTAGTTATCTACAATCATTTCTCTCGTAAGATTACCGCTTATCGTTCCCTACTGGGCGATGTTTCAACCAGTTTATTAATTCTGGTGAGTCGTGATCTGGATCGGCAAAGTCTTGCTTCTCCTGTTACGACACTTGATTTTCCACAAATCAAAAAAGCAGCAGCGGTGAGCGCGTGATAGGTGGATTTTCAGACCATACGGGTGAGCAGGATCTACCGGAAAATCACGACATAAATGTCACGCCATTTATTGATGTAATGCTGGTGTTACTGATCATATTTATGGTGGCGGCGCCATTGGCAACTGCCAGTATTCCTATTGATCTGCCAACCACCTCTGTTCAGCCACCTTCGGTAGAGCAGAAACCGGTTTATCTTTCAGTAGAAGCTGATATGACGCTGACAGTGAATGACGAAGACAGGCTTACATTGGAGACACTGGAACAGCAATTCTTGAAACTTGTTCCAGATCGTGAAACGCGCATTTTTCTACGGGCAGACAAACGCTTGAGCTATGAAGAATTAATGCAGGTTATCACTGCTTTGGGAACAGCCGGTTATCTGAAAATTGCCTTGGTTGGGCTTGAGAAAACCAGCGGATCCTGAAGTGTCGATCCTTAATCGCTTTACATGGCGGATACTTTTCGGCACCGGAATATTGTTTAGCCTGCTGGTGCATGGCATTGTACTGGGGGCATTTCTCTGGTTTCCGTCGTCAAGACCACCGGTTATTCCCGATGCGGTTCCGATTGAAATTGCCATGGTATCGCCTTTAGTGGCCGCTCCTGATGAACCCGTTATGGTTGAATTGCCAGATGATATCGAACAGTCTGAGGCAGTCCGGCTTCAGCCAGAAGAGCCTATTAAAACCGATTCTTCTCTGCTGGAAAGAACAGATATCGATGCGTATAAAGTGGATACAGAAGCAGATCTGCAAAGCGAACCCACAATAGAATCCTTGCCAGAGCCAGAGCCAGAGCCAGAGCCAGAGCCAGAGCCAGAGCCAGAGCCAGAGCCAGAGCCAGAGCCAGAGCCAGAACTTAAATCCGAATCAGAGCCAGTGGTGGTTTTTGATAGCGTTAGCGAACATTCTGCTCCGGAAACGACAGCACCTCAGGCAGTTGATGTTGAGACTAAATCTGAAACCGCAGTTGCTCAACGCAGCGGGAAACTAAACGAACAGATTGTTCAGGCGAGAAACAATTGGCAACATCGCTTACACGCGCATCTGGCGCAATACAAACAGTATCCCAGTCAGGCGCGGCGGAAAGGCCGAGAAGGAAGTCCGAGGATTGCTTTTACCATGAGTAGAGATGGAAAGGTTATGGATGTTTGGTTAGTGCAAAGCAGCGGTACAGATGTACTGGATCGCGCCGCTCAGGAGCTTATTCGACGGGCAGAACCTCTGCCAGCCTTACCGGATGAGGTTGAGGAATTGCAACTGACATTGACGGTACCGATTAATTACTCACTTTAAATGACAAGTTAAATACGATCTTCGATAGCGGCTTCTATACAGGCCTGCAGGCCTTTTGCAATGTACTTTTCTACGGAGGAAACCGAGACATTCATACGTTTAGCAATCTCTTTATAACTGAGATTATCCAGTTGTCTGAGCAATAGCGCTTCACGAACATTGTCGGGTAAACGTTGCAGCAGAGCATCAATTTCAGTGAGCGCTTCTATCATCTGTACATGTGTTTCTGCAGAAGGAGCATGGTCTTGTGGAAGTTGCAGTAAATAATCCTGATAAGCTTCCTCAATTTGTTTGCGACGATAATTGTCAATCAACAGTCCTTTAGCGATATGCGTGAGGAATCGTTTTGAGTCCTGTTTTTTGGGAAGCCGGCCACTGGTTAAAATTTTCAAGTAAGTATCATGAATAAGATCAGCTGTAACCTGAGGACAACCTGTACGACGCTGAATAAAAATCGATAGCCAGCTGCGGTGTTCCTTATAAAGTTGCTCTACTTGTTCCGTAAGCGATGAGCCGATAACTGCCATGCGTTTTAACTCCAGAAAAGTTCACATAATGATAATGGTTATCATTATCATTTAAAATGAGCTAATCTGCAATATCTGCTAAAAATTCCCTAAAAAGTAAAGGGGTAAAATTTAAGCATATAGTTGAATTGAACAATGAAAGGCTGTTTTTAGCAGATTACTAAACGATTAAATTGTTTTATAAAGTTAGAAAGGTAATTCAAAGGAAGCCAAAGCCTGCCATTATTAAATATCAATTAATTGCCGCGATTTAACCAAGGTTAGCTATAAGTCGGATAAATTCAGCTATGCTCAATCCTCTCTGTTAAACAAAAAGACAGCAACAAATGGATCTTAAAAGCGGTTATCCCTTCTGGGCGATTAAAAATGGATTAATGCGAACCTTTCCGGCGCTGGACCAGGATATTGTGTGTGATGTGGCAATTATCGGGGGTGGTATTACCGGGGCATTGATTGCTGATGATCTGAGTTCAAATGGCTATGCCGTTGCGGTTATAGAACAGCGGGATATCGGCTGGGGCAGCACCGCGGCCAGTACGGCATTACTGCAATATGAAATAGATACCCATCTGACCGAGCTTGCAGCTTTGTATGGCGAGGTTGATGCCTTAAAAGCCTATCGGGCTTGTGCAGAAGCCATTACCGATCTTCAAAAACTTGCTGAAACAGTAGGTGATGTTGATTTCGAAATGCAGGAAAGTTTGTATTACGCCAGTCGCAACCGTGATAAACAGTCGCTCAAAGACGAATTTTTGTTGCGACAAAAACATGGATTTGATGTTGAATGGCTAGAGCCGGATGCGATAAAAAAAGCTTATGGCTTTAAATCGCCCGGTGCCATTCTTAGTAAACTGGCTGCACGAATTGATCCCTATCGGCTTGCTTCTAAACTATTGGACCGATTGCACAATAGCGGCCATAAGGTATTTGACCGCACTGAAATCAAGCAACTGAAACCGTCAGCAGATTCGGTTGAATTACTCACCACAACCGGCCATAAAATCAGTTGCCAGTATGTGATTGTGGCGACAGGCTATGCCAGCCAGAAATTACTTAAACAAAATGTAGCATCAAACCGTAGCAGCTATGCTTTTATTACCGACCCGATAAATCCCGAATTACTGGGCGAACTAAATAAAACCATGATGTGGGAATCCGCCAGGCCTTATCTTTATATGCGAACTACCGGCGATGGTCGTTTGCTGGTCGGTGGAGAAGATGATGATATCGATATTCCGGCAAAACGGGATAAACGGGTAGATAAAAAAGCCCAAACTCTGGCGAAGAAAGTCGAAAAACTTTTTCCAAAATTACCAATGAACCCGACATTTTCCTGGGCCGGCACTTTTGCCGAAACCGAGGATGGATTGCCGTTTTTTGGTCCACATAAGCAATATGGTGAACGCGTGCAGTTTGCCATGGCTTATGGTGGAAATGGTATTACTTACAGCATGATTGGCGCTGCCTTATTAAGAGCCAATATCGAACAGCGCGAGCATCCATTGGCAGAGCTGTTTTCTTTTTCCAGATTAGATTAATGCAACTGCAACTGAGGCAGCGACACAGAACAGCACCGTCCATAATGCAGAGCGCTTCAGCACGAAAATAATTAAAAAACCACCAAGGGCAATCAGTAAATCCAGCCAGTGATTAACGCCTTCGGTGATAATAGGATCATACAAAGCCGCAGCTAATAAACCCACTACAGCGGCGTTGATTCCAGCTACCACCGCACCGGCGTTGGGTAGATGAGCTAGTTGTTGCCACAGCGGTAACATCGCCAGCAATAATAGAAATCCCGGAATAAAAATTGCCAGTGTGGCGAGCAGGGCATTCCAGCCGGATGGCAACTGTGTTGGTATTTCAGCGCCAAGATAGGTTGCCAGCGTAAACATTGGGCCTGGAACTGCCTGAGCAGCACCATAACCGGTTAAAAACTGATCGGTAGTGAGCCAGCCAGTGGCAACCGTCTGCTGTTCCAGTAATGGCAACACAACATGACCACCACCAAATACCAAAGCACCGGCCTGATAAAAACCAGCTAGCATATTAGTCACATTGAGCTGGCTACCAGCAAACAGACTGAGAATAAGCAGCAACATGAACAGGCTGAATAAGATCCAGGCAGTTTGTTTGCCGTAATTGACCGGGAATTTAAAATCCGCTGACAGTTGTTGCTGGCGACATAAAAACCATCCGGCCAGACCACCCAAGATTATTACGGCGATTTGCATAATTGCCAATTTAAAGATCAGCAGCAGTGCAAAACTTAATAGGGCAATCAAAATACGTTGCCAGTCTGGAGTTAATTTCTGAGCCATACTGATAACAGCATGGGCGACGACAGCGACAGCGACCAGTTTTAAACCATCAATAATGGCCGTTCCTATCGTATTGTTCATATGATGGGCGACACTGGCAAAAGCAAACAGCAGTATTGCAGAGGGCAGGGTAAACGCAATAAAGGCGGCAATAGCGCCCATCCAGCCGGCGCGAAATAAACCAATAGAAAAGCCCATCTGGCTACTGGCCGGACCGGGCAGAAACTGCGTTACAGCAAGTAATTGAGAAAACTGTTGCTCAGTAAGCCATTGACGTTTGCTGATAAATTCAGTGCGGTAATAGCCTATGTGGGCAATTGGTCCGCCAAACGCAGTCAGACCCAATTTGAGAAAGGCGAAAAACACGCTGATTACATTATTCAGATTGTTGTTTGCCTTCACGCTTAGATCCCCTTATTGATCAGTATGACTGTTTGTATCCTCGCGCAGCACTTCCAGTAATCGCTGCATATCAGCGGGTAACGGAATCTGCCAGCTGACGGGCTCACCCGTGGCAGGATGATCAAAACCCAATAACCCGGCATGCAACGCCTGGCGTCTTATATTCAGCAACGCCGCCAGGCAGCTTTCAGTCATCCCTTTAGGAATTTTGAAACGACCACCGTATAAAGGATCACCCAACAAAGGATGCCGGATATGCGCCATATGCACACGGATCTGATGGGTACGTCCGGTTTCCAGTTTGCAACGCAGATGAGTGTGCGCACGAAAGCGTTCTTCAACTCGGTAGTGTGTCACGGCAATTTTACCGTTTTGTGTCACTGCCATACGTTTACGATCAATATTATGACGGCCGATCGGTTCATCGACAGTGCCGCCAGCAGTAAACACCCCACAGGCAATGGCCTGATATTCACGAATCACACTGCGTTGTTGCAACTGACTGATTAGAGAATGGTGTGCCTGCAAGGTTTTGGCGACCATCAATAATCCGGTGGTGTCTTTATCAATACGATGCACAATACCGGCACGTGGGACATGGATTAGTTGCGGTGCGTGAGCCAATAGAGCATTGACCATCGTGCCATTCTGATTACCTGCGCCGGGGTGCACTACCATGCCAGCCGCTTTATTGATGATTAATACTTCTTCATCTTCATAAATGATATCCAGAGCGATCGGTTCGGCCTTCCAGTTATCGTCGTGAATAACTTGTTGTGCGGCAATTTCAATCTGATCGCCAGTACGTACAGCATCTTTTGGACGGCAGATTTGCTGATTCAGCAAGACATCCCCGGCTTTGATCCATTTTGTCAGCTGCCCGCGTGAATACTCAGAAAACAGCTGTGCCAGGGCTTGATCAACACGCAAGCCACTTAATGACTCGGGAATAGTGGCATCTAGTTTAATAATTTCAGTCATCAATGGCTTTGCATAAAATGGGTTGGGTATTATAACGTAGCTGGAATCATCGCCGTGAAATGGGCGAAAGGGAAATTATGAAACGATTGTTGATATATCTGGCATTACTTCTGACGTGGACCGAGGTTAATGCTGAACCAAATATAGCTTTACTGGCATCATCCTGTGCGGGCTGTCATGGTACCAATGGACACAGCAAAGGTGAGATGCCAAAACTGGCCGGTTTGCAGCAAGATTATTTTATTCAGCAAATGCAGGATTTTGTCAGTGGAGCGAGGGAATCTTCAGTGATGCGGCATCATGCTGCGGCATATACCGAGAAAGAAATTCGTCTTTTGGCAGAATATTTTTCAGAACAATAATCTAGACCTACCGTTTTTGGCATTGTGGGCAGAAATAGGTTGCACGCTGTGACTGGCGAATCAGTTCAATTGGATGCCCGCATTGTTTACAGCCTTGACTCTGCCGCGCATAGACCCATAATTCCTGTGCGAAATATCCCGGTTTGCCTTCACTGTCCCGAAAATCCCGTAATGTTGTTCCACCCGCGGCAATCGCTTTTTTTAAGGTCAGTTTAATGGCATCGACCAGCTTTTCAGCTTGATTTTTTGTCAGGTTTGCCGCGATGAGTTGCGGATGAATGTTGGAGAGAAACAGTGATTCACTGGCATAGATATTCCCAACACCCACCACTATTTCAGCATTCATGATAAAGGTTTTGATACTGACCTGACGCTTGCGACTACGTTGCAATAAATAGGTTGCAGTAAACTCATCATCCAGCGGCTCTGGACCTAAATGACTTAATAATGGATGTTGCAAAGGCGGTTCGCTGGTCCACAAAATCGCCCCAAAACGACGTGGATCCGTAAAGCGCAGAATAATGTTATTGGCACAAACAATGTCGACGTGATCGTGTTTTTCGGCAGGCTGAAACGCAGTCAGAATGCGTAACCGACCCGACATTCCCAGATGAATAAACAAGGTGCCATCTGCAGTATTGAGCAGTAAATATTTGGCGCGGCGGCTGACCGACTGAATTATCTGGCAGCAGAGTTTTTCATCAAGTTTATCGGTGATGGGCCAGCGTAGACGAGCATCACGGATGATAACCTGCTGCACCTGCTGGTTTTCGATATATGGCGCGATGCCTCTTCGGGTCGTTTCAACTTCAGGTAATTCTGGCATGTGTTAATCGTTTATTGAGAACAGGGCGTTGATAATTTGAGCCGGGAATTGATACTGCAATTGCAGCTGCGGATCAGTTAAGGTCAGGCTATCGTTATTATGCGAGACAACAAATTTGCGTTGAGTATTATCGGCTAGTTCGATCAGTACTACCGGCTTGTCGTCTGCCAAGTCGATATCTGCGTTGATAACCACTTGCATAGCATAAGCTTGCTGCCAATTCTGTATAAGTGTTATCAGCTGGTCTTGGTTGTAATTGTCTGGACTAGCAAGCCAATTATTGTCTTGCTGATAAATCGATAGTGCTGAAGTTTGTGATTGAGCATTATCATCGTGTAATGCTGGTAACTGAATAGACTGGATCTGACTTATCGGGTCCAATAAACGGTTATCGACAAAACTGCTGGCACTGGCACCGAGCAGTGGCGAAATATCATCATGAATTAAATAAATCTGTTGATTGTGCTGAATATAACGTTGACCACTTAACGATTCAGTATCACCAAACGCAAACTTTTGTTGATTAAACAGCAAGGTTAAGTTCGGTTGTGCCAAACCAAATTCAGCAAGATCGGTGTTATCTGTGACCAGAATAGGTGTTTGCACGGGTTGCTCTAGCAGACTCAATAACAACTTGATTCGGGTTTGATTCGCTCGTGCTTTGACGGGTTGCACTAACTGCCACTGTTGATCCTGTTGTAATTGAATGGTTTGTTGTTCTCTACGCTGAATTTCTATCTCAGTTACCTGAGTTGGATCAATGCTGTCAGATATCGTTATAACTGATGATGATGTGTTGGTTTCGGTCATCAACCAAACTAACAGAACCGCCACCACCAACAATAGTAGATTGGTCAGGTAAGTGCTTTTCATCGACGTCTTCGAACCCACCAGATGCATAAGCCAATGAGCAGTAAGCTAACAGGCAATAAAACTAAAAAACCTATTCCGATCATTAGCGATTGTCGATCACTTAAAACCAGTTGATTGTCTCGGGTTCTGATTAGCGGGATTTGTATAGAGTCATCTTCTGCGACCAACCAGTTGACCAAAGCCATGGCCAGTTCAAGATTGGCGGCAGTGCCGAGGTATAAATTGGAAACAAAGTCACCGTCACCAAACACGGCCACGCGTTGCTTTTGGTTAACCGAAAGGTTTTTTTCCAGTAACACACTCAGCATTAATGGGCCGGGGATATCCAGATCTTCGTCAAACTGCAAGCTGTCCATCTCTGTGGGATTAATATCCGCTAATTTAGACCAGCTATCACTTTGCGATTGCATTAACTGTGTGACTTGCCAGGCAGATTCTGCTTCAGATAGTTGCATGGCATGGGCGCCGGGCATCAACGTGACACTGGAAGTTGCTGCAGTAACCGGATGATTGGCATAGTCTGTAACAATCACAAAACGCGGATCCTCAAGGCCTAACTTGGCTGCATTCGGATCCACCATGGTGCCAGGTACAAAACCCAGATTAAGCTGTTCACTGATAGCATTAAGACCAATATCAGTATCCGGTTCGCTTAGCCAAAGCAGATTGCCACCTTGCTGTAGATAGTCATTCAATAGAACAACATCAATTTCTGGCCAGGGCTTTTGAGAGCTGGCAATAACCAATACAACATTATCATCAGTGCTGATGTTTTTTATGGCTTCGCTCATCGAAAACGACTGTACATCAAAGCCAGTGATAGTCAGTTGGTTGCGCCACTGCGCCATATCAAATGCTGCATCGCCAACAATATCGCGTTCGCCATGGCCGGTAATAAACACCAGTTTGGGCAAATTACTACGGCTGACTTTGATAATGGCATTACTCAAGGATTGTTCTGATAAATCAAAGACGTGCTGCTGACCTTGTTGACCCGTTACCACCATTTCAGCCTGCTGTTGAATAGCAAGTTCGCGTACCCGCTGCGGCTGTGTCACCGGATCAATATAGGTGATGTTTAGTAGCGAACTATGTTGCTGATAGCGGTTTAACAAGTTTTCAGCCGCTTGTTGGTATTGATTTCCAGGGCTAATGAACACTTCAATTGAGACGGGACTATCAAGTGAACGCAAGAATTCGGTGGTACTGGCTGAAAGAGTGTGACGTTGATTGGCTGTCCAGTCAGACTCAAAAGTATATCTATTGGATAAAATGGCTACAGCGATAATGACCACCAGTAATAACAGGTAAAAAATAATCTGTTGTAGTCGATGCTGATATTTAAACTGTTTTGACATCTTCATTAACTCAACCTCGCAGCATCAATACGGCGAATAGTCAGCAGAAGAAAAACCACACAAAACAGCACAAAAAAGCTCAGATCAACACTGCTGATTTGCCCGGCCAGAAGCGGTTGAAAATGTCCAAGCAATGATAACCAACCCAACCAGTTTACCTCTCCGGCACTGGCACTGGCGGCAGCAAAATCAATTATCCATAACAAAAACAGCAGGCAGAAGGTCATGACCGCGGCAATAATGGGTTGAGTGGTCAGCGAGGATAAATAGATCCCGGCAGCCACAAAGCTGGCGACCAGTAATACCAGTCCAATCATGCCAGCGCTAAGCTGGTAAAGATCAATTGCAGAGCCTGCGATAAGTGATAATGGCATCAATGCAATCAGCACTAGCTGCAACAGAAAAAAACCGAGATAAGCAATGTATTTACCGAAAACAATCTGACTGGCTGAGAGTGGGGCGGAGATCAGTAACGGCAAACTATGATTGCGATGCTCATCAGCAAATGCCCGCATAGTGATAAACGGAGCGATCATCAACAACACGAGAGCGGCATTATTCAATAACGGCGCAATAACCAGTTCAGTGACGCCTGGTGCGCCTGGAATAGCGGAAATCTGCCCTGGATCTGAGCAAAATAATCGATATGACTGAGAAACAGATACGCCAGTAAAAACTGCACCAAAGCCAGCATTACCCAAGCAAACGGTGATAAAAACAACCGTGAAAATTCCAATCTTGCCACGCACCACATTAGTTTATTGTCTCGACTGCAGCAGTATCAAAATTGATTAACTGCATAAAAATATCTTCCAGCGAATCCTGTTCACGTACCAGCTCTTGCAGTTGCCATTGTTTGCTAACCGCTTGGGTTAACAGGCTTTCGGTCGGATCGTTTTCCGGGTGATAAAGAATACGGAATTGTTGAGATGATAAAACCTCAACTGACGCTACATGCTCTAGTGATTGTATTTCGGCAATTGAGGGAGGATTAGCGAAGCTGATCCTGAGACGACTACTTAATCGTTGCTGGTGCAGGGCAGCCAGACTGTCAGCAAAGATGACCTGACCTTTACTGATAATTTGTACCCGATCGCAGAGCATTTCTACTTCCGGCAAAATATGGGTCGACAGAATAACGCTATGTTCATTGGCAATTTCACGGATTAATTCACGGATCTGTCGAATCTGTACAGGGTCTAAACCAGAAGTTGGCTCATCAAGGATCACGACCGCCGGGCTATGCACAATTGCTTGAGCAATACCGGTACGCTGCTGATAACCTTTGGATAACTGACCGATCAAACGTCGTTGTACCTCTCCAAGACCACAACGATCGATCACTGTATCGACAGCCGATTTCAATGCTTTGCCTTTCAGCCGGTTGAGCCTGGCGCAATGCTTGAGATATTCGCCGACAGTCAATTCACGATATAGCGGTGGGTTTTCTGGTAGATAGCCTAATTGAGCCTTGGCTTGTTTGGGTTGTGTTAACAGATCAAACCCATTGATACGGATTTCGCCGTTGTCAGGAGCCAAATTGCCACTGAGCATTTTCATCGTGGTGCTTTTACCGGCGCCATTGGGACCGAGAAAACCCAAAATTTCTCCACGTTTTACCGTGATATCAATATTCTGAACCGCGATATTAGGGCCAAAAAAACGCGACAGATTTTGTGCTTCGAGCAATATAGTCATAGCGCACTATAATACGGTTTTGGTCTGAATCGTCCACTCCGTTGCTTCTACATAAATATCACTCAAGCTTTCTAATGAAATATCTTGAGTATCTATGACATCCCACTGGCCCTGCTCATAAGCAATAACCATATCGAGTAGTTTGCCCAAAGGCCCACCGCGATGGGTTAACGCTAACTTTAATTCACCATTGAGAGGCAGTGAAATCATTAGATGTTCCATTGGCATGCCAATCATCACATCAATATTAGAGAACATACCGGTCAGGAATCCAGTCTCATCAGAGAAGCCATAATTTGGAGCTAATTTTTCACACATTTTGGCGCGGATTAATGCGTGGGTCATTAACTCTGCTGGCACAGATTCAATAGCATTTAATGCAATTAAAGTTGTCCAGGTTTTGATAGCTTTGAGACCAAGAATAATCAAGCCCTGCTGGATAGAGTCTATTTTTCTGCGCAATCCTATCGCGGCAGAATTTAATAACCTGAGAAGTTTATAACTGAGTCCCACTTCCTGCAGAATTAACCTTTCGATTTCTGAGAATTCAACATTGGGATCTTGAAGCCGTTCGATAATTTGAAATAATTTGAAGTGGTTTTCCGGTACAGGCTTGTCTTCAATGATGGTTGGACGACAGAAGTAATAGCCTTGAAACAATTCAAATCCAAGCTGCATACATAAATTGAATTGTTCACGAGTTTCGATCTTTTCGGCTAACAAACGAACAGGGTAGTGTTTCAGTTCATGAACGTGTCTGGTTAATTTCTCTTCGTCAACATCGAGAATATCGACTTTAATAATTTTAGCCATTTTGACCAATGGTTTAAGTTTATCGTTATAGATAAAATCATCCAGCGCCAATGTATATCCTTGATAAACCAGTTTTTTTACTGCATCGAGCAAGGATTGATCTATTTCGATATCCTCAAGCACTTCAAGGACAATTTTTTCCTGAGTAAATGGAATGGGATCATCACTGAGTAAAAAGTTACGTGTGAGATTAATAAAACCGATATGTTCACCAATAACACGTTCGATGCCAAGTTCCATAAAGGCATGATTAATAACTCGACTGGTTGCCATATCAGCATTTTCAGCGGTTACCCCAGAAGTATTGCTCCTACCAGCTCGAAATAAAAGTTCATAAGCATAAACATTCAAATCACGATCATAAATTGGTTGACGGCCAATAATCACACGCGGTGCAACGACGCACATATTTTTTTCCTGAAGATGTAAGGAATAACTCCTTTTTTATTTTACCTGATTCAAAAAAAAACCCGCATTAAATAGCGTTTTTTAGAAGCAGTTAACACTAAAATTATTTGATTTTTGCTTCTTTATACATCACATGTTGACGGATAACAGGATCAAACTTTTTGATCTCCATTTTTTCCGGCATGGTGCGTTTGTTTTTATCAGTAGTATAAAAGTGACCTGTACCTGCTGATGAAACTAATTTGATTTTATCGCGCATGTCCTAACTCCTTAGAATTTTTCGCCGCGCTACGGAGATCAGATAAAACGGTATCAATACCTCTTTTATCAATGATACGCAGACCATGATTGCTGACACGCAATTTTACCCAACGATTTTCAGACTCAACCCAAAAACGGTGTGAGTGAAGGTTAGGTAGGAAACGGCGTTTTGTTTTGTTGTGAGCGTGTGAAACATTGTTTCCGCTCATAGGGCGTTTGCCCGTTACCTGACATACTCTGGACATGTTAATCCTGCTCCTGATGCATTTTTAGTGACTGACGCGTCCTGCCAACGCATCATTCTGAATAAACTAAGCCGGACTTTATACCATATGTGCTATCTGATGTGTAGCAGTTTTCCGCTATAAATTAGCTAAGGCCCATTCTGTCGAGCTGGGCTGAAACACTATCTTTATCAAGTACGCCAATTTTGCGCATGACAATTTTACCTTCTGGCGAAATCAGGTAATGAGTGGGGGTCACTCTGACATTATTAAATGCGCTGGAAATTTCACCTTCACTGTCCCAGACCAGCGTATAAGGCAAACCCCGAGCTTCACGCATAGCTTTGATATGCGATGGTGTGTCATGTGGCAAAGAAACTCCAAGCATTACCAGACCTTTTGCAGCATATTCTTCATGCAAAGCAATTAATTCGGGCAATTCCTGTACACAAGCGGGGCAGTCCGTAGCCCAAAAAATCATTAATATCGGCTTACCAGCGTAATCGCTGAAATTATGTATTTCACCATCGACATCTTCAAACTGCAGTTCGGTATAAGCGGGTGCTGTGGCATTTCTATACAAAAATACAATAAATAAAACAGCAAACAGGGCGGCAATAAAGGTAATAAAACGTTTTCCAGACTTCATGTTTTCTCTCAGGTTGGCTGGGTTAATTGACTTAGAGATTCGGTCAGTTTCAGGTTTTCCCGGTAGTCTACCGGACAGTCGATGACGGTAACGGTGTTACTGTCCAACGCTTCCTTTAAAACTGTAATCAAATCTTCGGTCTTGTTCACTCTGACACCAGTGGCACCAAATGATTGCGCATACTGTACAAAATCCGGATTGCCGAATTTCACATTACTGGTACGACCAAACTGGTTTTGCTGTTTCCACTCGATTAAACCGTAACTGGCGTCATTCCAAATTAAAATGACGATAGCGATATTCAAGCGCATGGCGGTTTCAATTTCCTGCGAGTTCATCAAGAACCCGGCATCTCCTGTTACTGCCACCACCTTGCGTTCAGGATAGGCCAGTTTGGCGGCAATTGCGCCAGGTACTGCAATACCCATGCTGGCAAAGCCGTTGGAGATAATACAGGTGTTGGGATATTCACAGCGGAACATACGTGACATCCACATTTTGTGCGCACCGACATCACATATCACGATATCTTCAAGATGCATTGCGGTACGCAGATCCCAGATGATTTTCTGTGGCTTAACTGGAAATTCAGTATCACGGCGATGATGATTCATTTCAGCAATCAAACTATCACGCAATGTACGCATGGCTTTGCCCTCATGCGGCGTTGTTAATGCAGCGATACGATTTAAACTGTGCGTAATATTTCCCACTACACCGAGTACTACACTGTAATAGGCATCCACTTCAGCATGAGTTGTATCAATATGGATCAGCGTACGATCGCGTGATGGATGCCAAAGATAAGGATGGTATTCGACCATGTCATAACCAATACAGATAATCACATCGGCATTGGCGAATCCGGTACTTACATAATCATTGGATTGCAAACCGACACTGCCCAGCGACATGGAATGACCAAACGGAATAACGCCTTTCGCCATAAAGGTATTGGCAACCGGAATACCCAGTTTTTCGGCAAACTCGGTTAAGGCTTTTGATGCATTCGCACGAACGACACCATTACCGGCCAGGATAATCGGATTTTTTGCATTAGAGATTAATTCTGCGGCGCGTTCGATATGCTCTGCAGCCGGCTCGGGAGGCGTGGCATGTTTTACTCTTAACGGCGCATCATCAATTTCCATCTCGGCAATATTTTCTGGAAATTCAATAAAGCAAGCACCGGTTTTTTCGGTCTGCGCTACTTTAAAAGCCTTACGAACGATTTCTGGAATAACTTCCGGACTGACTATGCGGGTGGAGTATTTGGTGATCGGCAGAAACATCGCCTCAAGGTTAAGTACCTGATGCGATTCTTTATGCAGACGATTGGTGGAAGCCTGTCCGGCAATCGCTACCAAGGGGGCATGATCCATATTGGCATCCGCGACGCCAGTAATCAGATTGGTCGCGCCTGGGCCCAGCGTCGCCATACACACTCCGGCACGGCCAGTTAATCGACCATACACATCGGCCATAAAAGCAGCACCTTGTTCATGGCGGGTGGTGATAAATTTAATTTTCGAGTCCAGTAAGGCATCCATTACATCCAGATTTTCCTCACCCGGAATACCGAAAACATATTCAACACCCTCGTTTTCCAGTGTGCGCACAAATAGCTCTGCTGCTTTCATTAAGATGACTCCGTTAAATTGCCTTGGCGCAAGCATACCCTTTTTTATTTGCGGCATGCGAGAGGCTGATTTGATTGTTATTGACGTGAATAATAACCGTTAAATATCGCGTGATTTTTTATAAAAAAATGCCCTAAAAAAGGGGCTTCCGCCCCTTAGTTATTATTGAAATGCTTTAGGTATTTGCTTGTGCCAATCGGTGACTTGTTGGTAACGATGGGCGACATTGAGTAAACGTGCTTCATCGAAATAATTACCAATGATTTGCAGCCCTGCAGGTAAACCTCCAGCGAAACCCGCCGGAATCGACATGCCTGGCAATCCAGCAAGATTAGTGTTGATGGTATAGATATCCGCCAGATACATCGCAACCGGATCATCGGTTTTATCACCCAGTTTAAAGGCTGTGGTCGGTGCAGTAGGGCCCATGATGACATCAACTTCTTCAAAGGCTTGCTGAAAATCATCGCCGATTAAACGGCGGCATTTCTGAGCTTTAAGATAATAGGCATCGTAATAACCGGCAGACAATGCGTAGGTGCCGATCATAATGCGACGTTTAACTTCATCACCGAAACCTTCGCCACGAGAACGCTGATAAAGGTCCTGCAAATCTTTCGGATCATCACAACGATGACCAAAACGAACACCATCCATCCGTGACAGATTGGATGAGCATTCTGCGGGGGCGACAACATAATAGGTTGGTATCGCCAAAGCTGTATTGGGCAAACTGATTTCTTTAACAGTAGCACCGAGTTTTTCAAATTCTTTAATGGCCGCATCAATGGTTGCTGCCACATCTGCATCCAGACCTTCGCCGAAGTACTCTTTTGGCAGACCGATGCGCAGACCTTCTAAAGAATCATTCAGATTGGCGGTGTAATCTGGAACATCACGTTCCACGCTGGTGGAATCCCGCTCATCAAAACCCGACATTACGTTTAACAATAACGCCGCATCTTCAGCATTGGCTGCCATCGGTCCCGCCTGATCAAGACTGGATGCAAAAGCAATCATGCCGTAACGGGAAACTCGTCCATAAGTTGGTTTCAGACCGGTTAAATTACACAAAGAAGAGGGCTGACGAATCGAGCCACCGGTATCCGTTCCAGTGGCAATAGGGGCAAGACGTGCGGCAACAGCGGCAGCAGAACCGCCAGATGAACCACCAGAACGCGTTCAGTATCCCAAGGGTTTTTAACCGGGCCGTAAAAGCTGGTTTCATTAGATGAACCCATAGCGAATTCGTCCATATTGGTTTTACCTAGCATCACCATGCCGCTGGCAGCGATTTTTTCAACCACGGTAGCGTCATATGGCGCGACAAATTTATCGAGCATTTTCGAGGCGCAACTTGTACGAACACCTTTGGTGCAGAAAATATCTTTATGCGCCATTGGAATACCGGTCAATTTACCAGCTGTTTTATCGGCAAATTGTTTATCAGCGGCCGCGGCCTGTGCCAGCGCACTTTCTTCAGTAATGCTGATAAAGGCATTCAAGTTGCCATTATGCGTTTTGATACGATTCAGAAAATGTTTGGTTAATTCCACACTGGTGATGTCACCGTTGTGCAGCAAAGCCGAAAGTTCAGATAGAGTTTTGTTATGCATGTGCTTGCCTGTGTTGGAATTTATTCGATGACCTGAGGAACAAGATAGACACCTGCTTCTGTTTTCGGGGCGATAGACTGGAATAAGTCACGTTGATCCGTTTCGGACACAACGTCTTCGCGCAGTCTTTGATGGGCATCCAGAGGATGCGCCATTGGACTGACAGCATCGGTATCCACAGCACTCATCTGTTCAACCAGATTGAGAATATTATTCAAGTCGCGGGCATAATCAGGAATGGTGCTTTCATCAATGGCGAGCCGCGCAAGATGCGCGATTTTTTCTACATCGGATTTATCTAAACTCATCAGTCGTCCCGTAAGTTAATCGATTTCACAAAGTTGAAGTTTAAATGATTAGTTGCTTGCCCAACAGACCTGAGCATTGCTAAAGTACTCATTTTACCTCTTCCGGATGTGGTTTCTTCAATGTTTGAACGTTTACGCGGGATATTCTCTAACGATCTGTCTATCGATCTGGGTACAGCTAATACGCTGATATATGTGCGAGGACGGGGCATCGTTTTGGATGAGCCCTCAGTAGTGGCAATTCGACAGGATAAAGGGCCGGGCGGTCCGCGTTCGATTGCTGCAGTAGGTGCAGAAGCAAAAAGAATGTTAGGTCGTACGCCTGGTAATATCACCGCGATTCGTCCTTTGAAAGACGGCGTTATCGCTGATTTCACTGTCACCGAAAAATGTTGCAGCATTTTATTCGTAAAGTGCATGAAGGACGTTTTTTAAAACCAAGCCCGCGCGTTTTAGTTTGTGTTCCTTGTGGTTCTACTCAAGTCGAACGTCGTGCGATTCGTGAATCCGCTGCCGGTGCCGGAGCACGCGATGTATTTCTAATTGAAGAGCCGATGGCTGCCGCAATTGGTGCGGGCATGCCGGTAGAAGAAGCCAGTGGTTCAATGGTTTTGGATATTGGTGGCGGTACCACAGAAGTCGCGATCATCTCGCTGAACGGTATTGTTTATTCAGCCTCGGTGCGGATTGGTGGAGACCTGTTCGACGAAGCCATTGTCAATTATGTACGTCGTAATTACGGCACGCTGATTGGTGAAGCGACCGCTGAAAAAATCAAAAAAGAAATCGGCTCAGCGTATCCTGGTAATGAAGTCAGAGAAATGGAAGTACGTGGCCGTAATTTGGCCGAAGGTATTCCCCGTAGCTTTACTTTGAACAGCAATGAAATACTTGAAGCTTTACAAGATCCATTAGCCGGTATTGTTGCTGCGGTTAAAACAGCATTGGAACAAACACCTCCAGAACTGGGTGCTGACGTTGCTGAGCGCGGTATCGTGCTGACCGGTGGTGGTGCTTTATTAAGAGATTTAGATCGCTTACTGATGGAAGAAACGGGGTTGCCAGCCATTGTTGCAGAAGACCCGTTGACCTGTGTTGCCAGAGGTGGTGGTCGCGCGTTAGAACTTATTGATGAACGCGGGAGCGACGTATTTACGTTTGAATAGCCTTCAGTAAGATTGATGTTGGTATTTGACCTTTACAAATAGCAAGTTTGTTTGTGAAGGTCTTTTCATTTTCGGAACTGAGCCATTAAACCGCTATTTACCCAAACACCGTCGTTAAATACCCGGATGCTACTTGCAATAGTCGCGTCCGTTTTGCTGTATTTTCTCGATACACGACTGGATTATTTCAAGCCCATCAGGGCAAGCCTGTCGACGGTGGTTTATCCTGTACAGAAAATTGCTTCTATGCCAGATGATATCGTCAGTTGGTTTAGTGAACTGTTTCAGGGCCACCAGCAACTGCGTGAACAAATCATGACGTTGGAAGCACAAAACCTGACCAACAGCGTCCGCATGCAAAAAATGCAGGCATTGGAAAGCGAGAATATGCGCTTACGTGAACTGCTCGGTTCGTCATTCCGTTTACAGGAACGGGTTCAGGTCGCTGAATTGTTGAGCGTCGACTTAGATCCTTTCTACCAGCATGTCATCATCGATAAAGGCGTTGCTTTTGGTGTTTATGATGGTCAACCGGTGCTCGATTCATTAGGAGTGATGGGCCAAGTCGCGGAAGTCAGTCAGTTTTCCAGCCGTGTTGTGTTACTCACAGATCCTAGTCACAGTATTCCGGTGCAAATTGTCAGAAATGGATTACGCGCTGTGGTCACTGGTCGTGGTCTTGGTGAATCGCTGCAGATGGAGTTCTTACCGCATAATGCGGATGTACGAGTTGGTGATCTGTTGGTAACCTCAGGATTGGGTGGACGATTTCCAGTGGGTTATCCCGTTGGGTCGGTTATTTCAGTCGACTTTCCTCAAGGTAAATCCTTTGCAGAAATAGCGGTTGCCCCTGCTGCTCGATTATCGACCAGTCGAGAAGTTATGCTGGTTCTGCCTGGTGAAAAAATCGATTTTGGTATTACCTACCCTTTGCAGATTGAAAGCAGCGATGGCAAAGTTTGCCAGATCAGCCGGTCGAAAATAATGCTGACACACCAGTTGAGGACAGTAACTGATGGTTATGGTTAAGTCTCAACACAGTAGTGTGATTTACGTCACTTTGCTCATCGCCATTTTATTAATGCTGGTGCCTTTACCTGATAATTTGCGTTATGCCCGGCCTGAATGGGTAGTGATGACCTTGATTTACTGGGCGATGGCTTTACCCCAGCGCGTCAGTATTGGCGTTGCATGGTTAACGGGATTGGTGGTGGATGTCGTAACCGGTGGTGTATTAGGTATTCATGCATTTGCCTATTCTTTGGTGATTTATCTGGTGGGTCGTTTACATTTGCAGATTCGTCAATATCCTCTCTGGCAACAAGCTATTACTATATTGTCGTTGGTTTTCCTGGTGCACTTTATTGTCATGTTTAACGCGCCTATCAGCTTTAGCTGGGCTAATTGGATGACCTTACTAACCAGTACGTTGGTTTGGCCATTGGTATATGCCGTATTAAGGAAAATACGTCGTAGTTTTCAGGTGAGTTGATCGTGATTGATCCCCGTCACCGGCTTAAAGATCATTTTCGCGAAAGCCGACTGGTCAGTAACCGGCTTATATTTGCCGGGCTTTTCTTCATTATTTTGTTTGGTATCATCATTTTTCGTTTAGTGATGCTACAAATTGTTGAATTTGAACATTTTGATTCGCTATCCAATCGCAATCGTGTCGCTATTGAACCCTTACCTCCACAGCGCGGCCTTATCTATGATCGGAATGGTGTGTTGCTGGCAGAGAACATCCCCACCTTCAGCTTGGAACTGATCCCGGAAAAAGTTAAAAACCTTGATGAAACCATTGCTGAGTTGGCTGAATTACTGGCGCTAACTGAAGAGGATATCGAGGCATTTAAAGAACGTCGTAAACGCCATCGGGCTTTTGAAGAAATAGTCGTCCGTAACCAACTTACCCAAAAAGAGGTTGCACTGTTTTCAGTTAATCGACATCGATTCCCGGGAGTTGATGTGGTTGGTCGACTGATTCGTCATTATCCTCATGGGATGCTTTTTGGACATTCTGTTGGCTATGTTGGACGCATTAATCAGCAAGAAATGCAGGTTATCGATCGGCAGAATTATAAAGGCACCTTACAGATTGGTAAGAGTGGGGTTGAAAAACAATACGAAGATCTTTTGCACGGCACAGTAGGCTATCGTCAAGTTGAAACCAATGTGCAAGGCAGAACTGTCAGAGAGCTGTTCAGTGAACCCGCCACGGCAGGACAGGATATATATCTGCATCTGGATATAAATTTACAGCGAGCAGCTTCTGAAGCTTTGGGTGAATACAACGGTTCGGTTGTGGTGTTGGATACCCGCAACGGGGGTGTTTTGGCTTTGGTCAGTAAGCCTGACTACGATCCGAATCCTTTTGTCACCGGCATTAGCACCAAAGATTATGCTGAATTACGCGACAACCCCGAGCAACCCCTTTACAACAGAGCCTTACGCGGACACTATCCACCTGGTTCCACCTTCAAGCCATTTGTGGCATTGGCTGGATTGGAGTTAAACGTCGTTACCCAGCAAAGCCGTACCTTTTGTCCCGGTTTCTATACCTTGCCAGGACATGACCATCGATATCGTTGCTGGCGTCGACAAGGACATGCCCATGTAGATTTGAAAAGTGCAATGGCAGAATCCTGCGATGTTTATTTTTATGATTTAGCTCACGCATTAGGGATAGATCGGCTGCATAACTATCTTGATTATTTTGGCTTTGGCAAACTATCAGGAATTGATGTGCCTGGAGAAAGCAGAGGACTTTCGCCATCAAGAGAGTGGAAGCGCGCACAGAGGAATCAGGCGTGGTTCCCAGGTGAAACCTTGATTTCAGGTATAGGTCAGGGGTTTAATCAGACCACCCCGGTGCAATTGGCGCATGCAACAGCAACTTTGGGCATGTTAGGAACAGTCTATACCCCACAAATGGTGCGAGCGACAAAATCGGACAATGATGAAGGCATGCAATTAATAGGTGCCCAACAGGCCGACAGTTTACCGATCCAAAAAACCAGTAACTGGCAAGCGGTCATCGATTCAATGATAGAAGTAGTACATGGCAAACGCGGTACAGCACGCCACATTGGAGAAAACCTGCCATTTGAAATTGCAGGGAAAACCGGTACCGCTCAAGTATTCGGGATCGCACAAGATGCAAAATACGATGCAGAAACACTTGCCAAAAAACTGCATGACCATGCCTTGTTTGTGGCTTTTGCACCGGCAGAGAACCCTGAAATTGCCATTTCTGTGATCGTCGAAAATGGTGGTAGTGGTAGTGCTGTTGCCGCACCTATCGCCCGAAAATTAATTGATGTGTATTTTGGACTAGAGACTGAGATAGAGAAAGAGAGCGATGAGCCAATTACTGAATGAGCGTCGCAATCCGCCAAGAACGATGAGCCACTTGCAGGATCGTCGTAAGGTAGTCAGATTCCAATGGTCCTCATTGCTACAGCGTATGCATCTGGACGGGTTTTTAATATTGGGGATAATGGCCCTGATGCTGTTCAGTGCTGTGGTGTTATATAGCAGTGGTGGCGAGGATGTTGGGTTATTAATCCGCCAGGGAATACGCATGACCGTTGCCATTATGGTGATGATCATCCTGGCACAAATACATCCTGATCGGCTGAAGGATATCGCCTTCTGGATTTATGCTGTTGGCGTTTTAATGCTGATTGCAGTTTTATTGTTTGGCACAATTGGTAAAGGTGCTCAGCGCTGGCTAGATTTAGGCTTTTTCCGCTTTCAACCCTCTGAAATTATGAAATTAGCGGTGCCTTTGGTGGTGGCCGTTTATCTGGCGGAGCGGCCTTTGCCTCCAAGTTTTGCTAGATTATTTTTTGCCGTGCTAATGATTGCTATTCCTGTGTTGTTGATCGGCAAACAGCCGGATCTGGGAACAGCATTGCTGATTGGTAGTTCTGGACTGATTGTGGTGTTTTTATCGGGCGTATCCTGGCGATTGATTATGGGGTTTGGGGTGCTAATTGCTTCAGCAGCGCCAGTTTTATGGTATTTCATGCACGATTACCAGCGACGCCGAGTGCTGACCTTATTTAATCCCGAATCAGATCCACTGGGGGCTGGTTATCATATTATTCAGTCAAAGATCGCCATTGGTTCTGGTGGTTTAAATGGGCGTGGCTGGTTACAGGGAACACAGTCACATCTGGAATTTTTACCAGAACGTTCAACCGATTTTATTTTTGCCGTGATTGCAGAAGAATTTGGTTTAGTGGGGCTGATAGTGTTAATCAGTGTGTATCTGTTGATTACGGCAAGAGGGCTTTATATCGCTGCTCAAGCGCAGTTAAGTTATATGAAATTATTGGCAGGCAGTATTGCCATCACGTTTCTGGTCTATGTTTTTGTAAATGTTGGAATGGTTACTGGTCTATTACCTGTTGTCGGGGTACCGCTACCACTTATCAGTTATGGAGGCACATCAATGGTGACCTTGTTGGCTGGGTTCGGTATCCTGATGTCTATACACACCCATCGGAGGATGATGTCACCGTGAAGAAGCACATTGCAGCCACATTGTTAAGCTTGGCGCTTACACCTGCATATGCCAATCCAGAGTTACCGGATTTGGATATTTTTATTAATGAAATGGTGCAGGAGCACGATTTTGATAGAGCAGAATTGGAAACCCTGTTTGCTCAGGTTGAAGTCAAGGACAGCATTCTAAAAGCCATCTCGAGGCCCGCTGAGAAAAGCAAACCCTGGTACGAATATCGACAGATCTTCCTTGATCAAGCTCGTATTAACGCAGGTATCGCCTATTGGAAAAAACATGAAAAGGCTCTGGCGCGAGCCGAAGCAGAATTGGGCGTACCTGCTGAAATCATCCTGGCAATTCTAGGCGTAGAAACCCGTTTTGGTGGCAATATGGGCAGCTTTAGAGTAGTTGATGCCTTATCTACTTTGGCATTTCGTTACCCACCACGCAGTCCTTTTTTCCGTTCAGAGTTGAAAAACTTTTTAATTCTGACCCGTGAAGAGGAAATGTCGCAGCTGGAACCGGTGGGCTCCTATGCTGGCGCAATGGGCTTGGGGCAGTTTATGCCGAGCAGTTTCCGTGAATATGCAGTGGATTTTGATGGTGATGGTCATCGTGATATCTGGACCAATCCAACCGATGCGATCGGTAGTATTGCCAATTATTTACGACGTCATGGTTGGCAGCCGGGCGAGACTTTGGTGCATCCGACTCAGTATCAAGGAAGTGATCTGCCACAGGATTTAATTGATCGTGGCTTAAAACCAAGCGTTACCCGAGAAGAATTACGCAAATCAGGACTATCGACTGCCGATTTGCCGGAAGGTGATGATGCCATTACGGTATTCAGTCTGACCCAACCTGGCGGTGAAGAACTCTGGTTAGGTCGCCAGAATTTTTATGCGATAACCCGTTACAACCACAGCCGTATGTATGCCATGGCGGTTATTCAGCTTTCAGAAGCGATTCGTGATGGTTATGAGTCATCAAAATGAAGCGCGGTATTGTTAGGTATTTGACATTATCTGTGATGCTCACAGGGCTTTGGTCCTGTGGAACTGTCACCGAACAAAAAGATGGTGCGCCTAGAGTCAAGCCGGATGTTGCCAATATTCCGGATGCGGTACCTCGCGATGAGCCACGTAGTAAATACGGCAATCCAGCTTCTTATGAAGTGTTTGGCAAGCGTTATTACACGTTGGCAAGCAGTGACGGGTATGTAGAACGAGGTAAAGCGTCCTGGTACGGCACCAAGTTTCATGGTCGACGTACTTCCAGTGGCGAGCCTTATGATATGTATGCGATGACTGCTGCGCACAAAACGCTGCCGTTACCCAGTTATGCTGAAGTCACCAATTTGGATAACGGACGTAAGGTGGTGGTTAAGATTAATGACCGTGGTCCCTTTCATGATGACCGCTTGATCGATTTGTCATATAGTGCGGCCACCAAACTAGGGATTGTCGCGAAGGGGACTGGTAATGTCGAAGTTCGTGCCATTACCCAACGTAATGTAACCGCATCTGCCAATAACGCGTCGCCGCAGACTGTTGCTAAAGCGATACCCGCTGCCAATACTGTTGCTGCACCTACCAGCACCATGGGTAAAGTCGTATTGTTTCTTCAGGTCGGGGCATTCAGCACCATGAGCCGGGCGGAGCAAATCAAGCAACAAGTTCAACAACAGATCGAAGAACGGGTGCATATTTCTACAGTTGAACGTTCGCAGTCCCCACTGTATCGCGTCAGAGTGGGGCCGTTCGAAAGTGCTGAGTATGGTGAACGTATTGCCAGCAGATTAATGGATTTAGGGTTTTCCGAAACCCGAATTGTCACTGAATAAAACGCTTATACAAATGAGAGTAACCAATGATTAAATTGTTAAAAATGAGTCTTGCAGGTGTGTTGTTAAGTGTTTCAACACTTACGACAGCCGGCATGATCACTCCTAATCCGACTGCACCTTCAATTGCTGGTACAGCCTATATTCTGCAGGATTACGACAGTGGGCAGATCTTAATGTCGCACAATGCTGACGAGCGCCTGCCACCTGCCAGTATCACAAAATTGATGACCTCTTATGTGGTGTCACAAGAAGTTTATGACGGTAATATCAGTCTTGACGATGAAGTGTTAATCAGCGAGAAAGCCTGGCGCATGATTGGTTCACGTAGCTTTATTGAAGTGAACACCAAAGTTACCGTTGAGGCATTATTTCGCGGCATGATCGTGCAATCCGGTAATGACGCTGCAGTTGCTCTGGCAGAACATGTTGCTGGTAGTGAAGAAGTGTTTGCGCAGATGATGAATCAATACGCGCAGAAACTTGGCATGTATAACACCAATTATGAAAATGCTACTGGCTTACCGGGCGCTGAGCATTACACCACCGCACACGATATTGCCATTCTTTCTTCGGCAATGATTCGTGATTTCCCCGAGCATTACAAATGGTATTCCGAGAAGGAATATACCTACAACGGTATTACCCAACATAACCGTAACAAATTGTTATGGCGCGATAACACGGTCGACGGCCTGAAAACCGGTCACACCGAAGAAGCCGGTTATTGTTTGTCTGCTTCAGCCAAGCGTGATGGTATGCGTTTGATGGCTGTTGTAATGGGTACCGCCAGTGAGAATGCCCGTGCACAGGAAATCCAGAAGATGTTTAACTTCGGTTTCCGCTTTTTTGAAACTCATCAGCTTTATGCAGCAGATGAAGCAATTACCCAAACTAAAGTCTGGAAGGGCGAAACTAACCAATTGAACCTTGGTTTGGCTCAACCGTTATCCATTACCGTACCGCGTGGACGTTATAAGGATTTACAGGCGTCTACCAACATCCAGCAACCTGTAGTAGCGCCGATTACTAAAGGAACAGAGTTGGGCGAAGTTGAAATTCGCCTGGGCGATGAAGTGGTTGCCCAACAAAAATTAGTCGCAGTAAATGATGTTGAAAAAGGCAGCTGGTGGAGACGGATCATCGACAGCTTATTGATGCTTATTTGGGGTTAAAACAAACGTGCCAACAGTCTATCTCAATGGCGAATTCCTGCCCGCCGATAAAGCACAAGTATCGGTCTATGATCGCGGATATTTATTAGGTGATGGTGTTTATGAGGTGATTCCGGTGTATGCCGGAAAAGCCTTTTTGCTGGAGCGTCATTTACAGCGTTTGCAAAACAGCTTGCATGGCGTTCGAATTGAAAATCCGCATTCTAATGAACAGTGGACTCAAATCATCGAGGATTTAATTGCCAAAAATAACAATGGTGATCAATCCTTATATTTGCAGGTCACCCGTGGTGTAGCGCCGCGTGATCATATTTTTCCTGTCGGTGTTACTCCCAGCGTGTTTTTGATGAGTAACCCGTTGCTTCCGGTTGCCGAGAGTTGGAAAATCGAAGGCATTAAAGCAATTACCACAGCAGATATTCGCTGGATGCGTTGTGATATCAAAGCAATAACCTTGCTGGCGAACAGTTTGATGAAACAACAAGCTCAGGATGCCGGTGCCCAGGAAGCGTTGTTGATTCGTGATAATTATCTGACAGAAGGCTCGGCCAGCAATGCCTATGCGGTAATTGATGGTGTTATTTTCACCGCGCCAAAAGATGAAAAAGTATTGCCGGGAATCACCCGCGATTTAATTATCGAACTGGCGGCTAAAGCCGATATGCCATTGCATGAAAGGGCAGTCAGTGAATCCGCGCTGCGTAACGCTGATGAAATCTGGATCAGCAGTTCTACCAAAGAAGTGGTGCCGGTCACGTTATTAGATGGTGAAATTGTTGGCAGTGGTAAGCCTGGACCAATTTGGCAGCAAATGCATGCCCTGTTTCAGCAATACAAACAAGAGGTAGCTTGATGAGTGAAGCAAGCGGAGAAGAAACCTTACTGGAATTTCCCTGCGAATATCCCGTAATCGCTATGGGCGAGAGTCATCCTGAACTGGATAATATTGTGCTAGAGATTATTCGCCGCCATGCTGGCGATATTGATGAAGGCGCTGTCACCAGCAAACAAAGTTCAGGAGGCAAATTTACTTCCATTACTGTGGTTATCGAAGCGACCAGTAAGAAGCAGTTGGATGCGATTTATCAGGATCTCAGTGGTCATCAAGCCATTAAATACGTGCTCTGATGAAAATACAGGATCTCGGTTTACGAGATTATCAGCCCACCTGGCTAGCCATGCAGCAATTCACGTTGCAACGAGATAACCATACCGAAGATGAAATTTGGTTGTTAGAACATAATCCTGTCTATACCCAAGGATTTAATGGTCAGGACAATCATCTGCTCAAACACAATTCGATTCCGGTGGTGCGTACGGATCGTGGTGGACAGATAACTTACCACGGCCCAGGACAATTAATTGTCTATCCACTGATTGATTTATGCCGTCATAAAATGGGCGTACGCGAAATGATCAACTGTCTGGAAAACACCGTGATTACGTTATTGGCTGAGTACAATATTGATGCCTATGCACGTAAAGATGCACCGGGAGTGTATTGTGCTGAGGCGAAGATTGCCTCTTTGGGATTACGGGTAAAACGCGGCGCCTGTTATCATGGCCTGAGTTTGAACGTAGATATGGATCTGCAGCCATTTGCCGATATTAATCCATGCGGTTATCTGGGGATGCAAATGACCGATATGAAAACATTAGGTGCAACGGTCGATATGGCCGCAGTAAAACAGCAATTTGTCTCTGTTTTTCTCGCACATATGCAACAAGGTAACAACACATGACTGAGACAGTTGAACCGGTAAAACGTGATGTAAAAGCGTTGAAAGGTGCCTCAAAAGTATCGCGCATTCCAATAAAAATCATACCCAGCGATCCGAAACGCAAACCGGAGTGGATCCGTGCTAAATCGCAAGGTGCTCCGGAAGTGCAACGTATCAAACAAATGTTGCGTGATCATGATCTGCACACTGTGTGTGAAGAAGCTTCCTGCCCCAATCTGGGTGAATGTTTTGCCCATGGCACGGCAACGTTTCTGATCATGGGCAATATCTGTACTCGTCGTTGCCCTTTCTGTGATGTGGCACATGGCCGGCCTGATGCGTTGGATGAAAATGAACCGAATCATCTGGCAAAAACCATTGCTGCCATGCAATTGAAACACGTTGTGGTTACCTCAGTGGATCGTGATGATTTACGCGATGGTGGTGCCGCCCATTTCAGCCGTTGCATCAGTGAAATTCGTCAACAATCACCGCAAACCCGTATTGAAGTTTTGGTGCCCGATTTTCGGGGCCGTATGGATGTGGCGCTGGAAATATTGGCGGATAATCCACCGGATATTTTTAATCACAATCTTGAGAGTATCCCCAGACTCTACAAAGCCGTTCGTCCAGGGTCGGATTACCAATGGTCATTAGATTTAATTAAGCGCTTTCAGCAAATGCATCCTGAAGTACCCACTAAATCCGGCCTGATGTTGGGGCTTGGGGAAACGATTGAGGAAGTTAAACAGGTGATGCAGGATTTACGAGATCATGGTTGCCGTATGCTGACTTTGGGTCAATACCTGCAACCTAGCCGACATCATCTGGCGGTTGAGCGTTTTGTCAGCCCTGCAGAGTTCGATGAGCTGGCAGTAGCAGGTAAGGCAATGGGCTTTGAACATGTGGCCAGTGGACCGATGGTGCGTTCATCCTATCATGCCGATCTACAGGCGCAGGGCGAGAAGGTATCCTAAGTCAGTAATTAACAGCTGAGAGCTCTGATATGACTATCAAGCGTCGACAATTGTTAAAAAATGCAGCTTATTTATCGGCTTTGGCAGCCATGCCATTGGGTTTATCCACTGCCTGTTATCGCAGTCAAAAACAAAAAGTAGTCATAGTCGGTGGCGGTTTTTCTGGTGCCACTGCAGCGCGTTATCTGGCGATGTGGGCGCCGGAACTTGATATCACGTTAATTGAAAAAATAGCCAATTTATTTCCTGTCCGCAAAGCAATCTGATCCTCAGCGGTAATCGGAGTTTGCAGCAACTGACCCATGAATACGAGCATTTTCAAGCTGACAGGTCGATCCGCTTTATTCAAGCGGAAGTCTCGGCAGTTGATACAGATAAGCGTCAACTGTGGTTGGCAGATGACAGCCGGGTGGATTATGACCGGCTGATCATAGCGCCGGGGGTGGAGTTTATATATGAGCAGTTGCCTATTCTGGCCTCGCCCCAGGCTCAACTGCATGTACCACATGCGTGGAAAGCGGGACCACAAACAGTCGTATTAGCCAATCAACTTAAAGCCATGCGTTCAGGCGGCGTTGTCATTATGACTGTGCCTGCAGCGCCATTTCGTTGTCCTCCCGGCCCATATGAACGTGCCTGTCAGATAGCGTTATATCTCAAAAATCATAATCCTACGGGCAAATTACTGATTTTGGATGCCAATCCGGATATCGTTTCTAAAAAAGCGTTATTTACCGATTCATGGCAACAGCAATATGCTGGCTTGATTGAATATCAACCAATGAATCCGCTGGAAACAGTAAATGTGGCTAGCCTGGAAGTAGAAAGCTTTTTTGATAGTTATAAAGCGGATGTGTTAAATGTTATCCCGCCGCAAAAAGCAGGTAGAGTGGCAGCAATGGCTGGCGTAATCAATGTGGATAACCGCTGGTGTGATGTTGATTATTTAACGTATGAATCTTCTGCCGTTGAGCGTGTACATGTCATCGGTGACGCGGTTTCCGCTAAAGTGCCAAAATCGGCACATATTGCCAATCAGCAAGCCAAGGTTTGTGCGGCAGCCGTTATTGCTTTGTTACGTGATGAATTACCCGAACAACAACCGGTATTCAGTAATACCTGTTACAGTTTTGTTGATGGACAACAAGCTGGACATGTTGCCGCAGTTTATCGTTATGATAAAGACAGTCGGGATATGCTCCCACATCCTAGCGGCGGGGTTTCTGAATCTGCCAGTGAACAGGAAGGACTTTATGCCCAAGGCTGGGCTGAAAATATCTGGGCTGATACATTAGGCTGAGATTCAGCTTTCCCTGCACTGGCTTGGTCGGGGTTTCGGTCTTTTCCCTTTGCAGTATAATGACCCGCAATTTCAATAACTCCACCAGCTGGATTTAAACACGAGGTAGTAGATGAGCGATTTTTTACCCGGCCTGGAAGGTGTGCCCGCCACAAAATCAGCCATTTCATTTATTGATGGTGAAAAGGGCATCCTTAGTTACCGTGGTTATCCACTGGAAACACTGGCGACCAACAGTACTTTTGAAGAAACTACGCTATTGTTACTCGATGGCGAATTACCCACCAAAGCTGCGTTAAATCGCTTTTCCAAACAGCTGCGCAGCAGTTATCGTATTAAATATCATATCCGCGAAATGATGCGTCATTTCCCTCATACTGGTCATCCGATGGATATGTTGCAAACCGCAGTTTGCAGTTTGGGTATGTTCTATCCGGGTACTGAATGTCTGACCGATGCCGATAGCTGTAAAGATATCGACTATGTCCGCAATATGACGGTCAACATCATCGCCCAGATGGCCCCGTTAGTCGCGATGTGGGAACACATGCGCCAAGGTTATGATCCGATCAATCCGCGTGATGATTTATCGGTCGCGGAAAACCTGTTGTATATGTTTACCGGTAAAGAACCTGATAGCCTGATGGCGCGCATTATGGACGTTTGTCTGATTCTGCATGCTGAACATACTTTGAATGCTTCCACATTTGCAGCATTGGTTGCTGGCTCAACGCTAGCATCGCCTTACAGTGTTATTTCTGCTGCGATTGGAACACTCTCCGGTCCATTACATGGTGGTGCCAATCAACGTGTCGTTGGCATGCTGCAAGAAATTGGATCACCCGATAATGTAGAAGCCTGGGTTGATAAAAAACTGGCCAATAAAGAAGTTATCTGGGGCATGGGGCATCGTGAATATAAGGTCAAAGACCCGCGTGCCACTATCCTGCATAAACTGGTAACTAAACTGGTAGAAGAGCGTGGTGGTTCATTGGATAAAATGTTTGCCACGGCGATGAAACTCGAAGAAGTTTGTGTGGATCGTTTGGGGCATAAGGGCGTTTATCCGAATGTGGATTTCTATTCCGGTATTCTTTATTCGGAAATGGGTATTCCGGAAGATCAGTTCACCGCATTGTTTGCAGTAGCACGTTCAGCGGGTTGGTTGGCTCATTGGCGTGAACAGATTTCCAATAACCGTATTTATCGTCCAACACAGATTTATGTTGGTCATGAACAACGTGAATATATTCCAATGTCTGAGCGTAAAAAAGCGCCTAAGCAATAATAGTTTTACTGGCTTCACCTTGTTGCTCGCGCACTAGGCGCGGCACAAGGTAGCCAGGTAATTCGCGACGCATGGCAGCAATGAGCTCTATTCCTTGCTGTTCAGCCACATCAAAATGACTGGCACCTTTTACTTTATCGAGTAAATGCAGGTAATAAGGCACTACTTGAACCTCGCTCAACCTCTCGCTTAGCGCGATTAAAGTTTCCGCATCATCATTAACGCCACGTAACAAAACGGCTTGATTCAATAACTCACAACCGACATTACGTAACTGTAGAAGCGCCTCAGCGGTTTCAGCATCGATTTCATTGGCATGATTAGCATGAATCACCATTACCACTCTTAATGAAGAGTTGCTGATCCAACTCAGTAAGTTTTTGGTAACCCTTTTAGGTAGCACTAATGGCAACCGGGTATGAATTCGCAGACGTTTGATATGCGGGATTTTTTGTAAGTCTTCAACCATTGCGGCTAATTTTGCATCAGTTAGAGCCAGTGGATCGCCGCCACTGAAAATAACTTCACGAATACTGTTATCACTTTGCAGTGCAGCAATCGATTGTTGCCACTGACTGGCCAAAGGGTTGCTCTCGCTATACGGAAAATGTCGGCGAAAACAATAACGGCAATGAATGGCACAAGCGCCGGTTGTCAGTAATAACGCCCGGCCCTGATATTTATGCAAGATTCCGGGGGAGCTAATCGCCAGATGATCACCCACAGGATCGGCTGAGAAACCCTCGACCTCGATATTTTCATCAATCAGTGGAAACACCTGACGCAACAGCGGGTCACTTACATCACCATACTGCATTTTATTGATATAACTTTGCGTCACCCGTAGCGGAAAGTTTTTTAAGCTCTCGGCATCAATCGCTTGTAATCGATCTTCCAGCCCCAGCATTTGCAGCAATAGGGCAGGGGTTTTAATGGCATGACTTAATTCATCCTGCCAATCAGCAAAGATTACGTCAGCTTGCGATTGCGGTATCATAGTGGGCTTTGATTTTGTGAACAGGCGACGATCGTCCCCCAAAAGAGGTAAGCATGGCAAGTTATAGTACAAATGAGTTTAAAGCCGGACTGAAATTCATGATGGATGGCGATCCCTGCAGCATCATCGAAAATGAATTTGTTAAACCGGGTAAAGGCCAAGCATTTAACCGCGTTAAATTCCGCAACCTGAAAACCGGTCGTGTTAATGAACGTACTTTCAAAACTAACGAATCAGTTGAAAGCGCAGACGTTGTTGAAATGGATTTGGAATTTTCATATACCGACGGTGAGTTCTGGCACTTTATGGATCCGACCAGCTTCGAACAATATGCTGCTGACGCCAATGCCATTACCGAAAGCAAAGACTGGTTGAAAGAGCAATATACCTACACGGTTACCTTGTGGAACGGCACACCGCTTCTGGTCACGCCACCAAACTTTGTTAACCTGACCGTTGTAGAAACTGATCCAGGTGTGCGTGGTGATACTTCAGGTGGTGGTGGTAAACCTGCAACCTTAGAAACTGGTGCTGTGGTACGTGTACCATTGTTTATCGAAATCGGTGAAGTGTTACGGGTTGATACTCGTTCAGCATCTTACGTCGAACGTGCTAAGAAAGATTAAAGTCATCTTTAATTTTTGCCTTTTATCTGGCATGTCGAAACATGACATGCCAAAACGCAAAGCATAAATGATGCTGCAAGGCGAACAATTACAAAGCATGTTAAAACGGCGGGCAAAGCTTTTAGCGAATGTCCGTCGTTTTTTTCGGTTCGAAATGTGTTGGAAGTCAGTACACCCATCCTGTCTTCGGCAGCACCAACCGCACCTTATCTAGACAGTTTTTCCACCCAATTTTCGGCTGGAAATAACGCCAAAACACTGTATCTGCATACCTCACCTGAATTTGCGATGAAACGCTTACTGGCTGCTGGTAGCGGTGCGATTTATCAGATAGCCACGGTATTTCGTAATGGCGAGTTAGGTCGACAACATACGCCCGAGTTTTCCATGCTGGAATGGTATCGGCCTGGTTTTTCGCTGACGGATTTAATGGCGGAAGTGGATGCATTGATGCAACAGGTAATTGGTTTGCCTGCAGCTGTGATCTTTCGTTATCGTGATTTATTCATGGAATATCTGCAGCTGGATATTGAGCAGGCCGACGACGAGACATTGAAACAACTTGCTCTAGAGCGGATTCCCGGGCTCACCGCAGACTGGCAAACCGATCGTGATGGCTGGCTGGAAATGCTGATGAGTCAGCTGATAGAACCACAATTTAGTGCATTGGATACACCGGTAATGGTTACAGAGTTTCCGGCGACTCAGGCGCAATTAGCAAAAATTGAAATCAATACCAAAGGTCACCCAGTCGCCAGACGTTTTGAGCTTTATGCCGGTGGAATGGAATTGGCTAATGGTTATGACGAATTATGTGATGCAACCGAATTACGTCAACGTTTTGAGTTGGATAATCAATTGCGTCAGCAACAAGGTAAACCACAGATGCCGATAGATGAAAATCTGCTCGCCGCTATGCAATCTGGTTTACCGCAATGTAGCGGTGTGGCCTTAGGATTGGATCGTTTAATGATGTTGCATATGAGCGTAAACAATATCAGCCAGGTGAAAAGCATTGCTTTTATTGAAAGCTGAAGATAGTTTCAGACAAATAAAAAAGCCACCAACGATGTCGTTGGTGGCTTTTTAGTTTAAAACGTAATTAAAGTGATTTTTTCCGGTTGCGACGCATCGCGAAAAAGCCAATCAAACCACTTAAAAACAAAGGCAGTGCAGCAGGGACAGGCACTTCTGTCGGTGGCACAAAGTTTAGTGGTTGAGAGTGAATTTCACCGTATTGAGTCAGGTTTTTAGCAACCAGCGTACCTTCAATATTATTGTGATTAGTCACATCTGCGTTCAGAGCCAGAATGCTGCCGCCGAATTGGCTGGCAAGATTCAGTACAGTAGCATCGACAAAATTCCATAAAAAGATTGAACCGTAAATGGTTGCTGCACTGGCCAGGAAGTTAGCCTTGATATCGAATACCGTATTGTCGCCACCAAACACATTAAACAAAATGCTCTGTGTATTGGTCATGCTGAAATCAAACTCAAAGGCATTGTCAAAGAAGCTTTTTGCATCAGTGATACTGAAGATGGCAAGACCTGAATCGTTGCCAACCGCATTGAAAGTGACTTTACCCCCGTTAATGCTATAACTGCTGTTTGCGTCAGCCCCAGACAATTGATCAGAAAACTGGCTTAAAACATTCATCGCATTCGAAGCTTCAGTGGAAGGATCGAACGGTGCGGTAACGGGTTGATTGGATAATGTTCCGCCGCCGTTAGCATTTGCTGTGCCGGTCAGGTTGCCGCCATAGGTAGTGTTGCCACCATTGGTGTTTACAAAACCTGATATATCTCCGATAACTGAAGATGAGCCGTTACCGTTGGCATTGTTTTGTAATGAACCTGAAACCGAGCCGACAAAAGCATCTCCGCCATCATTCATGGTCACGTTACCGGCAATGTTGCCGCCAACATTCAAACCCTTGCCTTTAGTTATAACGTTGCCATTTACATTCCCGCCTACGGTCAACGCTGGAACCTCAGCATTCGAAGTTTGATGCATGTTGTACATGCGCCTTGGACATTGCCACCAATAAGCGCATTGCCTTCAACTTCTGAGGTGCTTGTGACATTGCCAGAGGTGATGAGATTATATTGGTTAAGTAGCGAGGTTGCATCGACTGGACCGGCTTGAGCAAACTGATTGATGCTGATAAAAAAGAGACCGATCAGCGTAAATTTAGATACATGCACTTGATTTATTCCTTTATTTAAGTCATGAAATTTTACTGAATAATATTGAGATCCAACATAAATAACAACTGTACGTTGGTACAGTGTCACTAAATGATTTTCATACAGGCAGAAATATTTAAATTAGGCCATCAGATTGGGTAGCCACATTGTCAATATCGGGAAGCTTATGATCAATCCCAGCACTACCAGTTGAATCGCTACAAAAGGCGTGATGCCTTTATAGATATCCATTAGTTTTAAGGTGGGCGGCGCACTGGCTTTAAGATAGAACAACGAAAAGCCAAAGGGCGGCGTGAGAAATGACGTTTGCAGATTAATTGCAATCAACAAGGCAAACCATAATGGATCAATGCCTAAGTGAATTGCTACCGGTGCGATGATGGGTACGACGATAAAACAAATTTCGATAAAGTCGAGAAAAAAGCCCAATACAAAAATCAGCAGCATGCTGAAAATCAGAAACGTCCATTTGCCGCCGGGCAGACCAGAAAAAATATCCAGAATCAGCCCGTCACCACCCATACCGACAAATACCAAACCAAACGCGGTAGCACCGATAAAGATCAAAAACACCATGCTGGTCAGCCGTGCGGTTTTTTGCATGGCATCACGCAGGTTAGGCATCGTCAAACGCCGATGTAGAGCAGCCAGAATCAATGCACCCAATGCACCAACAGCAGCAGACTCAGTGGGTGAGGCGATACCATAAAAAATAGAACCCAATACCGCGATGATAAGCAGCAATGGTGGCAGCAGGCTTTTTAAAACACTAATCCACAATGCAGCAAGTTCAGAGTTATCATCTTGTACCGCCGGGGCTAAATGTGGATGACGCCATGCCACATAACCTATATATAGTATGTAAGCCACAATCAGCATCATGCCCGGTACTACGGCACCGATAAATAATTCACCCACCGGCACCCCAATAACATCACCCAATAAAATCAAAATAATGCTGGGTGGAATGATTTGCCCTAAGGTACCGGAAGCAGCAATGGTGCCACTGGCTAATGATGGCGCATAGCCACGTTTCAGCATCGACGGTAAAGCAATCACAGTCATGGTGACTACTGACGCACCTACCACCCCGGTGGTAGCGGCTAACAAAGCACCCACCATAACAACAGATATCGCCAGCCCTCCGCGAATACGGCCAAAAACTCGTCCCATGGTATCGAGTAGCTGTTCTGCGACACCGGATTTTTCTAGTACCACGCCCATAAATACAAACAGCGGCACCGCCAACAATGTGAAGTTGGTCATGATGCCCCAGATGCGAAACGGCAATAGCTGGAAGAAATCAAAACCTAAATAAATGCTGCCAAATAATAATGAGATAGCACCTAAAACAAAGGCCACCGGATAGCCGGTGAGCAATAACAGGATTAACAAGCCAAACATCAACAACGCCATGTATTCCATTATTTTGGTTCCTGCTGCTGGCGGATAATGCGGATATTACGAATTAATTCAGCAACGGCCTGGATCATTAACAAAATGAATCCCAGTAACAAGGCTGATTTGAGAATAAAGCGATAGGGCAGACCACCGGGATCGGGGGAGCCCTCCTGATACAAATAGGCGTTGTAAGCAAATGGCCAACTGCTGATCAGAATAAGCACACAAAAAGGCATTAGAAATAACACAATGCCGATCACATCAATCCATGCACGATGTTTATCAGAGAGCCGATGACTACGATAAAGGATATCTACCCGCACGTGTCCATCGTGTTTCAGGGTATAAGCGCTGCCGAGTAAAAAGATCAATGCAAACAGATGCCATTCCAGCTCCTGTAAGCCCACTGAGCCTTGTTGGAACAAATAACGCATCATTACGTCATAACAGGTGAGTAGAACGAGCAGTAATACCAACCAGCTGCTGAGCTTGCCTGTGAATTCGGTGAAACGGTTTATCGATGTTTCCAACGATGTAAAAAATCGGCCCATGGTGTTCGGTCATCAATATAAATAAACGTCGAAGTTTCCCACAAAGCGCTCCATTGCTCCAGTAATTCACCACAAAATGAAATTTACTGTTCAGTTATCCGCAACCATTAAAGGAAGTGTTAAAGTGATATGACCGACCAAAGTAATGAGGAGTGATGACATGGATAATACAAGTCTGAAATACAGCAGTGAAAAAGCGCAATTGATACGGCTACTTTATATGCTGCTTTATGGTTTTGTGTTGTATCTGACCATGACGGTACTGGCGATAGTGGTTATTGTGCAATTTGTCTTTGCCTTATTCAGTGGCAGTCCGAACCCATCCATTCGTAATTTTTCCAAGGACCTTAACCGTTTTATTCAGCAAATCGTGTTATTCCTGACCTATAATGACGAACGAAAACCTTTCCCGTTCAACCCTTTATATGACGATGTAGAGGTTGAAGCTGTGTATGACAATGACGATTATATTGCCGACTATGAAGACATCACTGACAAAGATGATCCGACTTCACCAAAACCCTAATATGCATAACCAATAAGGAATAATAACTCTCTTATGCTGACTGTCATTTCCCCAGCGAAGACGCTTGATTTTGAAACAGCTTCGCATACTGATAAACATACTGAACCCCGGTTTCTGGAGCAATCACAGCAACTGATAAACCAATTGAAAAAGTTGTCGAGCCAGGAAATAGCGAATCTGATGAAGATCAGTGACAAGCTTGCCGGACTCAATATGGCACGCTTCCAGCAATGGCAAACGCCTTTTACCGAAGAAAATGCTAAACAGGCTATCCTCGCATTTAAAGGCGATGTCTATACCGGTCTGGATGCTGAAACACTCGATGAAAAAGGACTGGAGTTTGCTCAGCAACATTTACGCATTTTATCTGGTTTATATGGTGTTTTAAGACCATTAGATTTGATGCAGCCCTACCGACTAGAGATGGGCACACCGTTTCAGAATGCTGCAGGTAGAGATCTATATAGTTTCTGGGGAGATCAAATTCAAACTGCGCTGGAAGCCGAATCCGCTTTAAGTGATGGCGTGTTGATCAATCTGGCTTCAAATGAATACTTCAAAGCCGTAAATGCCAAAAAACTTAAAGCGACCATTATCACGCCGGTCTTCAAAGACTGGAAAAACGGTCAGTATAAAATGATCAGTTTTTACGCAAAAAAAGCACGTGGACTGATGAGCCGTTACATTATTGATCAGCAAATTAACTCACCGGAAAAACTCAAACAATTTGACTCGGAAGGCTATCGATATAGTGAAGAAATGAGTCAAAAAAATGATTGGGTGTTTATCCGGGATCATGATTGATTAAGTCGGGCTAACAACGGCAATGAAACCAAGGATGGTAAATCGAACTTTCTTCCGCACGCTAATATTAGTGGGATTTTTGGCGACACACTCTGTTAGCGCTGAAGTGCTGTTAAGTCAAGCTGAGCAAGACTTTCTCGCTGAAAAACAATTCATTAAACTGTGTACTGATCCTGACTGGTTGCCTTATGAAGGTATTGATGAAAATCATGAATTTACTGGCATCATGTCGGATTTTTATGCTTTATGGTCCGAAAAAATCACTACACCAATTGAACTGGTTCACAGCAACAGTTGGCAACAGTCTTTGCAATTAATAAGAAATGGAGAGTGCGATATTCTCTCCAGCGCCATGGATGTGCCAAGTCGTCGTGATTGGTTAAATGTCACCACACCTTATATTTTTTATCCATTGGCGATTGCTACTCAGCCCGATCATGAATTTGTAGTGAAATTTGAACAGGTTCTGGATCGCGATTTTGTGATGGTGGAGGGCTATGCCGGCATTGAAATGCTGCGTGATCGTTACCCCGATATCAAAATAGAGGCAGTCACGTCGTCAAGAGAGGGTCTCAAACTGGTCGAAACTGGGCAAGTTTATGGGTTCATTGATACCGTGCCGACGATTAATTTCCAAATGTTACGTTGGGGTATATCACACCTGAAAATCAGTGGCGTACTGGATATACAATATGCGATGTCCGTAGGAGTAAGCGTCCGGGAACCACAATTGCTCGAAATTTTTAACAAGGTTATTGCGGACACTACGGATCTGGAACGTCAGCGAGTATTGAAAAACTGGTTATCATTAGACTACAAGCAACCTGATGATAAGGCTTTATTCTGGCTCTTATTTAGTGCCGTAGTGCTGATAATGATGGTATTGATTTATCGCTATACTAAAATTCATCACCATAATCGTAAGTTACGGCAACTGAATACGCGGCTTGAACACATTTCACAATATGATCACCTAACCGGCCTCGCCAATCGTTATGCCTTACATCAACGCTTCAATGTTGAAATGGATCTTGCCAGTCAAACGCTACAGACTTTTTCGCTAATCTTGTTAGATTTGGATTTTTTTAAAGACATAAATGATAAGTATGGTCATGATGTGGGCGATAACGTGATCAAAGAATTTGCCGTATTACTCCAGTCGATGGTGCGTGAAAATGATTTAGTAGGCCGCTGGGGGGGCGAGGAGTTTTTAATCATTTGTTCTCAAACCTCGAAAAATGGTGCTTTTCAGTTGGCTGAACACTTGCGACTTCAAGTGCAAACGATGGGGTTCTCGGTGGATCGCCAAATTACTGCCAGTTTTGGTCTAAGTGAGTATAGGCAAGGTGAAACTATCGGTGATACGATTAAACGTGCTGACGACGCATTGTATCTTGCTAAGAATAATGGTCGTAATCAGATTGTAATGGCGGACTCTGATTTAGATGAATCTACAACAAAACATTGAGTTAACCCCAGGCCGGTATTTTTTTGCCTTGTCGCCAGATTTGAATTCGCGTATGCAAATTCAACACATCATGAAACGTCTGCCTGAAGATCAATCTCTGAAGTTACAAACTACGGCCAACTTACACCAAACGCTGTTATTTCTCGGTCAACTCAATCAACAACAAATCAACGCTTTATTAACCAACACCGAATCATTAAGTTGCCCGTTAATACATATGCAATTTGATCATCTATCTTATTGGGCAGAACCAAAGATCTACTGTCTGACAAGCCGAGCACCAGGTGCCGAGTTATTTAATCTGGTGAACAATCTGCAACAGATCGCCAGCGACGCTCAAATTGACGTAGATTTAAGACCTTATCAGCCACATATCACTCTGGCGCGTAAAGCTCGTGAAGCCGTCTCGATACCTATCGCTCCAGTACGTTTTAGAGTTCAAGAGCTGGTATTAATGAAATCGGTATCAACCGATCAAGGCCCTCAATATTTTCCGATGATGCATTGGCCTATTACTGATAACTGATAGTCGATATTTGCCAATGAGAGCGGGGTAAATCTGTTATAACTGTAATTCTCTGATGACGACTGTCGCAATCAATGATTCCCAAAGCCAGACTACTCAATTTAAGCTCGTTAACAGTGCTGTTATTAGCATTGTTAAGCAGCGGAAAAGTGCTGGCTGAACCAACGACTTTACGAGTTGGGGTATACGAAAATCCACCTAAACTGTTGAATAATTCTGATGGGGAAGTGAGTGGCATTTTGGGAGATATTCTGCAGATAATTGCGGATCAAGAAAACTGGCAGTTGATTGTAGTACCTTGTTATTGGAGTGACTGTCTGCAACTGCTCGCTAATGGTGAGATTGATTTATTACCGGATGTCGCCACGACGATAGCCCGTACAGATTTATATGACTTTCATACTACCCCGGCATTGCTCAGTTGGTCACAGATCTATGTTAGTCGTGAAAGTAACCTGACTAGCTTGCTGGAACTGGATGGAAAGCGTTTGGCGTTACTGAAAGGCTCGATTCAATACGATTATCTTAATCAACTTGCTGAAAGTTTTAATATTGATGTCACCTTTGTGCTGGTCGATACACAGCAAGCTGCTTTTGCAGCCTTAATGAATGGTATTGCTGATGCCGTTACTGCCAATAATTTTATCAGCGAGCTTAAAGCTGCCGAACTGAACTTAAGAGCGACCCCCATTATTTTTCAGCCAAGTCGTTTATATTTTGCGACGCCCAAAGGCCAACATGGCGACGTATTGGAGACACTGGATAACTACTTGCAAAAATGGCAAAAAGAAGCCAATTCGCCGTATTTTTCGGTTTTACAAAAATGGAACAGCCCGGCAGTCAAAACCGTTATTCCAAAAGAATTATGGTGGTTATTAATAGCGTTACTTTTGGGCTTTGTAAGTGCCGTGGTATTTTCCTTATTGATGCGGCGGCGCGTCCATGAAAAAACGATTTCTTTACGGCAGTCTCAACAGAATCTGAGCGTCATCCTGGATAGCGTTGATGCGCACATTTATATCAAAGATCTTCAATTAAATTACCAATACGTCAACCAGAATGTATGCAAGCTGATTGGCTTGGAAGAAAAAGACATTTTGGGTCAAACCGACGCCATATTGTTTGATAAAGAAACCTGTAAAACGCTACGTCAACATGACCTGAGAGTTATTGAAAAAGGCGAGCGAATTGTTGAAGAAGAAATCAATACTGTGCTCGGATCGGAAAATCCGCAAACCTTTCTGTCTGTCAAACTACCCTTGCGACAGGAAGATGGCACTGTCTACGCCTTATGCGGTATCTCTACCGATATTACCGATTACCTGTTGATCCAGAAACAGCTGCGGAAACTGGCTTTATACGACTCATTGACTGGCCTTGCCAATCGTCGGTTATTAATGGAGTTTCTGGAGGACGCTCTGGTAGAAGACAATCAAAATCACCGGGAAGGTGCTTTGCTGATTGTCGATCTGGATGCCTTTAAAACTTTAAACGATACTTTGGGGCATCATGCCGGCGACTTATTGCTGCAGGCGGTTTCCAAACGTCTTCAATCACGGCTCGAACCTCAGGATTTAGCTGCCAGACTGGGATCTGACGAGTTTGTCATCGTCAAACCCAATATGGGCTTACTTCGGCATGAGGTCGAAGTTATCGCTCATCAGTTTGCTGAAGAAATCCTGCAGGATTTTGTTTTGCCATTTAGCTTGGATCAGACTCAATACATTGCCTCGGCAAGTGTTGGCATCGCTTTATTTTCTGATGCAGAAGGTGATGTTGAACGCTTACTGCAAGATGCCGACATGGCGTTATATCGAGCCAAGGCTTCAGGTCGTAACAGTCTGAAATTTTTTGATCCGACCATGCAGAAAGAAGTTAAGCGGCGTAGTGAATTGGAACGCAAATTGAGGGAAGCTATTTCTCATCAGCAACTTGAATTGTATGTACAACCACAAATCAGTAGCGACCAACAATATGTCGGGATGGAAGCCTTATTACGCTGGAATGATCCGGTGGAAGGTTTTATTTCACCGGCTGACTTTATTCCGATAGCAGAGTCCAGCGGTTTGATAATCCCGCTGGGGGCCTGGGTGTTAAGAAAAGCCTGTCAGATCCTCGCAGACTGGTCAACTATCCCAGGCATGGAAAACCTGACACTCTCGGTCAATATCAGCCCCAGACAATTCCGCCATTTGCAATTTATCGATCATATCGACAGCTGTTTAATAGAGCTGGGCGTCAATCCCAATCATTTAGAACTTGAAATCACCGAGAGCTTATTGATTGAGGATATTGATCACACTATCGAGCGGATGAATGCACTACGTCAGCGTGGCTTGCGCTTTGCCTTGGATGATTTTGGTACCGGTTACGCTTCGCTGAGCTACTTAAAGCTTCTGCCATTAAATAAACTGAAAATAGACCAGTCGTTTGTCCATGATGTATTGACCGACGTAAACGATGAAGCGATTGTCAGTACTATTATTGCTCTGGGACAAAGTCTGGATTTAGCCGTGATTGCTGAAGGGGTGGAAACCGCAGAGCAGGCAGCTTTACTGGAAAAATTTGGTTGCCATGTTTATCAAGGCTATTATTTTGGTAAACCTGCTCCAGTAGACCAATGGCAAAAGATTATCTCCAAAGTCCGTCTGTCACACAAAAACCTCTAAATCTCTATTTTTAGAGTTACTGGTTGTTGCGCAACTCTGCATCAACAGCCTGGTATCCCAGCCAGTTTGTTGTAAAAAATTGTATGGCCTTTAACAAGCTTAATCCCTCAAATGGGCATTGAAGCCATACAATTTATAACTAAACGGATTTATATCCATACACTTAATAATTTTGTATGCAAATAAGTTTGTTTTTGTCTGGGAAAGTGCCTAGCGTGTAGGCTAAATGTTAATAGGGATTTACCTATGCGCTCGTGGAAAGCTCGAATCGAAACGGATGCCAAAACCAAATATCTTGGCATCGTAGAAGCCTTGGAAGCCGATATCTATTCCGGTTATGTTAAAGCTGGCGATCGTTTACCGCCGCAACGTGCCGTGGCGGAAGCGTTGAATGTTGATTTAACCACCGTCACCCGTGCTTTTAATGAAGCAAGACGTCGAGGCTTAATTGATGCCACTACCGGACGTGGCAGTTTTGTGCGGCATCATGTCGAAAGCAAACTCATTTCACATATTTCAACTGCTCGACCATTACTCGATTTGAGCATGAATAATCCCCCTCAACCCGAGGCTGCCGGTTTACAGCAGCATATTCCACAAGGCATTGCCCAGCTTATTTCAGGGGCTGATCGCATATTGCAATTGCATTATCAGGACAGTGCCGGTAACCCGCATGACCGAAGTGCTGCTGCTGGCTGGTTGGCACAATCAATCAACAACGTGACCACAGAACGCACCTTGATTACCGGGGGCGCTCAAGCCGCGTTGTATGCCATTCTGCAATCTATGGCTCAAGCTGGCGATATTATTGCCTGTGGTGAATTTGTTTATCCCGGCTTGAAGTCGGCGGCAGAACAACTTCAGCTGTCTTTACAACCGTTAAGCATGGATGAAGAAGGGGTGTTGCCTGATGCTTTTGAACAAGCATGCCGACAATATCCAATCAAAGCGATTTATCTGGTACCGACAATGGATAACCCGACTACGGCCACCATGTCGTTAACCAGACGCCAGCAAATTATCGCTATTGCTCATGAATACGACATTATTATTATCGAAGATGATCCGTATTCACCATTGCTGGAAAACCCTGAAACAGCACTATTTGATTTAGCGGCAGATCGCACCTGGTATATACGCACTTTATCCAAATGTATTACTCCTGCATTACGCCTCGCCTATGTCATTGCCCCGAGCAATTCTCATGCACTTGGATTGGCCAATGTTTTACGAGCCATCAGTGTCATGGCTTCACCGTTGATGGCTGCTTTAGTGTCACGCTGGATTCATGATGGCCGGATAAATCGTTTCTCTGAAGCCATCCGCGAAGAAAACCAGCAGCGCCAGCAGATTGCCAAACAACTATTGGCCGGAATGGATTTTTCCAGTAACGAAGCAGGCCACCATATCTGGCTGCAATTACCCAGTTGCTGGCAGGCCAATGCATTTGCCGAACAAGCGACGGTATTGGGTGTTTCCGTGGTGGCCTGTAACAGTTTTGGTTTTAGTGATCGGCAACGTCAGGCAGTTCGATTATCACTCGGGTTGACCCCTGATCATGCAACGCTCTCTCAGGCGTTAAGCATTTTACGTGGCTTATTGATTCAGCCTGCCACTACCTCTCATCACATCATCTAACCGGGAAGTGAGAAAAATCATGATTGAACAACCTATTCACTTTATGGAAAAAAATGGCGATATCTACGAAGAAATGGCCGACTGGGATGTGAATGCCGGTGGCGAGAAAATTGTCGCCAAACGGATGTCTGGCCGTTTTCGTAACCTGAAATGGTTTGGCATGTCTGTATGGCTGATCTATTTTCTGGTGCCATACATTCGCTGGAATGGCGACCAAGCAGTCTTGCTGGATATCCCCAATCGTCAGTTTCATTTTTTTGAACTGACTATCTTCCCGCAGGATATCTGGATGCTGTCGCTCACCTTATTGTTTTTCGCCATTCTGCTGGCGGCAGTAACCAGTGTGGCTGGACGGGTATTTTGTGGTTACTTTTGTTTCCAGACGGTATGGACCGATATCTATACCTGGATCGAAACCAAATTTGAGGGTGACACGCCCCAAAAACAATTACGTTTCAAACAAGCGCCCTGGTCGATCGGTAAAGTTTTGAAAAAATTCACTAAACATAGTCTGTGGATGGCGATTGCCTTACTGACCGGGCTGACATTTTCTGCCTGGTTCACCGATGCATTTGAATTGTGGGGTGATGTATTTACGCTCCAGGCACATATCGCAGTGTGGATAGCGATGGCAATCTTTACTACGTTTACCTATGTATTTGCCGGGTTTATGCGTGAGCAGGTGTGTTTCTGGCTATGTCCGTATGCACGATTGCAAGGTGTTATGTATGACCAGAATACGATTTTGCCGGCCTATGATGCCGAGCGTGGTGAGCCTCGCGGTAAACTTAAAAAAGGTCAGACCGATCCGAGTAAAGGCAGTTGTATTGATTGCAAACTTTGCGTCAATGTCTGCCCGACCGGTATTGATATCCGTAAAGGCCAACAGGAAGGTTGTATCACTTGTGGTTTGTGCATTGATGCCTGTGATTCGGTAATGGATAAAATCAATGAGCCCGCGCGGCTTGATTCGTTACGCTTCATACGCTGAGTTGCAAGGTCATAGCAAACCGCAAGCGCTGTATAAACGTCCTCGAGTGATTATCTACACGCTGATCCTGTTGGCCTCTCTGGCAGGTATTGTTTATGGCTTTTTATCACTGTCTGCAACGGATTTCAGTGTCAGTCCGGATCGTCAGCCGCTATTTGTACGTTTGAGTGATGGCTCGATTCAGAATCGTTATACGCTGAAATTACTTAATAAAGAAAATGTGCCCATCGAAGTGCAATATCGGATTGAAGGTCTGGACGGGGCGAACCTGCATGGTATTCATGAAAGCTATGTTATTGAACCGGCTAAAGTATTAACCATCACAGCATTGGTTAAAGTGCCTGAAGATAAGCTGCAAGCCGGTATCAGCCCACTTATATTCAATGTTGATGTGATTGACGGGCCTGAGTCGGAAATTACCTATCAAACCATCTTTATCGCACCCAAGAAATAACTTGGGTGCGAGATGAACAAACGCTAGTCGGTATTTTTGATGAATAGTTCGTAGAGATCAGCACGGCGATCTTTCAGATTGGTGACCGCACCTTCACTACGCACCAGTTTGAGTTTGTCTAAATCCAGATCAGAGAACATGATCATTTCGCTGTTGGGTGTAGTCTCGGCCATGATTGCATCATGCGGGAAGGCAAAGTCGGAAGGCGAAAACACCGACGATTGAGCATATTGCACATCCAGGTTTTCAACTTTTGGCAGGTTACCCACACTGCCAGTGATGGCGACATAACATTCGTTTTCAATCGCGCGAGCCTGTGCACAATGGCGTACCCGTAAATAACTGTTTTTGGTATCGGTCCAGAAGGGCACGAAAATAATATCCACTTCTTGATCGGCAGCAATACGACCTAATTCTGGAAATTCAATGTCATAACAAATCATGATGGCAACGCGGCCGGCATCGGTTTCAAACACCTGAAATTTGTTGCCACCTTCAATGACCCAGTCGCGTCGTTCATGCGGGGTAATATGGATTTTGCGTTGTTCTTCAACCCGACCATCGCGATGGCACAGATACGAGACGTTATAGACTCGGTCATTTTCCAATAACGGCATTGAACCGGTGATGATATTGATGTTGTAACTGACTGCCATATCGGACATGGCATCACGGAATTGTTGGGTATAGCTGGCTAAGAATCGAATGGCTCGAGTCTGATCAACCTGATCGGTCAATCCCATTAACGGTGCATTAAAGAATTCGGGAAATAAAGCAAAATCACTTTTGTAATCGGATAAGGCATCAACAAAATATTCGACCTGTTTCAGTACTTCTTCAACGGAAGTAAATTCACGCATCTGCCATTGCACAGCGCCAAGTCTCACCTGGGTTTTACGAACGTTTAATACCGAAGATGGCGGTGTGTAAAGAATATTGTTCCAATCCAGCAATGTGGCGTGACCTAATGATTTTTCGTCTTCCGGCAGATATTTATGCATCAGCCGCATCACCTGAAAATCATTGGAGAGCTGGAAAGTCAGAATGGGATCATAAATCTCTTTACGCGATACCTGTTCAATGTATTCAGCAGGTGAAAACTTGTCTGCGTATTTATGGTAATTGGGGATACGACCACCAGCCAGAATGGCCCGTAGATTCATTGAGCGACACAGTTCTTTGCGAGCTTCATACAAGCGACGACCTAAACGGTAACCGCGGTATTCCGGATGAATGAATACATCCAATCCGTATAAGGAGTCACCATGCGGGTTATGCCAGATTTTATCGTTACTCAGAATCAAATCATCGTAGGTATGCGGGTTGCTGAACCGTTCATAACTGACCATAACAGTTAATGCGACGGCAATTAACTCGCCTGAATCTTCGATGCAAATCTGTCCATCCTGGAATTGGTTAATCAAAGCTTCAATGGTCGGTTTGGGCCAGGCGCCACCAATATCGTCATAGACAGTGTCCATCAGATTTTTGAGCTGGTCGTAATCCTCCAAAGTGAGATTACGTAAATTCAGATGCAGCTCTTCGTGGGCCATACTTGCTCCGTGATTAATCAGAAATATCGCATTGAGTCTAGCAGATGCTAGCCAGCATGTTCAGCGCATAAGCATTAATTCTGTGGATTAACCCTGACTAAAGCTTCGTCCAAGACAAACTGCTATATTGCCTGCCAAAAAAGGGATGTTATGACCACTGATCAAATGATTATTTTTGCTGTGCTAGCGGCAACACTTGGTTTATTTATCTGGGATAAATTGCGTTATGACATCGTCGCTGTATTAGCGTTATTAACCGTTGCCTTAACTGGTTTGATTCCTGCCGATGAAGCGTTTTCAGGACTAGGCCATCCAGCAGTAATAACGGTAGCGGCGGTATTAATTATCGGACAAGCACTGGTCAACGCCGGAGTGGTCGATGCTATCGCTCGCCAGCTGACCAAAGCCGGAGATAATCCTACTTTGCAAATGGCCGCGCTGACGGTGACCGTAGCGATTTGTTCAGGCTTTATGAATAACGTTGGCGCCTTAGCTTTATTAATGCCTGTGGCAATCTGGATGTCTCGGCAGAGCGGTCATTCGCCATCAATGTTTCTGATGCCGTTAGCTTTTGGTTCATTACTCGGTGGTTGTCTAACATTAATCGGTACTCCGCCGAATATCATTATTGCCAGTTATCGTACTCAAACAGATTTGCCGGCATTTGGCATGTTTGACTTTTTACCGGTTGGCATAGCGATTACTGTGGTTGGTGTGATTTTTCTGGTGTGTTTAGGCCGTTTTCTTACACCACAACGTCAGGCTTCAAACAGTGGCGATGAGTTATTTGAAATCAGCAGTTATCTTACTGAATTAAATGTGCCTGAGGATTCCGACTATAAGGGCCGAAGTTTGATGGATCTGGTTTCGGCTGTCGAAGACGAAGCTGATATAACCGTTGTGGCTTTACTGCGTGGTGATGACCACTTCAACACGCCATCAATGTATAAAGTTTTGCATCAAGATGATGTACTGTTGATTGAAGCCGATTCTGATAGTTTGAAAGCGCTGACCGATGTAACGAAGTTAAAACTGGCAGGGGATAAAACCGATCAGCAAACCGAGCAGGATGAGGAAGCAGAAAAACCGAAAAAACCTCAGGATTTGGATGTCGTTGAAGCCATTCTGGCACATGACTCGATTTTGGTTGGTAATACCCTAAGCAGCCTGTCGATTCGCCAGCGTTATGGAATCAATATTCTTGCTGTGGCACGCCGCGGCCATCAGCTTAAACAACGATTACATAAAATCCGTTTTGTCGCCGGCGACATTCTGTTGATGCAAGGTAGCGATGATGTACTCAAGTCAGTAATGAGTGAGTTGGGCTGTCTGCCATTGGCTTCAAGAGGTTTACAGTTGGGGCAGCCACGTAAAGTCGCTATCGCTTCAGCAATCTTTATCGCGGTGATAGGACTTATCATGTTTGATGCAGTTTCTACTGCAACGGCAATGGTCACCGGTGTAGTGGCAATGTTTTTTGCTGGTTTATTACCCGTGGCTAAATTGTACAAAAGTCTCGATTTACCAGTGATTGTGTTGTTGGCCGCGATGTTGCCGGTAGGTCAGGCCTTAGAGGCGACCGGCGGTTCGGAATTAATCGCTAATTTGCTGCTCAATATGGCAGAGTCTTCGCCTCCTGCGATGACCGTGGTGATTCTGATGATCGCGACAATGTTATTGTCTAACATCATCAACAATGCTGCCGCGGCGATATTGGCGGCCCCGATTGCGATCAGTGTTGCCAGTGGCATGGATGTTTCGGCTGATCCGTTACTGATGGCAGTGGCCATTGGCGCTTCATGTGCGTTTCTCACACCGATTGCCCATCAATCAAATACTTTGGTGATGGAGCCGGGCGGTTATAGTTTTAATGATTATTGGAAGCTGGGTTTGCCTTTATCCATTTTGGTGATTTTGACAGCCTTACCAGTAATTTTGTGGGTATGGCCTTTGTAAGCTTGTGGTTGAACAGTTGTGCCCCAATCTATAGATGAGTGGCTCACTGAAATTAATAAACAGGACATAAAATGGCTCAGCAAATTGTTCAACTGCAACTTAGTGGAATGCGCTGCGCCGCCTGTGCCAACACCATTGAAAAAGCATTAAAAAAAACACCATCGGTTAAATCGGTTCAGGTGAACTATGCTAATGAAAAAGCCACTCTTCGCGGTGACAATCTGGATGCAGCAAGTCTAGTAAAAGTGGTCGAAAAAGCCGGTTATGCTGCGGTTTTGATTGATATCGAACAGCCTCAAACAGATACCAACCAGCAATTACAGCAAAAGCAGTTTTATAAGTTTATCGCTGCAGCGATACTGTCGTTGCCTTTGCTTTACAGCATGGTCGGCCATTTCAACTGGACCAGCGGTATACCAGTTCCAGATTTGTTGATGAATGCCTGGTTTCAAATGGCATTAGCCACGCCAGTGCAGTTTATTATTGGCTGGCAGTTTTATCGCGGTAGTTATTTCGCGTTAAAAAATCGTAGTGCCAATATGGATGTGCTGGTGGCATTGGGCACTTCAGCTGCCTATTTTTACAGTGTATGGCTGACCTTTAAATTTGGTGCGATGGCAGCACATGATGGCCTTTATTTTGAAACCAGCGCGGTATTAATTACCTTGATTCTGCTGGGTAAATGGTTTGAGGCACGCGCCAAAGGCCATACATCTGACGCAATCAAAAAACTGTTAAAGCTGCAGCCACAGCAGGCACTACGTGAATTTGCTGACGGTCAGACCGAATTGGTTTCGGTTAAAGAGCTGCAACACGGCGATATTGTGCAGATTAAACCTGGTCAGCAGATTCCGGTGGATGGTGTGATCATTGAAGGCCAATCTGCTGTCGATGAATCCATGCTGACCGGCGAAAGCATGCCGGTAGAAAAAAGCCTGAACGACAAAGTGGTTGGCGCTACCTTTAACAAAAATGGTTTTCTGCGGGTTCGTGCAACTCACCTGGGCGAAGAGGCTGCATTAGCTCGAATTGTCCGAGTCGTAGAGCAGGCTCAGGGTTCTAAAGCGCCTATCCAACGTCTGGCAGATAAAGTCTCGGGCATTTTTGTGCCAGTCGTGGTGGCGATTGCCATCACTACTTTTATACTATGGTGGTTCTGGTTTAGCCCTGGTGATATTGGAAAAGCATTGGAAACCATGGTGGCCGTATTGGTGATTGCCTGTCCCTGTGCACTGGGTTTGGCCACGCCTACCTCTATCATGGCGGGTTCAGGTCGGGCTGCAGAGGCGGGCATATTGTTTAAACAGGCTGATACGCTTGAACTGACACAGTCACTGACCACGGTGGTGTTTGATAAGACTGGTACGTTGACTCAAGGTAAACCAGCGTTAACCGATTTTGTGGTGGCAGAGAATGTTGATCAATCCTTTATTGCCAGTGTGGTTAGTGCAATTGAAGCCAAATCAGAGCATCCACTGGCCCAAGCCATCGTTAACGGACTGCAGCAATCCGACAACCCAATAACCGATATTGAGAATTTTCAATCACTCAGTGGTCATGGCGTGGTGGCAAGTACCGAATTAGCAGGAAAAAGCTCTCAGATTGTGATTGGCACCAAAAAATTGATGCAAGATTATCAGATTGAAGTTGGTGACTGGTTAGCGCAGCAACAAAGCCTGGAACAGCAGGGCAAAACGGCCATATTGATTGCAGTCGATCAAAAGGTCATTGGTCTGCTGGCGGTAGCTGATACGATTCGAGATACAGCAAAATCAGCCGTTAGCGCATTAAAAAAACGTGGGCTGCAAGTCATTATGTTGACTGGAGATAATCATATTACTGCCCAGGCAATCGCCAATGAGTTAGGCATTGATAAGGTCATTGCCGAGGTGTTGCCCGAACACAAAGCCGATAAGATCCGCGAGTTACGCCAGCAAGGCCAGGTAGTGGCAATGGTGGGTGATGGTATTAATGATGCTCCAGCTTTAGCAGAGGCGGATATTGGAGTTGCTATGGGCAGTGGCAGCGATGTGGCTATTGAAACGGCGGATATTGCGTTGATGCGAGCCGATTTGAATGCCGTAGTTGATGCCATTCAATTAAGTCATCTGACGGTTCGCAATATCCGGCAGAATCTGTTTTGGGCTTTTGCTTACAACTCTCTGGGCATTCCAATTGCGGCCGCAGGTTTGTTGGCACCCTGGCTGGCTGGAGCAGCAATGGCATTTAGCTCTATCTCTGTCGTGTTAAATGCCCTAAGGTTGCAGCGTGTAAAACATATTCACTAAATATTGAATATTCGATAACACGTTGTACTAATTGAGGTTTATTAATGTTCTCGAAATTAGACTATTTCACATTACAAAATCTTTGATTAAGCATTTTGGATTTGTATCACACCACACTTAATTTTTGAGTTCAGATTCCTTCGTAGCTGTTGTAGTATCCATAGTAGAAGTAAGTCTAATTTGCCTTAAAGAAGGTTGAACAATGGCAGCAGAAGAACTGGAAAATAAACTTGAGCAATGGAAGCAAAAGTATCTTGAGCTGCTTGCACGCGACGAGAATCAAACCGTCTACATACAAATTCTGGAACGCAGTCTTGGACGGCTTGCATTGGTTTCAGAAGGTATTGATCCCGCTTTAGACAAACACTTACATTCGCTTCGACAGGAATTACGCAGTAAAAAAGATGCTGAGCGGATCAGCGATATTCTGGAAAAAATTCAGCAATATATCAGCATAATGGATGAAAGGCCGCAGGGAACGGATGCTTCCGAGTTATTACGCCATCTTCTGTTATCGCTGAGCATTCCGGCTGATTCACAGCCGGGAGTAGACAATTTGCTGATCCAATTGAAAGATGCTTCCAATGAACAAGCCCGTGAGTTGTTACCTGAGTTTATAAATTTACTGGAAGATATGTTTTCCAATAAGTTAGTCCCTCTGGTTAATACTGACAAACCTCGTTCAGGCATTTTGCAGAAACTGGGGTTGAGCAAACTAAATACTGAAGTATCACAGTTGTTATGTGGTCTTATTGATAACCTGCAATTACCAGAGATGTTCAATGAACAGCTGCGGGCAATACGCGACCAACTGCAGTCTCAAACCAATAAAAAGAACTTACCGCAAGTCATTGATGCACTCGTGAATTTGATTAATTCATTGGGTGCTCAGGCACAGCTGCAACAGCTCGAATACCGAGCTTTTCTCTCTACCTTAAGTGAGCGCATTAATGAGCTGGACGATCTGTTGCGGATTACCGTAAAAGATGATGCAGAAGCATTTAACCAGCGCCAGATGATCGGTGAACGTGTTGATGCTGGTTTGGATGATATTCGTAAGCAGATTGATGTCACCAGCGAACCCAGAGAACTCAAATCAATAATTCGGGAGAGATTGTCCGCATTATCTGGCGCTGTAGATGAATATCGAAACATCGATCAGAGTCGCTATTTACAATCACAACTGGAAATCAAAAAACTGACTGACCGTTTACAGGAACTGGAAAATGAAACCAAATCTTTGCAAGATGGTATTCGCAAAGCACATGAAATGGTGCGCAAAGATCCGTTAACCGGTATTGGCAATCGGCAGGCGCTGATGGATGCGTTAGAAACCGAATACATTCGTTGGCAGCGTTACAAACAACCATTGAGTTTAGTGGTGTGGGATATCGATAGTTTCAAACAAATTAATGACAGCCTCGGGCATTTGGCAGGAGATAAGATATTAATTCGTATTGCTGAGATTTTATCGACTTCGACTCGTGAAATTGATTTTGTTGCCCGGTTTGGTGGTGAGGAATTTGTCGGGATTTTTCCGGGTACCGCGTTAACTGAAACTATGGTGTTGGCCAATAAAATTCGCGAAGAAATTGGCAGTACCCGATTTTTATACGATGGCAAACCTGTGCCGATTAGCGTTTCCGCAGGTATCGCCACTTTTCATAAAGGCGATAATACCGAAGATGTGTTTAAACGCGCCGATACCGCCATGTTCAAGGCAAAAAAACAAGGCCGTAATATTTGTATTCAAGAAGAACTACAAGCTTAACTGTTATGACGTTTTATAAAGTTGTTTCAATGACAGGCGGAACTTTATAAAACAAATAGTTAACTTTAACCCTTGTAAAACGTGTCTTTGGGAATGGTTATGAGAGCAATTGGTTTTTTTCTGTTATTTGTGTCGAGCCAACTGATGGCTGCTGATAAATGTCCGGATGCCAACAATACCTATGAAATAGGAGTTTGCCTGGCAGAGCAACTGGAGCAGCATGAGGTGGAGTTACAGCATTACCTTGCAGAAGCCCTGGCCCGATACAAAGAGAATGAATTAATCGTGGAATCTATTGAAAAGGCCCAGCAAAGCTGGCTGGTCTATCGTTTGGACCAATGTAGCTCAATTTACGATATTTGGCGTGACGGCACCATACGCAGCATCATGGGCCTGGGTTGTTCTATTCGCATGACACAATTACGCACCCATCAAATCTGGCACAGTTATCTGACATACATGGATAGCACGCCACCACTGTTACCTGAGCCGAAAATAGATACCAAGTGAGCGATTCTGAAATCATTCCGCTGCACAACAGTACCCAGGAAAAAATACATTTAGAGCATGAAGCGGCAAAACTGTTTATGCGACTTTATGAAAAGCAGTTTGGCACGCCGATGCGGCATATCTGGCATAACCTGCCTCGCAAACCTGATGTTTCCTGTTATCTCAATGACAGCAAACTGGATTTGGAAATCGCGCATATTTATGGCAGTGAAGCTGAGGCTAAGCTGATTTTGGGCAGAGAAGCAGATGAAAAAATGTTGGCGGCTTTACATCGCCTGACCCAATTACCCGTCAATAGTCGTTTAATTGCAGCGCTCAATGCTGTGCTCAGTAGTAAAGCACAGAAAAACTACCATACTCAGAGAGTATGGCTGGTGTTACGCAATATGAATTCATTATGGCAACAAAGCGATTTTGAGAAGCATCGGCAGCAGATTGTCCTACCTCAGGCGCATCCTTTTGAACAAATCTGGCTGCTTGGCGATGCTAAAGGCCGCAGTGGTGTCATGCAGTTATATCCAGCAGAAGAAAGTTATTTTTGACGTTTATTTGGTTTTGCCGATTTTTTGCTTGGAGCCGGCTTTTCCAAACCGCTGCTCAGTGAATGGGTCTCAGGATCATAGTTTTTTTGCAGATCGTCTTTTACCGTGCCTTCCCATAACGGCACACCAACAAAATATCCCGCCCGTCCAATTACATGTGCCGCTACCGGTGCGGTGAGAATAATAAACGCAATAATGGCAATCACCCTGGTAACAACAGTAATGTCGGCAAAATAAACTGCCACACCAATCATAATCAAGCTTGTTCCCAAAGCGCCGGATTTTGTAGTGGCATGCATCCGTGTCGGTAAGTCAGGCAAACGGATAATACCGATAGCGGCGAGCAGCATTAACGCTGCACCAAAAATCAGAAAAAAACCGACAAATAAATCAGTCATCACGTGGGCCTCCACGTTCCAGAAAGCGAGCAAAACCAATGGCCGCCAAAAATGCTGTTAACGCCAAAACGATGGCCACATCAAGAAAACTACTGACACCGGTATCAATGGCATGCACACCGACAATACCGGCGACGATAGAAGCAATAAGCTCCAGTGCCACAACACGATCAGGCAACGAAGGGCCTTTGGCCATTCTGACGAAGCTGAGTAGTAATGCAGTAGATAACATCAGATAAACGAGATTAATCACAAACGTATTCACATAAGGCTCCTCAGCGCAAAATTTCCAGCAAACGCCGTTCGACTTCATGGAGTTCGGTTAACAACGCTTTTTCATCTTGCAAAAACATCGCATGAATAAACAGCACGCGACGATCATCCGAAATATCCAGCGTTAATGTCCCCGGAGTTAATGAAATAAAGTTTGCCACCATGGTGATTTCAAAATCCGATTTAGCTTCCAGTGGAAAAGCGATTACACCTGGCTGCATATGCCACGGCGGAGTCAAAATATCAAAACCGACTTTGTAGTTAGCTTTGACCAGTTCTTTGATAAAGAAACCGGAAAAACGTAATAACAGTGGCAGCCGTTGAGCATAGCCACTCATTGAAGGTAACTGATGTTGTACGATGGCGAGCACTATGTAGCCCAACGCAAAACCGAAGATAAAATTCAGACCGCCAAAACTCCCCGTCAACGCCACCCAGCAAAGAGCTAATACAATATTTAAGAAAAACCCAATCATGGTCTCTCTCCTAACACCGCTTCAATGTAACCTGCAGGATTGAGCAACTGATCGGCTGCCTCACTGGCTAATTGATAAATGGGCTCACCGTTAAGGCCAATATACAACGTGCATACAGTTAAGCCGACCACCGGTATCAACATCACCCAAAGCTGTTTGTCGGTTTTCTTGCCCGTCAATCGTGAGTCATCAATACCTTCCGGAAGTTTTTTCCAGAACACTTCCGCCCAGATTTTAATCATTGAATATAAAGTCAGCAGGCCGACCAGTAAGGCAATAGCTGTTGCCACCCAGGCTTCCACTTCCAGGCCAGCGCGGATCACCAGAAACTTGGCGAAAAAACCTGATAACGGTGGTAGCCCGGCAAGCGACAGGGCAGGGACCAGAAATAAAATGGCCAGTCCCGGACGATGTTTATAAACCCCGCCCAGCTTTTTCAAGTCATAACTGCCCAGCAGTCGATACACCACACCACTTATCAGGAACAGATTAGTCTTCACAATGATGTGATGCATGATGTAAAACACCCCGCCGATAATGGCTAACGGGGTGAATAACGCCAGTCCCAGCAACATATAGCCAATCTGGCTGACAATATGAAACGACAGAATACGGCGGAATTCGAATTGGGCTGCCGCACCCAAAACACCGGTTAACATGGTGAGCACGGCAATCCATAACAAAATGGTATGGGTAAATTCGGTATCACCAATAAATATCAGGGTAAAAATTCGATATAAAGCATATACACCGACCTTGGTCAGCAGGCCAGCAAATAAGGCTGATACCCCAACTAAAGGCGTGTGATATGACGCAGGCAACCAGAAAAATAACGGGAATGCGGCGGCTTTAATACCAAACGAAATCAAAAACATCATCGCCAAAACATTGACCATGCCGGTATGTTCAACCTGGCTCAGTTTGTCACCAATATCCGCCATGTTGAGCGTGCCTACCATGCCGTATAACAAACCGATGGCGGAGAGGAATATCGCAGATGAAAACAGATTCAGTGTGACGTATTTAATTGCCCCTTCCATCTGGGATCGTTCACCGCCCAAGGTCAACAGGGCGAAGGAGGCCAGCAACATCACCTCAAACCAGACAAACAGATTGAAAATATCACCCGCCAAAAATGAACCGGAAACACCGGCCAGCAGCAAATGCATTAACGGGAAATAGCCGAACTTTTGATGTTTATCCGGTGTGTCGGCCATTGAATAAATAGCGATTGCCACGCCGATAATGCCGGTTAACACGATCATAATGGCGCTAAGTAAATCAGCCACGATAGTGATGCCAAACGGGGCTGCCCAACCGCCCATCTGCATCACCACAAAGCCCGCTTCACGGGTACTTTCTAATAACCAGACACCTGCGCCAAGCAAAGCGAAAGTTGCAAATAGACTGATCCAACGTTGATAAAACGTGGAGCGCCAAAAGGCTAATGTCAGCGCTCCGGCAAATAACGGGATAATTATTGGTAATACTACTTCCGGGCTCAAGTGTCAGTGTCCTTCATTTGGTCCAGATCATCATTGCCTACCACTTCATAGGCGCGGTGAATTAAAACCACGGCAAAGGCCAATACCCCAAAGGCAATAACAATGGCGGTCAAGATCAATGCCTGAGGCAAAGGATCGGCAATGATTCCCAGCGGTGCTGCTGCACCTTCGGGTATTAATGGCGGGGCGCCACGGGTCATACCGGAAACGGCAAAAATCAATAAGTTGGCAGCATTGCTAAGAATGATTAAACCAATAACCAGTTTTACAATTGAACGCCGCAGCATCATATAAATCGCCGCAGCAAACAGAATGCCGATCACATAGGCCATCAGCGATTCCATGCTGAAACCTCCTGTTGAAAATTCAGTTTATTGTTCACTCTTCAGACTCCGTCAGTGACATCACGATGGTCAGAATCGTCCCCAATACCGCAAAATAAACACCGATATCGAATATCAACACAGTCGATAATTTGACTTGGGTATCGCCCAGTGAAAATTCCCACCATTGCGCAGTAAGAAAAGCTTCGCCATTGAGCATGCCCGGAAACATCGCGGATAAACCCAGCAACAAACCTAATGCCAGCAAATCGCGCGGTTCCACCCGCATAATTTCACGGGTCGAGGCCACACCATGGGCAAACAGATACAACACAAATGCCCCTGAAGCGACCAGTCCAGCAATAAAGCCACCACCTGGTTCATCATGGCCGCGTAATAATAAAAACACTGAAAAAATTAACTGCAATGGCAATAAAAATAACGCCGCCGTATGCAGGATCAGTGTATTGAATGTCATTATTTTGGGTTTGTTATCGTCCATTATTTTTCCTCAGCACGCAGTTTGAGCATCGAGAAAACCCCCAAGGCGGCAATGGCCAGCACAAATATTTCACCCAGCGTATCCAGTGCCCGAAAATCGACCAGAATCACATTGACGATATTGCGACCTTTAGCCAGCGGGTAACTGGATTCAACAAAGAATCCTGAAATGGTTTCAAAAAACTGTACGTCAATTGCAGCCAGTGTCAGTAAGGTCATTAACACACCCATCAACACCGCCACGCTGGCATCACGAATTACTTCGTAGCGACTTGAATAACGGGAGAAGCCCGGCAATTTGAATAGCACCAATACCAGCAAAATTACGGTAAGCGTTTCTACCAGCACCTGAGTAATACCTAAATCCGGGGCACTGAAATGTATAAACACTAAAGCCACGGTAAAGCCCAGCACACCCATACTAGCTACTGCTCCTAAGCGTGAACGGGTTGAAATGGCATATATGGTGGCGAGCAGCATCAATAACACAATGAAAAATTCGTAAAAAGCGATGCCTTCTACATTGAGATACACGTTCAACCCATACTGACTCAACAAGGTGTAACCGACCAGAATGACTGTGGTCAGGATCATCACAATCATGTAATTACCCAGCTTGCCATTTTGCAGTAGCCTGGTTTGCCAACTGGCGATATAGGTGATGCCATTCATCATGCTGAAATAGCCAGCTTCCGGTCCGAAACGACTGGCTTGTGTTGTTAAATGCCCTATGGCTGGCCGTGTTTTTTGCCAAAACACAAACAGTAAAATACCGCCAATTAAGGCAATAACCGACAACAGCAATGGCAGATTAAAACCATGCCATAAGGCCAATGAAAAACTGGCTGGAGTCACTGACACCGCATTGACAGTCGCGCTCAGAATGGAGTTTTGGGGAACCCACGGCAGCAAACCAAACATAAGCGACAATACCGCCAGAATCGCCGGGCCAATCAACATTGCCAAAGGCGCTTCATGAGGTTTTTTCGGGGTAGAACGTAATTCCCCATAAAAAGGTTTGATAGCAACCACTGCTGCAATAGCCATTACCAGCATTGCTGCAGCCAGGGCTAATATGAGTATCAATGCTTGATAGCTATCATTGCCAAGTACCGCCTCAAACATGGCTTCTTTGGCGATAAAACCAAATAATGGCGGCATCCCGGCAAGCGATAATGCAGCGATAGCAGTAATCACTGCAGTACGTGGCATTTTGCTTCGCAAACCGCCCATCAAGGTTAAATCTTTAGTGCCAATCTCGTGATCAATCGCGCCTGCCAGCATAAACAGTGCTGCCTTGTATAACGAGTGGGCCAGCAGGAAACAGGTAAAAGCAATCAACGCATATTCGGTGCCTATACCGAGCAACATGGTTAACGTGCCCAGCGCCATTACCGTGGAATAAGCCAACACTTTCTTGATATCGGTCGCGCTGTAGGCCAGGTAAGCCCCGACAAACATAGTGATAGCCCCAAACAGGCTGAGTGAAACTGTCCACAATGCATGCTCGGTAAAGGCCGGGTTCAGCCGTGCCATTAAATAAATCCCGGCTTTGACCATGGTTGCTGAATGCAGATATGCCGATACCGGTGTAGGTGCCGCCATCGCATTGGGCAACCAGAAATGAAAGGGGAATTGTGCAGACTTGGTAAATGTACCCAGTAAAATACAGATAATCATGCCAACGGCCAGCGAACTTTCCAGCACGCTGTCAGACGCTGTTAATATCTCTGAAAGCTGATAACTGCCACCGACAGTGGCCAGCATAATCAGCCCGGCCATCAGAGCCAAACCACCGCCGACGGCAACAAACAAACCTTGTAATGCTGAACGGCGTGCTGATTCGTCTTCGTGATCAAAGCCAATCAGCAGATACGAGGTAATGCTGGTTAATTCCCAGAACACAAACAGGCTGATCAGATTATCGGAAAGCACCAAACCCAGCATTGACGCCATAAAGGCCAGCATAATGACAAAAAAGCGAGCTATTGATTTGTGCCCGTGTAGATAGCTGCCAGCGTAGATGAAAATGAATATGCCGATAAAACTAATCAGCAACGCAAAAAGTAAAGACAAGCCATCGAGCATAAAGCTCAGATTGATGTCCATCCCCGGCAGCCATTGCCACTCTTGATAGATAACCTCACCCTGACTTACCGCAGGGACAAAGCTGGCAAAGTACAGCGTCAAGGATAGGGGCAATATCGCCAAAATCCAGCCAGTTTTATTCTGGGCAACAGGCTGCAGCAGCGGCGTAAACATTGCCAAAATAAAGCCTGATAAAACGGCAAATAACATCGTATCCAATATCTCCTGAATTCAGCTCACAACCGAGCTGACAATTCCATTATAAAAAACGTGAATTTGTCATTCTTTAGCTGTGACTTCAGTCAACTAAGAGTGGGAAAAGTTGCCTGTGAGCATAGTCGACAGCGGCCGACTGTGCAAGAAAAGCCGTAAAAACACAGCAGAAAAATAATGTATCAATGCGACTTGTATCTTATTTAATGTACAGCTGCAGAATGAATAAAAAGTCGAGGGTAACAAAAACTAAAAATAGCAGTGAATTGCGCAGGCAATAAAGTCGCTCATAGACCTAAATGTCGCTCAATATCGCTTGCTGTCGGAATCAACGTGACTTGTCGGCGTAGTTTGGGTACGTTTTGCACCTGCCAATGCTGTATTGCCCACTTCCATAATTCATCAAGTGGAACATGTGCCAGTTCTATCGGTGGCTGCAGACCAAGAAATCGTAATACTCGACATAATACAACGCCGCTATCTCGTAGCTTGACGGGTTGAGCGCGAGTTTGTTTGCTGAGTTTTTCACCTTGCAGATTGGTCGCGATTGGAACATGAGCATAGGCCGGAGTGGTGAAACCCAGTTGCTGCTGCAAAAACAGTTGTCTTGGGGTTGAATCCAGCAGATCGGCTCCTCGAACAATATGTGTTATACCTTGCAAAGCATCATCGACAACCACTGCTAACTGATAGGCAAATAAACCATCCCCACGACGGATCACAAAATCCCCTACCTGCTGTGATAAGAGCTGCGATTGTTCACCCTGAATCAAATCCTCAAACGATATCGGTTGATCATTAACCCTAAGCCGCCAGGTTCGTGCTCGTTTTCCAGTAGCTAATCCCTGTCGACAAAACCCCGGATACACCGGACCGTCAATTCCCAAAACAGCACTGGCATTAATTTCCTTTCGACTACAGCCGCAGGTATAAGCCAGATTTAATGATTGCAACTGCTCCAGTGTGTTTTGATAAAGCTGAGTGCGCTGGCTTTGAAACAGTACTTCATCATCCCAATGAAAACCAAAGCTCTCTAGGGTATCGAGAATATCCTTTGCAGCACCCACGACTTCTCGTGGTTTATCCAGATCTTCCATCCGCACCAGCCATTTGCCACCATTTGAACGAGCATCCAGAAAGCTGGCAGTAGCGGTCACCAGAGAACCAAAATGCAATGGTCCGGTGGGTGAGGGAGCGAAACGTCCGATGTAATGATGAGCTGTTAAGTCTGAATTCATATTTAGTTGAGATAATTCACCACGTAGAATGTAACAAGCAATTTATCTATTTCACAGCCCTGAGAGTATGACTGAAGACTATCTATTTGTTTATGGCACCTTACGTAAAGACACCGCCCGTCATGATTTGCTGCATCGATATTGTGAGTTTATTGCGTTGGGCCGATTGCAAGGCAGCTTGTATCAAGTCAGTCATTATCCGGGTGTAATTTTAAGCGATGACTCACGGCAGCAAGTTATCGGTGAGCTTTATCTGATCAAAAATAATGAACTGCTGTTAGCTGAGCTGGATGATTATGAAGAATGTTCTGCCAGCTTTTGCGAACCGCACGAATACGTTCGCAGCCGGCAAAATATTACACTTGCCGATGGTGGTCAGCTTAACGCATGGGTTTATCTTTATAATCGGCCAACAACAGGATTGAAACTTATCACCTCGGGTGACTATCTCAATCCATAAGTACTTTGTGCCATTAGGTTTTGCTACTGGCTTTAGGTTATTCAAACAAGCGCTTTAAAAGCTTGAAAAAAGAGGTTCTATGTTTCGTTCAGATGCTTTTCGCCAGCAAACTCAAGCTTGGCAACAACAATTCAGGCAGCTGCAATCAGCAGGTTTACTGCAGCGGATTTTTGCCTGGATTATTTTAGGGCTAGTGATGATGCTGACTCTGACACTGCTGGTGTTTGTAGTGTTGTTAAGCTGGATCCTTATCCCCTTGATGTTGTATCGGGCACGCAGACAAATGCGAAAAGCAACTGAAGCTGGTCAGCAACATCAGCAATTTCATCGACAGCAAAAACAGCAATCGCAAAATGAGAGCAATATCATCGAAGGTGAAATTATCAGCAGACGCGATGATTAACCTCATTTTCTAAGCGGTTACACTGTGGCTATCTGATTATTTGGTAATAAAAAAGGCGGGTTCCTATTGGAACACCGCCTTCTTTTTTGTCAGTTTTACTGGTGGATCAGGGGGTAAAGTTTAAATTACCGCCAAAGATGCCAACCAAACCGATAATGATTAGATAAATGGCTACGATATAGTTCAGTAATCGTGGTACCAGCAAAATCAGAATACCGGCAATCAATGAAATCAGGGGCGTGAGTGCAATTGTCATTTTATTTCCTCGCTGTAGATGTTGTTTTTATTGTTACCCACAAAGTATGCCTGAATGTCTTGTAGAACAACATCAGGCAGCAAATTTCGCCTCATTATCCCTCAATCAGCATGTCTTCTAACAACTCTGGCTCATCGACGATGACTTCAGGCATCGCAGATGAGTGATGATTGACGATCAGCCATTCACCATCATTCTGACGTTCGTAGACAAAGTTATAACGCGCCTGAACCTGCTTTTGTTCACCATCTTTAGTGACATCAAAAGTATAGATCCCGGTATCTATCGCGATGCCATCATTTACTGCGATATGTCTTTCGTCGATGCGGCCATACGGACTCAGTTCCAGAAAATGCACGAAATAGTCTTCAATTTCAGTGTGATTAGTACGAACCTTATTGGAAACCGTTGGCAATAACACAGCGTTAGAAGCGTAATTGGCAGTAACCGCTGCCGGGTCACCGGTTTGCAGTGACTGATTCCAACGTTCAAATAAGTTTTGAATTTCGTCTTCGCTGATTTGAGCGGCATGTACCTCAGGTTCTGGTGCACAAGCCGTAAGGGTTAGGCCAAAAATCAGTGGTAAAATCAATTTCAGTCTAAATTGGGGTGAAGAAACGTACTGAGTCATTGTCTGTCCTCCATTGAATGATAGGCCTGTACCATCAGCAGAATAACTTTCGCTGACTATTTTTCGTTGGTCAGGATGGTTTTTACCGTATCACTTTTTACCACGCCGAGGAAATGCTCCCACTGATTGCTGGTAAAAAATCACCTGTTAGACTATTAAAATTCACAATGCTTAAATATTAGACGGATATCATTACGCGATAAGCAAAATAAGTCAGGATAAATGATGCAAGCACATTATTTTCAGCATGTTGCCTTTGAAGGGCTGGGCAGTATTGATGTCTGGTTAAAAAGTAATGGTTATCAGATAAGTTCAACGCAGTTTTATCAGCAAACTGATTTGCCTGAAGTTGGGGCTGTGGATTTTCTGGTAGTGATGGGCGGACCAATGAGTGTCAACGACGAAGCTCAATATCCTTGGCTGGCAGCAGAGAAGCAGTTTATTCAGCAATTTATAGCGACTGGTAAACCGCTACTGGGAATTTGTTTAGGAGCCCAGTTGATCGCAAATGCCATGGGCGGCAGAGTATATCCAAATAAAGAAAAAGAAATCGGCTGGTGGCCGATTCAAGCAGTGTCAAACAATAATGCATTGGCATTCCAGTTTCCTGAAACAGCCAGCGTATTTCACTGGCATGGTGAAACCTTTGATTTACCCGAAGGCGCTGAACGGATCGCCGAAAGTTATGGTTGTCGAAACCAGGCTTTTCAGTTGGGAAACTCCGTGATCGGTCTGCAGTTTCATCTGGAAACAACACCGGACTCTGTTCAAGCTCTGGTTGAACACTGTGCTGATGAGCTACAACCAGCACTCTACGTGCAATCTGCGACTGAGATTCTGTCAGTTGATGTACACAATTATCACGCTATTAATCAACTAATGAATGCAGTGCTGCAGTATTTACATACTGCACAACATGAGCTTAAAAACTAATGACTGTTATGAGCAAAACTCAACAATTACAACGGTATCTGCACCAACATATCCCATTGTCAGCTGCAATGCAGGTGTCAGTGCTGGATATAAATCAGCAGACACTAACTTTGGCTGCACCATTAGCCCCCAATATTAATCATCAGGAAACGGTATTTGGTGGCAGTGCTTCGACATTAGCTATTTTGTCGGCCTGGTCGTTATTGCATACCCGTTTGGCAGAAGAGGGGATAGCCTCGCGTTTGGTGATTCAACGCAATGAAATGGCTTATCTGAAACCCATGACGCAAGAGTTTACGGCCACTGCGGTATTGGTAGATGAAGAGGATTGGCCGACATTTCTCACCACATTACGACGCAAAGGCAAAGCACGGATAAGTGTGGTGGCCAGTTTATATAGCGATCAAAAAATGGCAGGCAAATTCTCAGGTGATTTTGTAGCGTTATTTGGCGATAAGTAAATAATCTCAGCTATCTCGGGTTCCATTAAATTACTGTTACACTCAGGTAAAAAGCCTGCGAGCAGTACGGAGCCTGAACGTTATGTCGGTCAAAAAGCCCTTTGTCTACCCAGAAATGCGACTGGTGTTTATTTTATTGATCACCTGTTTTGCTGCCTGGGGTGTGGCAGCGAATATGACCGATCCATTGGTCAAAGTGTTCAGTCAAATCTTTGCCATGAGCACCTTGCAATCTGCCTTAGTGCAATTTGCTTATTACGGGGCATACTTTTGTCTGGCAATACCCGCCGCTTTTATTAACCGCCGATATTCCTATAAAACTGGTGTTTTATGCGGTTTAGGGTTGGCGGTAATCGGTGCCTTAGCGTTTTATCCTGCCAGTCTGGCAATGAATTATCATTATTTTCTCGCGGCGTTATTTATTCTGGCCTCTGGATTATCGATTCTGGAAACTTCGGCCAATCCCTTTGTGATGGCGATGGGCCCATTAGAAAATGCCACACGCAGACTCAATCTGGCGCAAGCCTTTAATCCGGTTGGGACTAATCTAGGCGTTTTTCTAGCCGCTACATTAATCCTGCCCAATTTGCATATTGCCGAAGCTGCTGATCGGGCGTTAATGACGGTTGAAGAATTAAAGCTGGTACAAGCCGCGGAACTTAAAGCCGTGATGTTGCCTTATGTGAGCATGGCGGCGGCTTTGTTGTTGATTTGGCTGATGATTTTGTTTTCCAAAGTGCCAAAACCACGTGAAGCGGTGGTGTCGAGCATCGGTGAATTACATTTCGCACAGATATTTAAACGCTTGATGGCCAATACCCATTACCGATTTGGCGTTATTGCTCAATTTTTTAATGTAGCGGCACAAGTCTGCGTCTGGACCTTCACCATTCAGTATGTGCAGCAGGCGATGGGCGGTACCGCAGCCGATGCCAGTATTTATTTGCAATACAGTTTGCTGGTGTTTTTGGTGTCCCGTTTTGCGATGACCTGGTTGATGGGCTATGTCCGGCCAACGGTGTTGATGACCATACTCGCCTTAACTGGCAGCGCTTTATGTTTATTTGCCATGTTGAGTCCAACTATTTCCGGAGTTTGGGCCATCGTTTCTATTTCGGCCTGTTTGTCGCTGATGTTCCCGACTATCTACGGAGTGGCATTAAAAGGCTTGGGCGAAGATACCAAATTTGGTGCGGCTGGACTGGTGATGGCGATTCTCGGCGGTGCGATTATGCCGTTGTTTCAGGGAGCGTTGATCGACGTATTTAATACGGCGATTTCCTATATTGTTCCTGCAGCCTGTTTTCTGGTGGTCGCTGCCTATGGCTATTTTGATGTGCGCTCTAAAAGAGCGTGTTAGAAGCTGAATGTTTGAGAAACGCTTACCGCAATCAAAACAACCACTATCAATGCGATTATGATACTGATTGATTTGGTGGTTTTACCAGGTGTTTTACTGAGCTTCATTGGCGAAGCCTTAGTTTTTGAATCTGCACGAATGATATTTATGGCTCGGGTTTTACCATCTTTTGTGGTTTCAATTTCAAAATCCAGCATTTCACCGACTTTGGGGCGCGGGCTGCCGCTTGGAAAGGCGGAAATATGTACAAAGACTTCCTGTTGATTATGCTCGCAGAGGATAAAGCCAAAACCTCTGTCATCTTTCCACTTAATTAACTTTCCATGCATCTTGATTACTTAGCGCCAGTCAGTGATAAGTGAGGCACCATAACAGAGTTGCTGTGAGTGAGGAAGGGTAAATCATCTTTGATTAAATGGCTTAACGATGACACTCATTGTTGCTACCGAGCAAACATAAACTGGCTTGCTCAATGGATTCCAGCTGAATTGTTACATGCTCAATATCAAAATGATCATGCAGATCATGTTGCAGTTGGGCTAAAAATGCGTTGTCCAATGGATTATTTTTCACCACTAAATGCGCGGTTAATGCCGTTTCACTGGTGCTTAATGGCCAGACATGTAAATCATGCAGTGAGTCGACCTGTTCCAAATCCAGTAAATACTGCTGAATTTTTTGCAGATCAATATTTTCCGGTACAGCGTCCATTGCATAATTGAACGATTCACGAAATAAGCGCCAGGTACCCACCAAAATAATCGCCACAATCAACAGGCTGACGAGTGGGTCAATCCATAACCAACCTTTGAACAGAATAAACAATCCGGCAATTACAACCCCTAGCGATACAGCCGCATCGGCAGCCATATGTAGAAAGGCACCGCGAATATTTAAATCCTGTTTTTGACCCTTAAAAAACAACAGCGCAGTGATGGTGTTGATTACTACACCGATGCTGGCAACAACAATTACGGTCATGCCTTCAACCGGCTGGGGATTTAACATTCTATTGATCGATTCCCAGGCGATAGCGCCTAAAGCAATAAACAACATGATGGAGCTTATTAGGGCCGCCATCACAGTGGCTTTGCGAAAACCATAAGTGCGTTTCGCTGTGGCGGCTTTTTTCGCCAGAATGCTGGCACCCCATGCGAGTATCAAACTCACCACATCACTTAAGTTATGTCCGGCATCCGCTAATAGCGCCATCGAACCAGCTAAAATGCCATAGCTGGCTTCAACAATGACAAACACCACATTTAAGCTGATACCGATGGCAAAAGCGCGGTTATAGTTAGCGACTTCGTGATGGTGAGGGTGGTGATGTTCCATTTTGCTTCCGTGATCAAGTGATAGCAAAGCTTTTGCCAGCCTAAATATTGAGTTCAAGCCGGCAGAGCTTTCAGCCTGGCAAGGATCACGTTTATTAAAGTGAATGTCTAGAAAAACGTTAGTATTTAAGAACCACTTTGCCGCAAGGCATTGATAATGCGGTTTTGTTCTTCTTCCCCGTAAAAACTCGGATCATCAAACAAATCACGTTGTTGTTGATCAAACATCATATTCAATGCTTGAGCACTGGTTTGTACCATTGGTTCAAAATGGGCGTTTTGACCACTCACCAGATCGACCACACGACGCCGACGGTAAATGGTGTAGCCACCAAGTAATAACAATACCAAACCAATATAGATTGGTAATCCATGCGGCCCCAGTACGGTCATTAATGAACCGGATAGCACTGGAGCAAACGCACAGCCCGCACCATGCAGTACCAGCATATCGGAGGAACCCGAAACGATTTCATCCGGATGCAGCTGATCGATTAACTGGGCAACGGATAATGGATAAATGGAAAACGCCAGGCCGCCCCAAATAAAAAACATACTGAGCAGCAGTTTTTGCGTGGGCACGATGATCATTATTATCGATATGGCAGCAGCCAGCATGACCACCCAGGTCATAACTTTGGGGCGATCATGTTTATCGGAATAGCGACCAATGGGGATCTGCAAAACAGCACCACCGATAATGGTTAAGCTCATGATCATCGCGATGCCGCTGATGTCATAACCGAGTTGTGTGGCATAAATCGGTGTCATGGACCAGAAAGCGCCCATTGCCAACCCGGACAAGGCTGCTCCGGCAACTGCTAATGGAGCAATTTTCAATAAGCTTTTTAGACTGCTTTTAGGTCTTTCTGTCGCAATATTCGGTTGGTTACGACGGGTCAATGTCAAAGGCAAAATCGCCCAACTGACTAGAATGGATACCAAGGCAAATAACAAAAAGCCTTCCGGTGAATCAAGATTGAGCATTTGTTGAGCAATGGCAAGCGCACCTAAGTTAACCACCATGTAAAACGCGAAGATCTTTCCACGCTCATGGCTGGCAGCTTGGCTATTGAGCCAGCTTTCAATCACTGTCATTAAGGTGATGTAAGCCAAACCATAAAAGAAACGAAAGCCCATCCAGGCCCACTGATCGATAAAGAGTACGTGCAAGAGTGTGGTGGTGGCGCAGACCGAGGCGCAGAAAGCAAAAGTGCGGATATGGCCCATCCGGCGGATTAAACGACCGCTTACCCAGGTACCACAGATAAATCCGACAAAATAGGCCGACATGATCATGCCCATGACGGCACTGGAAAATCCTTCACTGGTGCCACGTAAAGTGAGCAGGGTACTAATCAATCCATTGCCCAGCAACAATAGCGCCACGCTAAACAATATTGATTGAATAGGTTTTAGCAGTGCTAACGAATGCATCCATTGCTCCTTCAATGCTCAAACAATTAGTTTTATCTGTTTAATAACTCCGAAATGAGTCTAAATGACGACCTGCAATGGTTTAATCGCACCACAATAAAGCATGATGAAACCAGATTAAGCGTTGTTAAGAAATACGCCAACCCTAAGAGACTGGCGCTGTATCGTAATCTGAGCGATCAAACCTAATAAATTTCAGTAGCGTGATATCAACCTTCAGCAAAACTATGCAATAGTTGAACCGAAGTTATCAGCTTCAGAATTTTTCTTGTTGAATTCCGTAACGCCAGACTTCGACAATCTGTCTGCTGGCAAGAATATTAAAGGTCGGATCGGCGGACAGAACCAGAAAGTCAGCTTGATAACCGGCAGCCAATCGCCCCCGATTAGGCAATTGCATCATCGCTGCTGCATTAGCTGTCGCGGCCTGTAAAACAGCGGTGGGTGACATGCCTGCCTGCACCATCAATTCCAGTTCACGGTGCTCAGCAAATCCAGGAATCCTCAAGGCCGTTGCTCCGGAATCCGTACCCAAAGCAATTTTGACTCCGGCATTGTGCAGTTTTGTCAGGTTTTTAATGTTGTAGTTAACCGACTGACGGTTTTTTTCACTTTTCGCCAAGACTGCTTCACGCCAGGAATCGTCACTCAATTGCTGCTGCAGTTCTGGACTCAGGCTGTCAGTAAAAAATGGATCATGCAGCCATTCAGGATGTTGAGCATAGATATATTCTGCTTCGTTGATATTGATAGTGGGTACATACCAGACATCTCCAGCCAGCATCAAATCAATAAATTCCTGATCCACATCGGTATCACGTACCCCGTGAGCAACAACATTCACACCTGCAGCCACCACGCCTTTGGCATCATCCAGATAATGAATATGGGCGGCGGATGGCAGTCCCAGAGACTGTGCTTCTTCAAAAGCTGCCTGATAAATTTCGGCTGGCATGGTGGGAACGTCACCTCCCATTCCATCGACCCAGACTTTCACCATATCAATACCTGCATCATGCATTTGTCTGACGGCTAAACGTGCTGCTGCGAGAGTGGCTGGACGTTCTGCCTGATCTTCCGTTAAACCCATTCGATCTTCTGGTGGTGCACCATCAACAGCTCCTACCCCGGCACCAGCACCATATAAATCAGCACCTCGATGATGGCTGCCACGCATTTCATTTCGTAACTCATGGAATAACGGACGATTAAGCCCTAATGCATTAACGGCAACCACACCATATCGTTGAAACTGGGCTAGATCACGCATCACAGTTTCGCGACTGTAGAAGTCACCGCCATGTTCTAATCCTGAAACGGTTCCGACATGAGAATGTGCTGCAATCAAACCAGGCATGATGAAACGATTTGCATAGGTGAGATGACGAGCTTGAGCGGGAATAGCAATTTCTTGTTGTGAGCCAACAGCCACAATAGTGTCATTTTCAATCACCATTCGGGCCTGTTCAATGACTTGTTCACCATCAAATAACCTTGCAGAGTCAATGGCGATTGTGGAGTTGGAGTCAGCTCGTACAGTAGAAAGAAGCAATAAACTGAGCAAACCAAAAAGTGATAGTTGACGAAATACAGACATTAATAACTCCATGTTTCAGGCTAGGTTATTAGTGCGACTGAGTTCGTCTGTCAGGGTTCCATCCAATTGGTTAGAAATAAAAGCCACTGATTAACCAATCAGGCTGTGATACAGCGGAATACCGACAATCACATTAAATGGGAAGGTCAGCCCCAAAGCCGCCAACATGGCTAAGCCAATATCGGCTTGTGGAATAGCTGATCGAACTGCAACCGGTGCTGCGATATAGGAAGCACTGGCGGTTAAACTTGCCAGGATTAATACCGAACCGTCCGGTAGCCCCAGCAATTTACCGGTAAATAATCCGGCTAACGCCAACACGGTCGGCGCAACAATGGCAAATATCACCACTGGAATTTTATCGCGAGATAATTTACTTAATGCTTCGGCAGCAACAATACCCATCTCTAACAGGAATAAAGCGAGCACACCCATAAATGCACCGGTGTATAAGTCGGTAACTCCGGCACCTTGCCGTGGACCGTACATCCAACCAATTAACACCCCGCCAACCAGCAGAATCACGCCTCGGTTAGTTAATGACTCGTGCAAGATACTCATCATGCCACCCGATGCGGCATTTTTTACTCCACTAAAATGCCGATATAACATCAAGCCGATAACAATTGCGGGTAATTCCAGTAGTACCAAGTAAAGAGTTACCTGACCGCCAACCAGCATTTCATTGCTTTCGGCGTAGGCCAGTGCCACAGCAAAAGTACCGGCGCTGACTGAACCGTAGTGGGCAGCGAAACTGGCACTATCAGCCAAATTCAATCGAACCACTTTCCACAATAGCGGAAATAGAATTAGCGGGATTAAAAAGCCTAATAATGCCACTGACATTAGCTCAGGTAGCAGACTCCAACCCATATTGCCATGTAATGCCATACCGCCTTTGAGGCCGATAGTCAGCATCAATAACAGACTTAAAACATCGTAAGCTGCTTTAGGAATAGCCAAATCAGACTTAACCAGTCCACCCACTAAACCCAGTAGAAAAAACATGACCACGATGTCAGGCATATTTACTCCTTTAACTTATATGCCGCGCACTTTAATTCAATTTGAGTTTATTTCCTACTCTGAGCGTTCAAAAGTCACGATACTGCGGGTCATGTCTTTTTCCGGCCAATTTGGCATCACTCGCCATGGGGTGAAAACTTGCAGACGTTCACCATCAATTTTGAATTCACGCGCTTGTTCTGTATCGACCCATTCTGGGTTCCAGGCGACTTCCACGCTGGTAATCCACATGTTGTCTTCAATTCGATATCCGCCAGTGTACGAAATAATGGTATCTAATAAAGCTGCTTTATCTTCAACGGTTTTCGCTGGTTTACGACCTTCACCGGTTAACACAAACCAAACCCGTTGTTCAGGGGTAAACACCACATAGCCAGTGGGCTTCTTACCCATAGGATGAAACATTTCTCCCGTTTCCTGCACTTCGACTTCATAAGACACCAGTTTCCATGCACCATGCATTTGGCTTTCGTCGTTAGCAAAGCTGGTAGACATAAACGTCGCAAGCATTACGGTGGATAATGTTTTCAACATAATCATTTCCTTTATTGAAGTTAGCGGAGCGCTGAAGTATTTCAGCAGGTTTCGTTAAATAAACGGGTTCTAAAACTCAAAGGCAGCAATCAATGGCGCGTGATCAGAAAGCGTTTTCCAAGAAGAGTGGGGCGGACACTCACAAGACGTTGGTTCAAGCCCGCGATAGTAAATACGATCCATCTTGAAAATCGGCATCCACGAAGGCCAGGTTCGTGCATGGGTTTTATGCAAGGTACGAAAGGCTTCTTTCAAATCTAATCGTTGAGTGAAATGTTTTTCTGCCTGGCCGTTCCAGTCATTAAAATCACCGGCAACTATAAGTGGTACACCGTGCGGTACATGCTCATCAATACGCTCACATAACGTTTGTAACTGACGTTTGCGTTCGGTTCCTGTCAGGCCAAGATGCAGACAGACAATATGCAGTTCTTGTTGGGTATCGGGGATATGGATGACGCCGTGTAACAAACTGCGGCTGGCCCAGGTGTAGGGTGAAACATTAATATTTTCCCAACTTTGCAAAGCATATTTGCTGAGAATGGCGTTGCCGTGATGGCCGACGCTGTACACCGCATTTTTGGCATAGGCAAAATGTGGCCAGATATCTTCAGCAATAAAATCACAATGCGGACCAGGCCAAAGCTGCTGCTTCAGCTCATGACCAGTATGTTCACCTTGAATTTCCTGCAACAACATAATATCTGCATCGGCTTCGCGTAATGCTTCACGCATTTCATGCAGGATGAACTGCCGATTGCCGGTATTAAAGCCTTTATGCAGGTTGTAAGTCAGGATTCTAAGTGATTGTTTTGACATTCCATCTCTGAAAATTAGCTAAAGCCATACCATAACATCTCTTTTGTGAAGGAAATATTATTGAGGTTAAAACTATCCCGTTAAATCAAAAAAAAACGCCTGCTCAAAGACGAGCAGCGCTTTCTAATGTGGCTCTTATACTAAAGTTACAGCTGATCAGTGTTGTACAACGGGAAGTTCTTCCGGATCTTTCTTAGCCAGTTTTACTTCACATTCTGGTGAAGCGATCATTTTTTCAGCTGAACTGACTAGTAATGAATTTTCTAAAAAGTTACGGCCTACCAAAATTGGGAAGGTCATATTGCTGCGATCAGCCAGTGTAAAACGCGTTTCTTCATAATAATCACCAACACACAAACCCATTTCGACCACATAGCGAGTTTGTTCACCACTGGCTTGAGTTACGGTGACCGTATCAACCAATGGACGAGTGATTTCATGTTCATTGTCTTCGTGATCAACGAATTTAAAACGAATCTGTTTTTCACCATTTTCCTCAAACACTTTAGTGTCGATGGCATACATGGAATTTGTCGCTGCACCGGTATCAATACGTGCATTGGTTTTGATTTCACCGGGAAATAACGTAACGATTTCTTGATGACCGAGCACAGATTGCTCTTCAAGATCTATTTTATTTTCTTCGGCATGAGCGGTCAGGCTAAACGCCAATAAAAGGCTCAAAGTTAATTTACGCATGCTGTCTATCCTTTTCATTTTTTTTGGAATTGGGTGGGCATCATGGCCGGGAACAGGCTAACACGACAAAGATGAATCTAACCTGAAATTGTTACAAATAGTTGATTTTAAAGATTTATAGTTTTTTTATGGCACAACACTATTGATATTTATCAGCATGACCCCATCTGTGAGCTATCGTTAAAACAGCCAGATGGAGGCAATACAGAAATGGGCGTTGATGCACATAAAGAAACCATGGGTTTCCAGACAGAAGTTAAACAACTTCTTAATTTGATGATTCATTCGCTGTACAGCAACAAAGAAATTTTTCTGCGTGAGCTGATTTCTAACGCGGCCGATGCCGCTGACAAATTGCGTTTTGAAGCGCTCTCAGATGATGCGTTATACGAAGAAGATGGTGATCTGAATATCCGTGTCACCTTTGATAAAGATGCCCGTACCATCACCATTAGTGATAACGGTATTGGCATGACCCGTCAGGAAGTTATCGACAATATCGGTACGATTGCACGCAGTGGCACTAAAGCATTTTTTGGTCAGTTAACTGGCGATCAAGCCAAAGATTCACAACTTATCGGTCAATTCGGTGTGGGCTTTTATTCAGCATTTATCGTAGCCGATAAAGTCACGCTGAAAACCCGTCGTGCCGGCACCACCAAAGAGCATGGCGTGTTATGGGAATCGGCTGGTGAAGGCGAGTTCAATATTGAAACCATTGAAAAAGCTACTCGCGGTACTGAAGTCACCCTGCATCTGCGTGAAGGTGAAGATGAATTTTTAAATAGCTGGCGTCTGCGTAATGTCATCCGTAAATACTCGGATCACATCAATATGCCAATCGTCATGCAAAAAGAGCCAGTGCCTGACGAAGAAGGCAAAATCGATGAAAGCATCATCGAAGACGAGACAGTCAACAAAGCCACTGCATTATGGACACTGTCTAAAAACGACATTACTGAAGAACAATACAAAGAATTTTATAAACAAATCGCTCATGACTTCCAGGATCCATTGACCTGGAGCCACAACAAAGTCGAAGGTAATACCGAATACACATCTCTGCTGTATATCCCTTCTAAAGCGCCATTTGATCTGTGGGATCGCGATCGCATGCATGGCATTAAGCTGTATGTGAAACGTGTATTCATCATGGAAGACAGCGAACAGCTGATGCCACGTTACCTGCGCTTTATTCGCGGGGTGATTGATACCAACGATCTGCCATTAAACGTATCGCGTGAAATTCTGCAAAGCAGTAAAGTCATTGATACCATCCGTGCTGCTTCAGTAAAGAAAATCATCTCTGAACTGAACAAAATGGCTAACAACGAACCTGAACAATATGCTGAGTTCTGGAAAGAATTTGGTCAGGTCATCAAAGAAGGTCCGGGCGAAGACTTTGCCAACAAAGAAGCGTTGGCCAAACTACTGCGCTTTGCCAGCACCGAAACCGGGAATGCTGATCAAACTGTTTCACTGGAAGACTATGTCAGCCGGATGAAAGACAAGCAGGACAAAATCTATTACATCACTGCCGAGAGCTTTGCGGCTGCGAAGAACAGCCCGCATCTGGAAGTGTTCCGTAAGAAAGGCATTGAAGTCCTGCTACTTACTGACCGCGTCGATGAATGGCTGGTCAACTCACTGACTGACTTTGATGGTAAACATCTGCAATCAGTAGCCAAAGGCGATTTGGATCTGGGTGAGCTGGAAGACGAAGCAGAGAAAAAAGCGCACGAAGAAGTTGAGAAAAACTTCGAAGATCTGATTGAGCGCGTCAAGAAAACGCTGGACGACAAAGTAAAAGATGTACGTATTACACATCGACTGACCGATTCCCCAGCCTGTCTGGTGGCGGACAATTACGATATGAGCGGTAATCTGGAACGTATGCTTAAAGCTGCAGGCCAACAGGTTTCAGCCAGCAAGCCGATTCTGGAACTCAATCCGGAACATCCAATGGTCGCCAAACTGAAAGACGAACAGAACGATGAACAATTCGGTGACTGGACATCCATCTTGTTTGACCAGGCCTTATTGGCCGAAGGTGGACAACTGGAAGATCCTGCCAGCTTCGTGAAAAAACTTAACGCAATGCTATTGCAACGCGCTTAATTAAAAACCAGTCCATGACTCCATTTGCCGGAGTCATGGACAATTTTATTCTCTTTATTATCTTGACCAGTTAATCGTAACCCCAAAATCTTGGATCCAGAGCACATTTGCCCATGGTAGGTTGGGTTGAAGCATGAAACCCAACCATCCAATTTCAACTCTTCCTGAGCCATATACAGCGTCACATTGGTTTACTTCGAATTCCCTTTCACTTGATAAATAAACTCCAGCAAATCACAATCTAACTCCTCGATATAAATACAATAACCATCGCGAGGGATAGCGCAGATGAACATCACAAAAAAACAGCTTGATTTGGCAGTGAAGCAAGATCTTATCTCGCAGGATCAAGCGGATAAGCTATTCGATTTCTTCAAATCTCAACCGACAACCGGCCCCAGTTTTGACTTTACCCATGTGCTTTATTACATGGGTGGCTTGATTGCCATTGGTGCTATGACCTTGTTTATGACCCTGGGCTGGGAAAGCTTTGGTGGTTGGGGGATCTTTTTTATCAGTCTGGCTTATGCCGGTGTTGGACTAAAGCTGGCGAATCATTTTGAAACAAAAGGTTTGGCCATTCCTGCCGGGATTTGTGCGACCTTTGTGGTAGCACTGACACCCTTGGCAATTTATGGTTTGCAGCAGGCAATGGGCTGGTGGCCTGATGATAGTGTTTATCGCGATTATCATCGTTATATTCAGTGGCATTGGCTGTTTATGGAGCTGGGCACTCTGGCTGTGGGGGCAATGATTTTTTATCGCTACCGTTATCCATTTTTATTGATGCCGATTGCAGTGACGTTGTGGTATTTGTCGATGGATATCGCCGCAATGATTGTGGGTGGCTATGCCAACTATGAACTGCGTGCATTGGTGTCGATGTATTTTGGTCTGGCGATTACACTGTTTGCGTTCTGGGTAGATATGCGGGGCTACAAATCGGGCGATTATGCGTTCTGGTTGTATTTGTTTGGTGTGATCGCCTTCTGGGGCGGCATGACTTCCCAATACTCGGATAGTGAACTGTCGAAGTTCATTTATTTCACAATCAATTTATTAATGATTGGTGTCGGCGTAGTCATTGCCCGCCGGGTATTTGTGATATTTGGTGCACTGGGCTCGGCGTTTTATCTTGGGCATCTGGCCAATGTGGTGTTCAAGGACAGTCTGTTGTTTCCGATTGCACTGACGGCTATCGGTCTCGGACTGATTTATCTGGGTGTGTTGTGGCAAAAACATGAGCAGCAAATCAGTGAAAATATTCAAGCGCATTTGCCCGCAGCCCTGCGGGAATTTTTAGCTGCTAAAAGCAGCTGAAAGTTTATGGCTTGAACTTCACAAGCTTAAACCCCACTTGATTACAGATACGTTAAAATGCCGCTTATCGTCTGGCATTTCAATTGCCACATTATCTCCTGCTTAAAAGCAGTATGAGGAATCATCATGCAAGAAGACGCCATTCAGGCAGATCATTTACAACGTTTTATTTTCGATAATGCAGCCATTCGCGGTGAATGGGTACAGCTGAAAGAAACCTGGCAGACCGTTAAGGTTCAACGCGAATATCCCCCCGCGGTCGCATCTCTATTGGGACAAATGCTCTCTGCAGCAGCGTTATTGGCCGAGACGGTGAAAATGTCTGGCCGTTTGGTATTGCAATGTCGTTCCAACGGGCCGGTTTCTTTATTAATGGTTGAATGCACCAGTGACCACACCTTAAGAGGTCTGGCAAACTGGAATGGCGAAATTGCCGATGATGCCACTATGCAAGAATTGCTAGGCGAGGGTAATCTGGCAATAACTATTGAAAATGTTGAAGCTAAACAGCCTTATCAAGGCATCGTCAGCGTGCAAGGCGAAACCATTGCTGAAATGCTGGAAATGTATTTCGCTCAGTCTGAGCAATTAAAAACCCGTATCTGGTTAGCCACGGATGAACACACCGCCGGCGTTTAATGTTGCAACAATTGCCCGAACAAGATCCAGAACAACACGATGAAAACTGGAATCGAATCAATTTTCTTGCCGAAACGGTTACTAATGATGAACTGCTGAACCTGGATGCAGTCTCGTTGTTATATCGTTTATTTCATGAAGAAATGGTGAGACTTTTGAGCACAACCGTATTGGAATTTGCCTGTACCTGTTCACGTCAACGAGTGGCTGACACCATCAAGCTACTTGGGCGACAGGAAGCTGAAGAGATTATTGCCGAACGCGGAATGGTTGAGTTGGCCTGTGAGTTCTGCAATACACATTATCAGTTTGATCCGGTGGATGTGGCAGGTTTGTTTAGTGATCCGCTGAATATTCAGAATGATTCAGACACATTGCATTAACCAGGAATAATCATGGCGCATATTGTCATTATCGGTGCGAGTACCGGCGGTCTACCCGCTGCTTATGAATGCCGGGCAGCTCTCGACAAAACGCACCATATCAGTGTGGTTTCAAATACCCCAATCTTTCACTTTGTGCCCAGTAATCCCTGGGTAGCCGTGGGCTGGCGAAAACGTGCTGATATCAGCTTTGAATTGGCCTCTGTTTTATCCAGTAAAAATATTGATTTCTACGATTCCGGTGCCAGCAAAATCAAACCGGAAACCAATCAGGTTTTATTGGGCGATAACACGATTCTCAATTACGATTATCTGATTATCGCCACTGGGGCCAAATTGGCTTTTGATGAAATCGAAGGTTTTGGACCACAAGCTCACACTCATTCTATCTGCACAGTAGGTCATGCCGAAGATAGTTATCAGGCATGGCGTGATTTATTGAAAAATCCCGGGCCGATTGTCGTTGGTGCAGTACAGGGTGCTTCCTGTTTTGGTCCGGCCTATGAATTTGCCTTTATTATGAATCGGGCATTACGCAAGGCTAAAGTGCGGGATCGGGTGCCGATGACATTTGTCACGCCCGAACCTTATATTGGCCATATGGGCTTAGGTGGGGTAGGCGATTCAAAAGGGCTGTTTGAATCCGAGTTTCGCAAAAATGATATCAAGTGGATCACTAATGCCCGGGTCAAATCCATCAGCAAAGGCAAAATGCTGGTCGAGCAGGTGGACGATAATGCCGAGACCGTCAAGACGCATCAACTGGCTTTTGATTACAGCATGATGATCCCAGCGTTTAAAGGAGTCGAGTGTGTTGCCAATCTTGGTGATGACTTGGTCAATCCTCGCGGCTTTCTCAAAGTTGATGAATTCCAGCGTAATCCTGCTTACCCAAATATTTATGGTGTCGGTGTTTGTGTCGCCATACCGCCAGTTGAAGCGACAGCTTTACCGGTTGGCGTGCCTAAAACCGGCTATATGATTGAAAGCATGGCCAAAGCAGCCGTTGCCAATATTCAGGCTGCCATTGAAGATCGACCAATTGAAACCCGAGCCAGTTTAAATGCCGTTTGTCTGGCCGATATGGGTCACACCGGTGCCGCGTTTGTCGCGTTGCCGCAAATTCCACCCCGTAATTTGGCCTGGATGAAAAAAGGCCGCTGGGTGCAAATGGCAAAAATCGCGTTTGAAAAATATTTTCTGTTCCGTATGAAACGTGGCCTGCCTGAATCTTTTTACGAACGTTGTCTGCTGCGTTGTTTTGGAATCAGCAAAATTAAATAATGTTATGAAAATAACTTCTATCAGAACGGGTTGGCTGATATTACTGGTTTGTATTTCACTGATATTAAGCGGCTGTTCTGGCCGGATTACACCACCAACCACTCCCGAAACGCCACGAGCTGTATTTGTACTCGACCACGGTCAGCATTCCAGTCTGGTCATTGAAGATAAACATGGCAATCTGGCACGTTATTCTTATGGCGATTGGCGATACTATGCTGAAGGAAAAACCAGTTTTTGGTCTGGGTTGCGAGCCGTGTTTGCTCCCACCAAAGCCGCACTAGGCCGTAAACAACTTTCGGGTCCGGCGACACTGGAAAATGTTTACAAACAAGTGAGGATTTCGGTGATAAAGGCCGTGCCACTTGAAGCTGAAGCTTCTGCAGTTGATGCTCTACAGTACAAACTCGAAACCATTTACCTTCAAAATCAAGACTCAAAGATTTATCGACAAGATTATGATCTCGAATTTGTGCATCATCCAATGGCCTATAGTGTCCGGCATAATTCCAATCAGATAATTGGCCAATGGCTCACCGAGTTGGGTAGTGAAATCCATGGTTGGCAATTATTATCGAATTGGCAGGTTCGACACTAGCCAAACAGCTTGTCTCTTAGTCCAGCATTAAACGTAAATATTTGGAATTCCAGACAAGTGCATTTTCTCAAAACTGATACTATCCACTTTGCAAAATCTATTGGGGTTAGTTCATGGCAAAGAAGCTTAAAGATTTAGTTAATCACAGTCTGGCAATTGCTCAGGATACAGGGTTGATCGTTGTTGCCATCGCCACGCTGGTTGCCGTGGTTATCGAAATCAATTTCATGTTTGAAAATGGCACCGTACTGCTGACGGATTTATTACTGCTGTTTATCTATCTTGAAGTGCTCACCATGGTGGCAGTTTATTACCAGTCAGGTGAGTTACCCATCAAATTTCCCTTGTATATCGCGATTGTTGCGCTGGCACGCTATCTAATCTTGGATATGAAAAACATTGATACCTGGCGGATTCTGGGCATTACCGTAGCGATTCTCTTGCTTGGTTTATCAATAATTGTCATTCATTACTGTAAAACCAATCTGTTTGAGAAAAATCGTGAAAACGTTGATTAAGCCGATGGCTTAATTGAGCCCGGTTCGGCTGAACATCAACAACAACGGCTTCAGCCAATGCTCACGCCATGTCAGAATCATGGCGACGCCTTTGGCCGCTAATGCCAAGAGCATTACCCATACTAAAACGGCCATGGTTGGATGATCAGCTGCCAGACAAAGCACTAACGATACAAGCAGACTGAGATAACCGAAGATACGCAAAGCATTTTGCTGGGATGGCGTGGGCTGACTGGTTTCGATACCAGTCACCTGACGCCAGTGATTTGGCAGACTAAGAGAAAGACTCGCCATGCCCATCATGGTGGTGAAAATGGCGGCTATCCAACAAACGACTTCAACCACGGCTAGCCTCCAGTTTCTGGGCTGAAAATTCAATGGCTTTATTTACCGCCACATTCTCACGCTTTTTCAGGTATATAGCGGTATAAATAGCGATGCCACTGCTGACCAACAAGGTTAAATCTACACCTGCAACCGGCCAGTAATTGAACATTGTTTTCAGCAGATGATCACCGGTCGTAATCCAGTTGAGAATCACGGCAGCGATAGCAAGCACAGCAAATAAAATGCTTTGTTCACGCCATGCTGGTGAAATGTGCATATGGCGAACTGCAGAACTGCGCCAGAATGCATGCAATAACATCACACTCCAGCTTCCCCAGAACACCACCTGTTCCCAATAACCTTTACCAACCATTTCAGCAGGTAATAACCGGTTTGCTACCAGCATGCTCACGGTGGCCACCAACATACCTGTCACGGTGGTTACGGCAAGTGCATCGACCACCTGACTGCCTGAGCTGCCTTGTAATGTGTGTTGACGTTTACGTTTCTCGACAAAGAAGATAAAGCCAGTAGCAATACAGATTGCCCCAACCAGCCCACCAAACACATATAACCAACGCAACAGCCAATGTTCAAAATGCTGTAAATGCAGACCAGTCAGAAACTCATTGATTTCAGATACTGCAGAGCGGGGCGGTTCTTCACGAATTAACTCGCCAGTGCTGGCATTGAAATGCATACCTTCACCCACCAACGCCACCCGATCACTGCCAGCCCGATAAATACTGACAAAGCTGTTGGCATCATCAACATGAGTGATTTTCAAAAAGCCAACTTCGCCAGCCATATCTTTCTCAGCCCAGCGCTGTTTGGCCTTAGCCACCATCGCATCAACAGACGCGATTTCAGTTGGAACACCAGCACGCTTGTGCGGCAGACCTGTTTCACTTGCCTCAACCATTTCATGATAATCATGTAACGGTTCAAGCTGAGTGTGGGTTACCGGGAAAAAGTAAAAACTGGCAAAAATCAGTAAGCCAGTAAAGGTAAAAAAGAAATGAAACGGCAATGCAACCATACCCGTGAGATTGTGCAAATCCAGTACACTGCGTTGGGTTTGTTTGTTGGGGCGGAAAGTGAAGAACTCACGGAAACGCTTGCGATGAATAATCACGCCACTGACCAGGGCCGCCATCATAATAAATGCTGCAATGCCGACGATATAAATCCCGATTCGATTCCAGTTCCAGTTCAGGCTGTAATGCATGGGATAGAAAAACTTGCTGCCGATTTTCAGCTGATCATCGGGGAACGCTTTACCAGTGCGTGGATCAATGGTGATATTGCCATGAATATGATTATGACCTTCAGGGTCGAGTGGCTGCGGCACCAGAAAGCCGACCCCCATTATTAAAACCGGATCACGATGTGTGGTGTAAGCCCAGAATTCATCAGCTGGTAATTCGGTGCGAGGTGTCATTGGCCCCTGACTCAAATCATGCAGCAGCGGCATATTGGTATTGTAGTCCTGCACCTCCGGTTCAACCGAACGTAGAATCGGTAACAACATCTCATCAAATGATGGCATTACCTGTGGTTCAAAGCGGCTTTCCGGAATCGACCAGCGATCAATTTCACGATCAAATACTGACAGGCTGCCAAAAAAGAACACCACCATCAGAATAAAACCCAGAGTCAGGCCAAACCAGGTATGCAGCCAGGCCATAGACTGTCGAAAGCTACTGAACATGGTTTAAATTCCTTGTAAAAATGACTGTTGTAAAACACTGGCCAGCACGGTCATTGTCACCCCACCCCCAAACAGAATCAGCCACAGCCAAATTAATTTATCGGTGGCCATGCCCCACAAAAACAAACTTAAATAGATCAGCAGCCCCAGCATCAGCATGCCCATTTCAACATCATGAAATTCAATACCCAATGGAATCAACGCGGCAATGGTGATGGCAATCAAGCCCCAGGTGAACAGATAGCCACCGACCAGACTGGCAAAAATTCGGCTGGCAATCGGCCAGGCGGGAGATGAAAAATTCGGCATGAAATCGGACCTGTCTATAAAACAAAAATGCACCACCTGGATTGAGCAAAGCGGGGTGCAAATATAGTTTGATGCTAAATGATAATAATTAAGATTCACATTGTATAGTGAGTAGTGATTTAATTCAAAATAGAAAATGACTTACAAACTGCCAGTCACCATTTCACAAATGTCAGCTGGACAAAGACCATTGGGCCTATTGACAACAATGCTATAAATCTAAGTTGTGCTGTAAAGCCAAAGACTTTCAAACTTTAGGAAATTTGAATAAACATGAAAAATAACAAGAGAAGCCATTTCTTTATAGAACGATGGATGTTGGTGGTCTGGTTTTTAACAAGCAGCACTGCATTTGCTCAGGCACCCTTTGAATTAGCTAACGTGCTCACTGAAGCTGGGCAATCCAATTCCTATATGGCCAAAGAAAATGATATTGAAGTGCCTGTTACCGTCATTCATGGGACCCAACCAGGCCCTGTTTTATTACTGACCGCCGGAGTTCATGGGGATGAGTTTCCAGCCGTGTTGGCGTTGCAACGTTTACGTGATGAAGTTGATGCCAAACAGTTAAAGGGAACCTTGATTCTGGTGCATCTGGCCAACTTGCCCGGCTTTCATGGACGCCGGGTTGCGTTACACCCTTTAGATAATAAAAATCTCAATCGCGAGTTCCCCGGTGATAAAAATGGCACACCAACCGAGCAACTGGCCGAGTTTTTCACCCGTGAATTTATCAGCCGCATGGACTTTCTGATAGATATGCACTCCGGTAGCTGGAATCAGGAATTATTGCCACACGTTTATTCACCGTTTGTTGATAATAAAGAGCTGGATGATCTGACCTTTGCATTTGCCAAAGCCATCGGCATGCAACATATCGTGATGTATGGCGAACGCCCACGCGATCCGGCTAATTCCATTTCCTATCCGAATACCGCCATGACCCGTGGCAAACCGGGCCTAACCACTGAAATTGGTCACCTTGGCCAACGTGATGAAGAATCAGTTGAAGACACGCTAACGCTGTCGCGAAATGCCCTGTATTTTCTGGAAATGCTGCCCGGAAAACCCACCCCACACCCCAACCCGGTTATCTACGACAAACTCAAATACGTTGCCAGCCCGGCCGATGGTTTGTTCACCCCCCGAGTTGAAATTGGCAGTGTCATTGAAGAGGGCACCATCGTCGGTGATGTCAGAGATTATTTTGGCAATATTGTTGCCGAGTTAACCTCACCAGTTAGCGGTATCGTAATGATGATTAACTACACCCCACCAATTAAAACAGGTGAAACACCGGTAACGATTGGGCTAGAACAAGACAGCTAAATAAACTCTCAATGGCCTTCTCGCTCGGCAAGCATATCCCCAACGCTTGCCGCAGCGAGATGAGCAGGAGTAAAGTCTGTGAATATTATTGTGAGCCACTAAATCGTCCGTCAAAAACTCGGCAAAATAATGGTTTAACTCATTCACATGATCTTTTACTCACAGGCTGAAACATTATGAGCATCGATTCTGATCTGCTGGTCTTACAACATCATCTAAACAAAAAGCTAGAAGTTGATGCCTCTTTAGTTATCACTCTTCAACAAAGTATTCTTCAAGAGAAAGCCTTAGTGATTTGGCCATGGCTTATTGAAAGCTCCATTTGGCAAAAAATACCTACTAGAGTAGATAGGGCGGAATTGACTAGACAGAGACCGCTCCAATCAAAAATTCATTTACTGATCCTTAGTAACGATTTGAACCTTTTATTTCGTGCTCGCACCTTGTTGCATGAGGAGCAAGTACTGCCTATTGATGATGCACGTCAACTACGAATCGGTTTTAACCCTCTTACAACTGAGCAGATGTGTTCAATCTTTTTAGCATCAGGCGTTCCAATGCAGGCGTCACTGAGTTTGATACTGGAATCAATAGTTTTTGCGACCGAGCCTGAGACAGCACCACACATCGAACTACCCGTAGAGTCTGTAACATATTAGTTCCCTTAATTGTCAGCGCAGTGTCTGTGCTGGTATGGTTTGATTAAATCTTAAGCACCTACATGTAGATATTGGTACGGTGCCGTTGTAAAACCATCCCAAGGAGCGCTGACCATGAACAACCGCTTCACTCGCAGACAGAGTCTCAAGCTGATCGGTGCCAGCCTGGCCGCGACTTTGTTGCCATCCATGCCGATCTTTGCAGCAAGCAATGAACTGCTTCAGAAATCTTATTCAGGTGATAAAAAGCTGCCTGTCATTGGCTTGGGAACATGGCGTACCTTCAATGTCGGCACTGATTCAAAGTTGCTTGATGCCCGAACCGAAGTGGTAAGGACATTTTTCGAACTTGGCGGTGGCATGATTGATTCCTCGCCAATGTATGGTTCTGCACCGGATGTAATGGGCTATGCATTGCAAAAGCTGGGTATTCCCGACAGCCTGTTTTCAGCAGAAAAAGTCTGGAGCCCCGCTGGTGGTTCAGCACGTGAACAGGTGGCCGATCTTCAATCTCGATGGAATGTCGAGCATTTCGATTTAGTGCAGGTACACAATTTGACAGATTGGCGCGAGCATCTAGCGGCATTACAAGAGATGAAAGCCGAGGGCAAAATCAACTATATTGGCATTACCACCTCACATGGTCGTCGTCACCAAGAGTTCGAAAAGATAATGGCTTCTGAGGATATCGACTTCGTTCAGCTGACTTACAATATTGCTCAGCGTCAGGTGGAAAACCGACTGCTGCCACTAGCAGAGGAAAAGGGTATTGCAGTCATTGCCAATCGGCCATTTGATGGCGGTAGTTTGATCCAAGCATTGAAACGTCGTGACTCGCCATTACCAGAGTGGGCAGAAGCAGAATGCGGTTGCACGACCTGGTCAGAGTTTTTGTTGAAATTTATCGTCAGTCATCCGGCCATTACCTGTGCTATTCCTGCCACTTCTCAAGTCGAACATTTGCGTGAAAATATGCGTGCTGGAATGAACCCCATGCCTTCAGAAAGTACCAGACAAAAGATGGCAAAATATTTCGAGTCGCTATGAACGGCTGGTCCAGCTACGCGCTGCAGGATTTTATTCCCTTTACTGCTGATATCTATTTCCGTCTGCTTGAACGCATGAGTGAAAACTTCTGGCCGCTGCATCTGTTGACTCTGGCCTTAGGATTGGCAGCCGTTTGGCTGGCACTCAAACCCCACAGTCGCCTTACCTGTCTTGTGATCGCCCCTGTCTGGGCTTTTGTGGGCTTGGCCTTTTTTATCCAGCGGTATGCTGAACTGAACTGGGCGGGTGGCTATATTGGTTACTTCTTTCTTGCTCAAGCAATATTGTTGCTATTGATATCAATGGCTGGGGTTGGCCTCGACAACGTGATACACAAAAGACCATCTGTTGTTATTGGTATTGTCATCGCACTTGTAGGATTAATTGGTTTGCCGTTTATCGCGCCACTCACCGGTGGCTCCTGGCATCAGTCCGAAGTCTTTGGTATCCATGCTGATCCCACTGCCATGACCACACTGGGGCTGAGTTTGATAATGTTCAGAGGCTGGGGTTTGTGGCTTATGGCTATTATTCCAGCACTCTGGCTGCTGATCTCGGGCTTAACCCTGTGGGTGCTGGGCACAACTGCAGCCATGGTTGTGTTCGCCGTATTGGCAATAGCATTACTCGGATTGGCTTGGAAGAGTGTTGAATATAAGTCGTTCAAGCAGGAACAAAAATAATATGAAGCTTGAGTTTAAATGGTCTCGATTAGAGTCTTTTACAGCACTCGAGCTTTACGAGATCATCAAGGCCCGCGAATCCGTATTTGTTGTTGAACAGAACTGCCCTTATCAGGAAACAGATGATTTGGATCCCCACGCCTGGCATCTATCTGCCTTGGTAAATGGCGAACTGGCCGCGTACGCTAGAGTGGTTGATCCGGGAATGAAAAACAACCAACCTTCGATTGGCCGAGTCATGACCCTCAAAAATTTCCGGGGTCAAAAGATTGGCCGTGCCCTGATGGAAGAGGCCATTAAATTCACAGAACAAAAATACCCAGAGAATGACATCAAAATCTCAGCACAGGTTTATCTGCAAAAGTTCTATGAGTCACTGGGCTTTTATTCTTTCGGGGAACCGTATGATGAAGATGGCATTTCTCATATAGATATGATTAAGCATGAAAACATGAGTGCCTGAGCTTGATATGCAGAAGTAAAGTCGGCACATAGGTCAGACGCAGGCTAGGAAATATGTTTAAAAAATTTGTTCACACTCATTAATAAAGTTGGCAGTAAACTTGATTCAGCTCTTATTAGTTATTCAAAAAAACACCCGATGAGACAAAAGTCCCACCGGGCGAATTATGATTATCAATTGGCTAGAGGACAAAAAAAGCCAACCTGATTACCGATTAGTTTTTAGCGCGCAATGCTGTGCTTACCGCGGCATCACCTTCTAGTTCAACAAAATCCTCTGAACCATAATCTGTCATTGCTTCAAGCTCTGCTTGAGTTGCTCTGACATGTAGGTCGTCGTCTTTAAGCGTGATACTGTCAAGCGGTATCAGGATGGTTTTGGCACCTATACCAAGTAAGCCGCCTACAGAAACTACGGCATGAATGTCTTGGTTATTTGGGCTGATCACAATTTTTTGAACATCACCGACACTTTCTCCGTCACTGGTGATGACGTCCATGCCATTCAGATCATCGGCTGACATATCATATAGTCCGCCTCTGTTTGCTGGAGTGCCTGCACCGGTTGGGCCATGAGGTTGCGTATCCATCTGAACATCATTGTTTCTATCCATTTGGCCTTTCATTTCAACGTCACTGCTTTTGTCCATTTGAGTATTGCCGAGTTCTTCTTCCTCTTCTTCTTCCTCAGTCACGTTACTTTGATGTTTGGTTAACGGACGGTCTGACTCGGTATTTGATTGACCACCGGCATTTGGTTTATCGGTTGATTTTTGCATCTTTGGGTCGGCTTTATTGCCTGTTCCAGGCGCATCGGCATCAATCGTTTCGTTGAAATCTGCCTCACCGGCATTTGGGCGGTCAGTAGAGTTTTGCATCTCTTGATCCACTTTATTACCTGCTTTAGGTACATCAGCATCAATGGTTTGATTAAACTCATCTTCGTGATTTGGCGTTGTTAGCTGCTTATTTGTTGATTTATTCTGCTGCATTTCACCCTGAGTATTAGATTCTGAGCCATCGATTGTTTTCGAATAATCATCGGCTGCAATGGCCATGGTGCTGAACATGGCGGTAAGGGCGCTGGCTATTAATGTTTTGCGAAAAATAGAATTCATAAAAGTACTCCTAATCGCACTATGGGTTTTTATATCTTCATCCCAATCCGGCGGATTAGCATCAGAGTTACCATAGCGAAAGTTCAGTATTCGCCTCATCCAGAACAGTGTCTGTGCGTTGTCGTACTAAGAATTGTTAGGACAAGTTTTAAACTCTTCTGAGATTGCATAGTTAGCATGGATCGATTTTGTATAAACACAGCGTTTTGAAAAAAGCGGTTTTGTTGTGACTAATCAGCGAAAAATAATCATGTAATGTTAAAAGCACATAATGAAAAAAAATTGTCAGGTTAAATATCGTGAGGAGGGCGTATGCAACACACTCTTAACACGTATAAACGAGAACAAACGGGCGGGGAAGAAACTGCCAATGCCATTAGTCATGGATTAGGACTTATCGGTGCATTGATTGGAACGCCTTTTTTAATTGCACAAGCAGTACGTTATGGCGAGACGGCCTTTTTGATCGGGGTCAGCATATTTTGTGCGTCGATGATCATTCTTTATCTGGGCTCAACGCTGTATCACGCATTACCCGCGGGCAAAGCAAAGCGGGTTTTTCGGCGTATTGAACACTCTGCAATCTATCTGTTAATCGCTGGGACTTATACGCCATTTACCTTTGGGGTTTTGAAAGGCGTCTGGGGCTGGACACTGTTTGGCATCGTTTGGGGGCTGGCAGTTTTTGGTATTTCACTAAAAATATTTCAAAAACAGCATCATCTTGTACTCTCAACAGTGCTTTATTTATTGATGGGATGGCTGATCGTAATTGCTATCAAACCATTAATGGAAAATTTACCCACGGCGGGATTGTTATGGTTAGTCGCCGGTGGCTTGTCTTATACCGTTGGTGTGGCGTTTTTCGCCACTGATCACAAGCTGCAATATGGTCACTTTATCTGGCATTTATTTGTGCTTGGTGGCACGACTTGTCATTTTTTTGCCGTGTTTTGGTATGCCGCTTAATCACTTTTTGTAACACTTAGCGATTGCATTCGTCTTTGAGCTATAACCTGTTCGAGGAGTTTTATCATGAATGCATTTTCTAAATACGGTAGTGTGATTCTAACGATCATTTTTTTCATGTCTGGTGCTGCAAAGTTGGCGAGTTTAGATTTTGAGCTGCAGGCTTTTGAACGTTGGGGGTATCCGCTGTGGTTTATGTATCTGGTCGGTTTTATTGAAGTATCAGGGGCTGTGGTATTGCTGATCAAACCATTACGAGCAATTGCAGCCGCGGGGTTGAGCTTGTTTATGATTGGGCCGATCGTGACGCATGTTTTGCATGCCGAATGGGGCATGATGGGAGTGGCATTAGTCCTCATGCTGTTTGCAGGCTGGATTGCCTGGCAATGGCGGAATATGGTCTCACTGGCATTTTTAATCAAGTAAGTTCAGTTTTACGTGTGATATGGATGTCACAGTCCCGCCATTTAATTGCTAACACGGCATATGAGAGTCATTGACCAGCCAACTTGATTTTACGACTACCTGAACTACACGAGGTATCTTGATTAGTGTTAACGACTTGCTTGCATTAAGTACTTATAGTTTTCTGAAAGCGTCCCATAATGTTCTTGAGTAAAGCTATCTTCACAAGGGAATAAATACTTGCAGCACGCATTGTTAATCATTAATCCGAACAGCCGAAATGGGCAAGCAGAGGCATTTGAAGATGCGGTGCGATTGCTGGAAGCTTCAGGCATGGAGATATCCGTTTGTGATTCTGAAAGCGAAGCGCATTTGGTTTCGTTGATTGAAGATTACGAACGAAAAGACGGAATCGTGATTATCGGTGGTGGTGACGGAACCATCAGTTCAGCTTTGGAGGCCTTACATACCTGTCAGCGCACATTAGCAATTTTCCCTATGGGAACGGCTAATGATCTTGCACGCTCGATTGGTGTTCCAGCCAATCTGTTAGAGGCTGCACAGGTCATCGTTGATGGTCGGCGTGAACAACTCAGTTTAGGTAAGGTCAATAATAAACACTTTTTTATTAATGTGGCGCACGTAGGTTTGGGTGTTGATGTGACACGTGAACTGTCTTCGGATAGCAAAAAGTTCTTTGGTGTGTTTGCGTATCTTGGCGCATTTTTAAGAGCGATAAAACAGAATAAAAGCTTTAAAGTACACATAAAAACAGATGACTGGCACGTCTCCACCAAGGTGATTCATCTGGCGATAGGTAATGGTCGGTTTTATGGTGGTGGGAATATCGTTGATCAGCGATCCACGTTGCTTGAGGGTGAGCTAAATTTGTTTTTTATCAAGCCGCAACCATGGTGGCAACTTTTGTTGCTCGGACCGAGTTTACGTAAAGGCGCTTTGGATAAGACTGACCGCATTGTTCGTAAATCATCTGACAAATTCAGTATTCAGACGTCTAAACCAAAACAATTAGAAGCTGATGGTGAATTTAAAACCACAACGCCCGCCGAATTTGAAGTCATCCCTAATGCTATCGAAGCCATTGTTGGTGACATGCCAACATCAACCTCAGGAACAGTTTGATATGTCGATAATACGCACTGATGAGCAAGCTGAAGCTCTGGATATTTTAAAATTAATCATCGAAACAGCCGACTTTTACCGGGCAATGGGTGAGTTATTAACGCAAGAAAACGTTAATCACCAACTGTTTGAAATTGCTAATGAACGGGAGGCCTATATCGAACCGTTTCGCAAGGTTGTTAAAGAATTGGGCGAACTTCCAGAGGCCCCAGATTCCGATAAAGAATGGATCGATGAGCTGGGCGGCAAGATGACCAAGTGGCTTTCTACTGATTCAACACATGCTATTTTAGAAAAATGTTTAAAAAAAGATGAAGTTTTGGCTGACGTTATCAACAAAACGGCATTAGGTGATCAATCGACAGAATTTAGAAAACTCCTTGATTCTCTTTATGACCACCTCGCTCATACAAAAAAACGCATATCCGATTAAAGGGTGTCAGAATTCAGATCTAGTTATCGTCTAACCACCTAAACCGTTGATATGTTTAAATAATTAAAGAAGTTATGGAAGGTAAAAAATTGAAAGACAAGTTACACAGCGTAATGATTTTCTCCATTGTAATAGGAGCACTATCTTTTATTGCCTTTACGTTTTATCACGGCTTTTTAAAGATCGCAGATATTCTTGGTCTTAAATAAACTCAACACTGGTTCATCAAATTTATGCTTTGTAAATCTGATAATTTTTAGTGGAGAAGCATAAACGTGTTTAAGCGATTGCGTAAATGGCGGGAAGATCGGCGCATTAAAAAACTGGCTTTCACCACCGAGCAATGGGAGTCTGCCATTGCTGATTGGCCGGTGATGCAGCGTTATCAAGGCGAAGAGCGTGATGCTCTGCGTGAGATGAGCTTTCATTTTCTCGCTCGTAAAACATTCCTCTCTGGTGCCGAGTTTCAATTCACCGATGCAATGTGTTTGAAGATTGCCACTATGGCCTGTGTCCCAATTCTGCATCTTGGCTTGGGTTGGTATGACCATTGGCAAACGATCATTCTTTACGAAGGGGATTTTGTACCGAACCGCCCTTATCGCACTGAAGATGGTGTTGTTCATGCCAAGAGTCCGGGGCTCAGCGGCGAAGCATGGGAACAAGGTCCAGTGATTTTATCTTGGCAGGCGATTTGCCAAAGCGGTGCAAAGACGCATCATGGCAAAGCCAGTAACGTGGTGATTCATGAGTTAGCACATAAGCTCGATATGTTGCGTGATGGTGCCAATGGTGCGCCACCGATGCATCCCGATATGCGTCCCGGCGAATGGCACGATATCTTTTCAGCAGCGTGGGATCGATTGGAAAATGACTTGCAACATCATCGGTCGTTACCGCTTGATGATTATGCGTTAACCAGTCCGGCAGAGTTCTTTGCTGTGTGCAGTGAAACGTTTTTCGAAACTCCTGAAACCATGAAACAAGATATGCCAAAGGTATATGGTTTGTTATGCCAGTTTTATCGCCAGCAGCCATTACCGGTGGCAGCTTCCAAAATGCAGCTTGCCGGGAATAATTGAAGTCCACCCAACTTGATTCGAGCATAGAGTTTTCCCTCTGTAATCTTCTCGTCATTGAAGCAACTTAGTCTTTAAGTTGTTATCGCAATTTCAGGAAGCCCCATGAACGCCGTCTTTGACGCAACCCGTACACAATTGCCTCGTACTCGCCAAGCATGTGCTGGAGATCTTCTGTCTCACTCTCTAAAAGTAACTCCTGAAACATGTAATCAAGATGTGCAAAACACTTTTGCTCAGAACAAGTCGTTGATCAGTTTGCCGGTTGTAGAGGCAGGTCGGGCGATTGGGCTGATTAATCGTAATATTTTTATGTCACATGTTTCCAAGCCTTTTCACCGCGAAATCTATGGTAAGAAAAGCTGCATTGCTTTTATGGATAAGGAACCGTTGCAAGCCGATGAAGCCATGTCTATTGAAGAATTAACATTTAGGGCTGTCGCTTCAGGTGAAAAGGCATTTGCCGATGGCTTTATCATCACCAATGAACACGGTGACTATCTGGGTATGGGGAGAGGGATGGATCTGATGAGCCAGGTTGCTGATATCCAGGCAGAGAAAAATCGTCAGATCCTTCACAGCATTGATTACGCTAGCGTTATTCAACGTGCCATGTTGCGCCAATCGCAAAGCGTCCTTGAGGAAGCATTTCGTGATGCCTATATGATTTGGGAGCCACGAGATGTGGTCGGAGGCGATTTTTATCACTTTTGCCGTTATAACAATGGGTGGTTTGCGGCGATTGCAGATTGTACGGGCCATGGTGTGCCCGGCGCCTTTATGACAATGATTGCATCATCTTGCCTGACGCAGGCCTTAGAAATTTACGGGCCAGAAAATCCAGCACAATTGTTAGCTTGCGTGAATGGAAGTATTAAAAGTCTGTTGGGGCAATTTCCTGATGCTGCCACGCGCCCAGAATCAGATGAGGGGCTTGATGCTGGTTTTATCTGGTTCAATAGTGATAGTAAAACGCTGACATACGCTGGTGCAAAAACCTCGCTTTTCTATATCACGCCGGACGAGGATCAGGTTCAAACTCTGGATGGTGTAAGGATGGGCGTGGGCTATATTGATTCACCTGAAGATTTTCAGTGGAAGAACAGCGAGCTGAAAACACCTGACGACACATTATTTTTTATCACCACGGATGGTTTGATTGACCAAATCGGTGATGCTAAAAAAATCGCTTTTGGCAAACGTCATATTCGAGATACCTTGCATCTCTGCAAGCAACAAACAACAAAAGAAATTTGCCAATCACTGCTAGCACAGTTCAATAGTTGGCAAGGCAGTGAGCCCCGTCGTGATGACTTAACCTTTTTCTGTTTTCGAAGCCATTAATAATATGAATATGACTATGTATCATGCCGACCTGATTCAATTTAGTGACATGGCCCGCCGGGGAAATATTCTGTTTTGCTATGTGGGATATTTTTCACAGCATGTTGTAACCGCTATGGCCGAAACCGTTCGTGCCAGGCTCGAGTCTTCTGGTGCTGCTGGGCCAACCCGACGGAAACTTTTCTCGTCGTTTGTGGAGTTGTCGCAAAATATTATCCATTACTCAGCCGAAAGTTTGACCCCACCAAGTCAGCTAAGTGATGAAATACGCCGAGGTTCAGTCTGTATTGGGTACCATGACGACCACTATTTTCTGCTTTCATCCAATCCCGTTGCTTCATCTGATGTGGAAACAATTCGCTCGCGTATTGAACCACTTCGCAGTATGTCACTCGAGCAAATAAAACTCGCCTATAAGCAAGCCCTTCGTGAAGAAACGTCCAATCAAAGCAAAGGTGCAGGGCTAGGTTTTCTTACCATTGCAAGAGACGCCAGCGCGCCACTGAATTTTGAATTCATTGTTGATCCTGAGAATCCGGAGATCACTTTTTTTTGCATACAAACCAGCATTTAATTACGTATTAAGGATGGAAAATGGACAATCTTTACATTTCGGCATCACCTACCACTCCAGAAGTTTCTCTTCAGTTTGACCAAAACAGGCTTTCAATGCGTGGTGAGTCTTATCCGGAAAATGCCAGCGTTTTCTATCAGCCAATAATTGAAGCAACAATGGCATACCTGCAAAAGTGCAGTAACAAAATGATAGAGGTTAATATTTCACTGGGTTATTTCAACAGCTCCAGCACGAAATATCTTTTCAATTTTTTTGATGCATTGAACAAAGCGGCTTCAGACAATAATCACATCACGTTGAATTGGTACTACGATGATGAAGATGAAACCATTCTGGAGTTTGGTGAAGACCTCAAAGAGGATTTCAGATCACTGGATTATCACAGTTACCCTATAGAAACGGCGTAATTCGTGTTGTGTAATGGGCTTTTTTAAATCGGCATGTATTTGTGGAATACCTGCTCTGGCTAAATAATCTGGCGAAGCAATCATCACTCGACCTGTTTCCCCGATACGACGGGCATGCAGGCCACTATCAGGCAGTTATCCAAAACGAATAGTCGCATCGGCATGGCCGGCACGGACCTCACTAATTCGGCCTGTGACATCTATGTTTATGGTGTTTACCTAGGATAAAACAATTGCATCGACAGCTTTTGTCACGGCAATGCTGGTGTTGTATGGGGTGGGTTTTGTGTTGATAACTGTCTGGGCAATCGCTATGCCGATCGTTCGCTTGACTTAATTTTGGTTGTTTCTTAAGTTTTAGTGATTGTGCCGTTGGCTGGAGCGGGTAAAGCTGTTGATGGGCTTATCTTGGTCTTGTGCTTTATATGGGGATGTCAGCAAAGAGACCAACAAGCCTTAGATGCCGTTTGTTAATTGTTGAGGTATCAGTCTTTCGGATATTGTCCTGCCTTGATTTGACCTCGCGATAAGTTCACTTTTAGGCAGACAATAAATGCCAGAGCAAAAAACACGGCACACAGCAAAATCGCATTTTGCAAACCGACCAGTGCCTGCATTAAGCCCACACCAACCAAACCAATGATGGCTGCCAGTTTGTGTGATAAACCCCAGAAGCCAAAAAACTCAGCTGCTCTTGGCAATGGGGTTAATTTGCCGACAATGGCGCGACTGGCAGATTGCGTGGCACCGAGACATAAACCAGCCGCCACTGCGACCACCAGAAAGATATCCTGCCGTTCAGCTTGATAACCGAGTGAGTTAATTGCATCAGTAATATTGGGTGTTTGCCAGATCAATAACACTGCGCCAATCCAGAACAGCAGGGTAAATTGATAGGTAAACTGACTGCCGCGACGATCTTCGGCCCAGCCAAAAAATATTGCTCCCAAGGTTGCCGTGACCTGCACGGTGATAAAAGTCAGCACCCGCATTTTTTCATCCCATTGCACCACCTGTGCACCGTAGATAAATGTGAAAGCGATAATGATGTAAATACCCGACATGGCAAACAATGCCGACAGCAGAAAGATACTTAAATCCTCATACCCGCGAAGATGTTTCAGGCTGCCTTCCAGCCGTTGCCAACCCTGCTGCCAAATACTGATACCACTGATGTGACTGGCTTTGCCACGTTCTTTAAGCAACAAAAAAGTCGGAATGGCAGCCAGCAGGAAAAATCCCGCTGCAAATGGTCCAACCCAACGCACATTTTCAAAATTTTCCAGGCTGACTTCACCGAGAAACAATAAAGCCAAACCAGTTGCTACTAAGCCACCGACATAGCCCAGTGCCCAGCCAAAACCGGAGATTTTGCCAAGATCTTCTGGCGGTCCCAGATCTGGTAAAAAGCTGGCAATAAACGACTCACCAATGGAATAGGCATAGTTGGAAATTACTATCAGCAACATGCCGAGCAGAATGTAGCCGGGCGCCACAAAATACAGCAGCGCCGTAGCGAATACTGTCACTAAATAACTGATGAACAAAAACTGTTTGCGCCGAGCGGTCAGATCCATCACCGCACCGAAAAAGGGTGCCGTTAAGACCACCAATAAATAACCGGCTGCCAGTGACAAGCTCCACAACAGATTGCCCAGCCGATAGGCATTTTCGGCATCACCAACAATCACCCGGGTAAATAAATCGCCAAACACCACGGTAATAATCAGCAATGTGTAGGCCTGATTGGCAAAATCGAACATTGCCCAGCCGAAAATTTCCTTTTTGTCAGCGCGTGGTTGGCTCATCGTCATTTCGTGTGTTGGAAAAATGCCGACTATATCATCAAAGTGACGAGTAGCGGTTTACATACAAGTTCAATGTTTATTTGTTGATAGGTATAGAAATTGCTTTGACCGTATTTGAAGTTGATTCTTTGCCAATTATTGCTTCGGGTCTATGACATTTCCTGGAGGCGAAATGGATATACACGACGAGGACAGTCATGATTGACATTACTAATAACACAACGCTTTACAATAGTCGGCTTGCCACTACTACGATAAACCAGTATCAAGCTGTTACAGACACGACCAGCACAACAACGCCCTCTAGTACAACTACCACCATTGTTTCTAATCTGGCACGTCAGTTGAGTGAAGCGGCAAATCTTGCCGAAACACGAGACGCCAGCCTCAGTCGCAATGAACTTGCTCACAAAGCCAAAACTCTGATCGATCAGCTCATTGGCAATAGCTACGATAATAATAAGCTCCAGCACGACAATGAGGTTCCCAACACCGACGACCCAGAGTTGCTGGCACGCGCTAAACAAGCTACCGATTTCGTCAATGGCATGGGGAGTAATCCCTTCAAGGGCATGTCACGAGATCAATTATCCCTGATTGCTTACGATGAAAGTGGCAGTTTCACCATCAATGAACGGCGTGCTGCATGGTTGGAATCCTATGATCAGGAACAGGTCTGGCGAAGAAAGGTCGTGGCCCAGGCAACGGACGAATATAACCGCACCGGCAAGCTCACTAACTTCTTTACCGAGGTGCTTAACCACTACAAAGAGCTCCCGGCGATTGAGCAATCACAATATCCAGAGGACTATGAGTCTCAGCTTCAGCAATGGATTGATCTTGATTTCAATTACATTACTCATCAGGCTGAAGGAAATGGCTCCAATCCGACGAGTTTGATCGAGCTGTTAATGGTTCAAGGAGCCTATGGCAATAAAGACGCTGCTAAGGCTGAATCAGATAATGTAGAGGTGATGTGAAAATCGCATAGAGTATTTTAAAGATACTAAAATCATATCGTTATCCAGTGTAAGGAATAGTCATTTTTGAAACCAGTAATACAGGAAGAAACCACAGGATGTGGCATTGCGGCAGTAGCCAATATCTTGGGCAAGACTTACTCAGAAATGAAGTCTATCGCCAACGCGATGGGGATTTATGCTGAAGATCAATCACTTTGGTCTGACACACAATATGTCAGACAGATGTTAGTCAATGGAGGAGTGGAAACTTCTTCTGATGAAATTACTTTTGAATCATGGGAAGCGTTACCGGATTTAGCCTTGTTGGCTATTAAATATCATCAGGATGAGGGCAAAAACTTCTGGCATTGGGTGGTTTTCAAACGCGAAAATGGTGAAGCTGTTGTACTGGATTCAGCAAGCTATCTGCCAGCTAATATCAGAACCGACTTTGATGCCATGCAGCCGAAGTGGTTTATTGAGGTAAAGAATGCAAAACTAGTGCAATAAGGTCATTATTTTGTTCAAGCCAGCATCTTTAAATATTTTTTTAAGAGTAAGTAATCAATGAAAAAATCGAATATTATTTCGAGCAATTTTTGTGGAAATCACGATTTTTAGTCTTAATCGCAGTGGTTTCAAGCTTAATTGGATCATTGGTTTTGTTTGTTGTGGGGACGCTGGATATATTAAAAGTAGGACTTTCCGCAGTGAATTATTATTTGGGGCGGAGTGAACAGGACATTCACGAGTTCATTGTCACCGATATCATCCTTGCCATTGATATTTACCTGGTAGCGGTCGTACTGCTTATGTTTGGTGCAGGTGTATACAGACTGTTTATTTCCCCGATTGATCAGTCTGAGGAAAATGGCGTCGCTCATCCATTTAATATCCAAACCTTTGATGAGTTGAAGGATAAAATTGTCAGGGTGGTTATTCTGGCAGTGATAATCGAGTTTTTCAGAGCAGTAGTGGATATCCAATTCATCACCCCACTTGATGCAATTTATCTGGCCCTGTCCGTTCTGGCTTTGGCAGCGTCTGTTTATCTGATGAATATGAATCAGGGAAAGAAAATAGAGGTCGATAAAAAATAGCTTTTTTACCTAATTGCAGAACCACACATAAGGCAAAAGTAACCGAACCATGAAACAAACCGGAAAGATTAATTACCTTGAAATGCCATCGCGAAATCTCGACGTGACTAAGCAATTTTTCAGTGAAGCATTTGGCTGGTCGTTTGTGGATTATGGCCCTGATTATGTTGCCATTGAGAATGCCGGGCTGGATGGTGGATTTTTTAAATCTGACTTGGTGGCAACAACTGCTAACGGAAGTGTACTGGTTGTGCTTTATAGTTCTGAGCTGGAAAACACGGTCGAGAAAGTCAAAAACGCAGGCGGTAAAATCACCCAGAATATCTTCTCATTCCCCGGTGGTCGGCGGTTTCATTTTACTGATCCCAATGGCAATGAATATGCGGTTTGGTCGGAATAAAGATCTGGTGTGACCCGTTCCCACGCGGAGCATGGGAACGAGCCAACAGGGGCTGATTGGTGAACCAGAAAGTGATTTTGATTTAGCCAATCACTTTAACAGGGCCATGGTTATCGCAGTGATCGCCATGGGGATGGTGCAAATGTCCATCTACCAGGTAATCAGTGTGGTCGCCGTGTGGAACTGCTTCATGTCCGCAATCAGGGCCATGAACGTGATCCGCATCGTGTCCGGCACAATTATGGTGATTGCAATCATCTGGGTTTTTATCCGTTACTTCGATTTGGTGTTCGTCAATATGCGACTGATGTGGGTGGTGCAAATGACCATCGTGTAAAAAGTCGACGTGGCCATCATGTTCGATTTGCGTATGGCCACAGTCGGGGCCGTGTTTGTGTGTGTGGTCATGATGAGTATCGCAGCTCATATCATTCTCCTTTGGTTGAGTTACTTTCGTTGGCATGCTCAAGGGCGTTTTCTATCATTTCAACAACATGTTGATCGGCTAGTCGGTAATAAAGATGTCGAGCATCACGTCTACGGGTTACCAGGTTTGCATTCAGTAATGTTTGCAAACGGGCTGACACGGTAGATAACTTGTCTTCAGGGGTTACCAAATCGCCTACGCAAAGTTCGCCCTGCCGTAAACGATACAAAAGTGTCAGTCGCGCTGGATCACCTAATGCCTTAAACATGGCAGCACTGCGTTCTAGTTGATCAATACTTGGTTCGTAGCCGCCGCAATTCTGCTGATGATGTTCTTCACTACATGACTGCACTTGATATTCCAATATTCGATGTAATGTCGTAACTGTAGTCCGAATCTTTTTCTGATACAAGATTAAATGCGATTTTTTCACTAGAGATTTAATGAATAGTCAGCAAGAGCTTGGGTGTTCCCACGCAGAGCATGGGAACGAGTCATCTCTTTAAATTTTAACCATTTGCCAATTGTTGACGATGATCCTGAGCATAAGTTTTGAGTGAACGTGGAGGCTTACCTGTCAGAGTGGCAACATCATCGGTAATGACAGATGTCCAACCTTGCCTTACTGGATAAAAAATCGAACTTAGAAAAGCAGCATAGTCTGCTGGGACACCAGCTGAGGTGAGCATGTCGATAAAGGTGTCATCATCAATAGCGTTGTAGCTTATTGGTTTGCCAATGACTTCAGTTAGCAACTGAGCTGCTTCTGCATAACTAAACGCCTCCGGGCCCGTCAGATTAAATGCCTGACCGTCAAATTGTTCTGTCGACAGTGCTGCCGCTGCAGACTCGGCAATATCTCTCACATCAATGAAGCTTGATTTGCCATCTCCGGCAGGAATAGCGAGTTTTCCATGATCGATGCCAGCCTTCCAAAAAGTATGAAAGTTGTCGGCAAACCAATTAGGTCTAAGAATGACATAGGGCGTTCCAGACTGAATTAATGCCAATTCAACTTGACGATAAGGAATGGCATCATCGGCATCGACACCAAGTGCAGTTTGTAAAACGACCTTAATGTTTCGGCTTGCAGCAAATTCGATAAGCGGAACCAGCAAATCTTTGGCTTGAACATATCCGGCAGCCAACATGATATAGGCCCGATTCACATCTTCGAAGGCTTGCTCAAAACTCTCTGGTTTGAAGTAATCAAATACAACACCTTCTGCACCCAAAACATCTTGACCAGATCGTGAAGCGGCTTTGACCTGTTCACCACGGGCAAGCAGATTTTCGACCAGAGGACGACCAATATTCCCTGTGGCACCCAAAACCAAAATTTTATTTTTCATTTTCTTTATCTCCAGTGTTAAAGTTGATGCTAAGTTTCCAAAAGAAACTAGGTAAACAATTTAACCTAAGGGTAAATAACTGAAAAGAAGGCACTTTTATGTAATCTGGTTACCTTGAAGTAACCAATCTGATGCTTAAACAGGTGGAAATAATGCAAGTTGAATATGACGTGTATGAAGATAAATGCCCGACACGAATGGTTTTGGATCGATTAGCTGACAAGTGGTCAGTATTGATTCTGGATCGATTAGATAATGAAGCAGTGCGGTTTAATCAGTTACGTCGAGACATAAAAGGCGTTTCACAGAAAGTCTTATCGCAAACCCTGAAGAAACTGGAGCGGGACGGATTGATTTCACGAACCGTCTTTGCCACCGTTCCTGTGACGGTGGAATACGCCCTGACGCCGCTTGGCAAAACCTTAACAGATTGCGTATCAGAGCTGGCACATTGGGCTGAGCGGAATATGGACGAAGTGTTAGCAGCACAAAAGTCTTACGATAAAACCTTGGATTAATTCACCAGCGTTAGCTGGCAGAGCAGTGTAATGAGCTGAACCAAGGACACAAAATTAAATAAATCGACTTTTGCCAGTTTGTGATATTGCCGATGGTTGAAGTGACTAGTATGGATTGAGAAACGTTAATCCATCGAGGTCGCTATGAATACCCCAATACACACAGCTTACAAACCAGAAACTACACCCGGTGTTAAACCTACTCATCCGCTAGATCCATTGACCCTTGACGAGCTAGCCGAAGCCACATTGCTGCTCAGAAAAGAGAAGCAGCTCAGCCCGTCTTGCCGATTTCCCTATCTGCAACTGGAAGAACCACCCAAAGATGAAGTGCTGGCGTTTGAAGCCGGCAAACCTTTTTCACGTATGGCTTTTGCTGTGGTATTGGATAAGGCTACCGGGTTAATTCACGAGGCAAAAATTGATCTGATTAGCCAGCAGATTACGGAGTGGAAACAACTGGACCCAGAAGTGAGCGGTCAACCACCGATTATGATTGAAGAGTTTTTCAGTTGTGTGGATATCGTGCAGGCAGATGAAGGCTTTCTAGCTGCGGTAAGACGTCGTGGTTTAACCGATAAAGATATTGAAAATATTCAAATCGATCCCTGGTCATTTGGTTATTACGGCGATGATGAAAAATATCGTGGTCGGCGCTTGATGCGTGGTGTGGCGTTTGTGCGTGATGAGATTGTTGATAACGGCTATGCCCGCCCGATTGAAGGGCTGATGGCGATTATCGATCTTAATGAAGAAAAGGTTATTGAGATCATTGATGATGGTATTAACACGCCGGTGCCCAAAACCAAACGCAATTACGATACGCCTTCATTAGGCAAACCCCGTGAAGGACTGAAACCGTTACATATTGTGCAACCTGAAGGGGTGAGTTTTTCGGTGGATGGCTGGAAAGTCGACTGGCAAAACTGGTCCTTCCGGGTGGGATATACCCCACGTGAAGGTTTGGTACTGAATCAAATCAGCTATAAAGATGGCGAACGGGTTCGGCCCATTATCTATCGAGCCAGTATCAATGATATGGCCGTACCGTATTCCGATACAGCCCTAAATCATTACTGGAAATGTGCTTTTGATGGCGGTGAATATGGTCTGGGTCGTATGGCTAATCAACTGGAACTCGGCTGCGACTGTCTGGGCGCGATTCGCTATTTTGATATTCCGGCCGTTGATGATCAGGGCTGCCATTTCTGATGAAAAATGCCGTGTGTATGCATGAAGAAGACTACGGCACATTATGGAAACATTATGAGTTTCGAAGTGAAACCTATGAAATGCGTCGTTCACGCCGATTAGTGGTCAGCTTTTTCTGCACCGTGGGCAACTATGATTACGGCTTCTACTGGTATCTGTATCAGGACGGTACGATTCAACAGGAAACCAAACTAACCGGCATTATCCAAACCAGCGGCATGGTGCCTGGTGATAAACCCAAATTTGGTGGCATTGTCACCCCTGAAATTTACGGCCCAACACACCAGCATTTCTTTAATGCACGGCTGCATATGATGTTGGATGGTGAAAACAACTCGGTGGTCGAAACCAACTTCTCGCCAGCATCTCAAGATGCCGAAACCAATCCTTGGGGTAATGTTTTCAAGACCGAAACAACCTTATTCAAAACCGAACTCGAAGCGACCCGTGAAGCCAATGGCGCAACAGGACGTTTTTGGAAGATCATTAATCCAAATCTGAAAAATTCGGTCGGCAATCCACCGAGTTATAAATTGGTGGCAGAACACAATCCGGTGATGTTGGCTGGCCCAAATAGTTTTATTGGCAAACGGGCCGGTTTTGCCAGCAGGCATTTATGGGTGACGCCTTATGATCCCAAGGAAATGTATTGCTCAGGCATGTATCCCAACCAGAATAAAGGTGATGGTCTGCCATATTACGTGGCGAAAAATCGTCCGATTGAAAACACCGATATTGTGGTCTGGCATACCTATGGCCACACCCATGTCTGTAAACCGGAAGATTTTCCAATTATGCCGGTGGAGTACGTCGGCTTTTCGTTAAAACCCGACAACTTTTTTGACGGCAATCCGGCGATGGATCTGCCTAAAGATGTTGATAGTCATAGCGTCGATACGGCTTCTGCTGCTGGCAGTTGCTGTTCCAAATAAGTCGATACGATGCTGCTGACCACGGTCGATCTATTATGCAGCGTGATCTTTGTGATCACGCTGCATCAATGGGCTGTTACCAATCAATTACTCAGTCGACCGTTGTTATTTATTGTCGGCAACGTTGTGTTTTTGAGCGGCATGCTGCCGTGGTTTGATGCTTTAGCACGCTATTCCATCTGGTTGCACAGCGCCCAAAGCGTGATGGTGCATCATCTTGCACCGTTATTATGGATCAGTGCGTTGCAACATCATTCAACTCGTCCGAGATCGAATATTGTTGCTGTATCACACTGGCCGTTCACGTTATTGATGAGTGGTTTTGCCGTATTAACCTGGGTTTGGATGTTACCGGAGTTGCATCCGCTGTTTATGCAAAGTGCGTTGTTATACAGCGTAATGAAATGGCTGATGGCGTTAAGCGGTATCGCCTTGTGCTTGATGATGATACGAAAACATCAGCAGACAAGTTATTGGCAAAACTTAACCTTGTTAACTGTGATCATGCCGTTAGTGCTTTGGGGATTGTTGATGCTGGTGTTCCCAAATATGTACAGCGAGACTCACTCAGGGCCACACCATCATCATATGATGATGAACAACTTACCGGACTGGCTGCAGCTTTCTGCGGTGGCCGATCAATATTTGGGTGGTCTGATATTTATAGTGGCTGGATTAGCCTACTGGCAGGCCGGAACATCAGGCATAAAGCTTACGCGTCATGCTCGGCGTTTCGCCAAATAAACGGCGATATTCCTGCGAAAAATATCCCATATGAAAGAAGCCGTAATTGGCTGCGATATCTGTAATCGATAAGCCGGTTTGTAATAACTCACGCCGAGCGGCATTCAGTTTAACTGCACGCAGATATTGCATAGGCGAGGTGCCGGTGGCTTTATGAAAACTGTAATTCAACGTGCGGTGTGGGATATGTAACGACTCACAAATATCCACCACGCTGGCACAACTGCCTTCGCTTGACGTCACATAATCATGACAGCGTTGCACAATATAGTTATGTTGATTTCCCAGGCGTTTCGGTTGGCCGATGCCGGTTTCAGTAGCCTCGTACAAGGTCAATGCAATCAAGATAATGTGATCTTCTGCAGCTTTTAACCGTTGTTGAATCTGTTTTTCTGATAGTGTCGAATCATCCGTAATGGATTTTAACTGCTCAATAAGCAGGGCAAGCTGATTGCGTAACCGAGTTAAGGTGTCGGTACTGGTTTTAACACCATGACTTTTCTTAAAACCGATGAGCCGTGAGTAGGTTTCATGGCTTAATAAGTCACTTAAACGTTGTTGATTAATAGCAATGACGCTGTAATCCAGTTCCGCTGGCCCCACAAAGGCAAAGTCACTTTCGTAGGGGAGCAGGGTGACGCCATCCGACATGATCTGCCGAGCCTGATCCGAAGTATCACTGGTATCCATATGGTGAGGGATCATTAAACTGATTTTGCCTGTGGGTGTATGGGTATTCTGCACCACGCTTTGCTTCATTCGTTCACGAAATACCCGCACTGAATCCAGCTGGATATCTTCCAGAAACCCTTCAAACTTTCCTGAGCTTAACTGGTTATATTCCTGCGGCCAGTTTTGCAAAGAATGGGCATGCTGATTCACATCATCAAATACAGCAGATTGACTGAACATAATGCTGACACCTGTTACAGCTAATAATCTGATGTATAAGCAAATAATGCACCGTGTCAGTTTAAGACAGGCTTTACAACCTGTCTTAAAAACTTAACTCAGTAAAACCAACAGCTTTGAGCTGAAACCGAGAATTTTTGTCATTAAAACTGGTTTGAGAGAAATCAGCTATATTGCCCAAATTTGGGGCATATTTATTAACTAGGCTTCAATTTAGTTCAGTTAACCTTTCAAAATTATGGGTAAAAATATCTGTTTAACAGGTCACACTTTTTAGATTTTGTGACCTGCTCTCAGCTTGTTTAAAAATCAGAATTTCAACGTCAAACCGGCATAAACCGATCTGCCCATGCCGGGTACAGTCACACCCCATGGAACCGATGTGTTCATGGTGGCACCCTGACCTACATAGGCACCGGAAAGCGGGTGACTGTAGAGACGGTCAAACACGTTTTCCATGCCAAAATCCACGCGGGCTTGTTTCCATTCATAACTGGTACGCAGATTCACCAAACCGTAACCAGCCGTTTCAATCTCGTTACGTTCGTTATTGACCTTATCTTTGCCGGCGACCAGCACCCATTCAACATTATTACGCCAGCCGTTTTTGCTGTGCTCTAACGATAAGGTGGAGTTCAACGGCATGATGTTATACAAATCATCGCCGGTATCACGGTTTTTACCTCTTACATAACTGAGAGTGGCGGTTCCGGTGATTTGTCCCCATTTTTCTGACTGATACAGCGTTTTGAAACCAGATACATCCACGCCGTAGAGTTTGGCTGAGACATTCTGGTATTGCAGATAAACAAAATCATTCTCCGATGTCAGGTTGGCAGCAGTACAAGCACCACCGCCGGTGCTGCAACGCTCGGCATCAATAAAATCGTCGACATAGGAAATATAGGGCGTTAGTGAGACATGCCAGTCATGTTGTTTGGCGTCGTGAAAGTTTGCTGTGAAGCTCAGTGTATGGGCAATTTCAGGATCCAGATCGACATTACCCACATAGCCGTTACCATCTCCGACCAGATTCACCATCCGCATGGCCATGCCATGGGTGGACCAGGCAAAACGTTCATATAAATTTGGCGAGCGGGTTTTCTGAGCGTAACCAAATTCATAATCATGGGTAGCCGCAGGTTTGAATCGAGCAAGCAATGTCGCATCGATATTATGATCGGTGATGTCACGGTCGCTGGCATTAAAGGCATCCGCAGCTGCCTGATACATTGCGTTGTAACCTTGCACATCATCTGCATTCATCTTCACCGTTTCATGGCGAACACCTGCTACCGTGGTCCACTGACTGTTCCATGCCGCTTCCCATTCGGCAAATACACCATAGCGATCCCGTTCGCCATTGTTGATATTCAGGAAGGTATTCGGTGCCATCATCATGCCACCGGAAGCTTCCCAGAAATCATCCAGACGATAGCGTTGTAACTCGGTGCCAATACGGAACAGATCACGGTTGTTTGCATTGATTTCGGCTTTCAATGTCAGGCCACGGTTATCACCTTCGGTTTCCATTGGCATACCGTTGGCGATCATCATTCCTGAGCCATAGAGAAACTGCTTATCTTCACCAAACTGCATTTTGTGATGGGTTTTTTCACGATACAGCGAGGTTTCCAGTGAGCCCCAGTCAAACATGCCGTTATAGATCAGGTTGATTTGATTGCTGCGGTTTTCCGTCATATCCATACGCTGATTTGGCCAGCCTTGGAAGGGGATGTCCTGATGGGCAAATTTAAGCTGCAGCTGATGATTATCAAGTTTATAAGCCATATCAATCGCATGGTTCCGGCTTTCATAAGCGGATGATCCAACTTCATCAGCATCCAAAGAACGGCCGTCGGTGGCAGCATTTCCCGCCGGTTTGAAATTGCCGCCGGCATTATAGTTATTTGCTTTAGCGGTTGAGCCGGTATAAGTGATACTGAAATCTTCTGATGCCAGCGTGGTAGAAAGGTGGCCGCCGCGGGCATCGCCATTACTCCGATAGTAACTGCCAATTTCACCTTTGGTGAGGGTCTGGCCATCTGCTGCAAATTCCGGTTGTTTGGACTTGGCGATAATGGTGCCACCGATACTGTCACCACCAAGACTCACCGGGGCGATACCGGAATAAACCTGAATCTCTGAAACACGCGAGGGAGCAAGATAGGATAGGGGCGGATTCATATGATTTGCACAGGCGGAAATCAAATCCATGCCATCAACCTTGATACGCAGGCGATCATCAGCAAAACCACGCATAAACGGTAAACCCGACACACCACCACCCGAATACATCGACATGCCAGCCACATCATTGAGAAATGCGGCGGTATCACTTTTATAAGCACGTTGGGAGCTAATGTCGTTTTCGCTTAATGTAGTGCTGTCCACCGTTGGTACAGAAGCTGCTGTGACCGTCACTCTATCCAGCATCTCATCATCGTGTTCATGGACGGCGTATAAAGGAGTGCTTGCCAGTCCGGTCAAAATCATCAGGGCCAAAGGAGAAAGACGTTTTTTCATGGTGCTGTTATTCCGGTTTAAAAGTTAAACCAAGCATAAGCAATAAGTCAGTATAAAAAGTGTGGGATTTAGGGCAGGGGTGGGTGAAATCACCCACTTTTGAATACTTGTAGATTCTGTCTGGTCAACTGGCGTTCCCACGCGGAGCATGGGAACGAGTTTTGGATTAAAGCGAGCTTTGATTATGAGCGTTTTAGAAAAGCAGTTTGATACCTACTGACGCAATCCAGTCTTCTTCGCTTTCATCAGCATTTCTAGCAATGGAGGCGGTACGTCCAAATTTGCGTTCGTATTTCAGATCCAGATAAGGCACGACTTTACGGGTGATTTCATAAAACAGTTTGATGCCCAATTCGCCCTGGCTTAAGCCTCTGCCTAAATCCTGGCGTTCAACATTCTGAGCAGTGAAATCCAGTTGATAATAGGGTTCAAAGCCAAAACGCTGGGTGAACAGCAGATGGTTTTTCTGTTTCAACCGGCCAGTCACATCACCATAATCACTGATAAACAGATGTGCCTGAGTTTCAAAGAGATACGGTGCCAGCCCATTGAAACCCAGCGTTAAATAACGGGTGGATTCAGGTTGAGTATCTATACGCAGGCCAAGCTGGGCATCCCAAAAATCGTGCACATTCCGGCTATACAAAGCCCAGATTTCACTCTCTTCCAGCTTGCCTTTGTGGCCTTCCAGTTCACCTTTGAGCCAGAGTTTGTGGGTATCTCCACCGATCCAGCCATCCCATTCAATATGGGTTTTATCACCTTTACTGCCACCGCCATGTTGGGCTTCAAACCATAAGGCATGGAAGATGTGTGATTCATGCTCGTGCCCATGCCCATCATGATTATCATCGGCATGGCTGCTGGAAATAAACAGGCTCAATAGCAATGTGACTAGCAGATTAGATTTAGTGATGATCATGGTGACCTCCCATGTCGTGATGTGCTGGTTGAGAGGCGGGCAAATCGTCTTCATCAAACTCGGCGACGACCACCGTAGACATCATGCCAGCAGACATGTGATACAAAAGATGACAGTGAAACGCCCATTCGCCGGGCTCATCAGCGGTCAGTAGCACAGAATATTCGGTGCCCGGTGCAACATTAACCGTGTGTTTGTTGGGTAACTTTTCGCCCGGTTGACCATTTTCCAGCTGTACAAACATGCCATGCAGATGCATCGGATGCGCCATCATGGTTTCATTTTTAAAGATCAGCCTTACCCGTTCTCCATAATTGAGTTTGATTGGCTCAAAGCCCGGATCACCGAATTTATGGCCATTTAAGGTCCAGATAAACCGTTCCATGGTGCCACCTAAGGTCACCACAATTTCGCGTTCGGCAGGACGTAGATCAGTTTGTGTACCAAGCGCTCTTAAATCACTGTATTGCAGTGCTTTATGACCTTCTGGCGTACTGGCGTCGGCCCAGCCACTTTGTATTTCGGCTGGTTCATCGTGCTGCATCGCATGATGATCATGTCCATGCATATCGTGCCCGCTATGATCCATTGAATCTGTAGATTGACTCATCTGATGCTCGCCGTGATCCATATCATGTCCCATATCGGCCATGGTTAATAACGAACGTGGGCGATGTGCTGGTACCAAACCTTTCATACCTTCTCTAGGAGCCAGAGTGCCCAAAGCAAAACCAGTCCGATCAATGGATTCAGCAGCAATGGTGTAAGCCCGATCAGCCTGAGGTGTGACAATCACATCGTAGGTTTCAGCAACGGCAAAACGAAATTCATCAACCGTAACCGGTTCGATATATTGTCCATCTGCCTGAATCACCGTCAATTGCAAACCGGGAATTCGCACGTCATACATCGACATGGCAGAGGCATTGATAAAGCGTAATCGCACGCGTTCACCGGGTTTAAATATTCCGGTCCAGTTGTCTTCATTGGTTTGACCATTAACCAGAAACGCATCGTAACTGACATCTGCCAGATCGGTTGGCGACATACGCATCTGCCCCCAATCACGGGCATTACCCCAAGCAGATTTGAAGCCTTTTTCGCGTACTTCTCCGAAGAAATCACCGACAGTACGCTGAGCATAGTTGTAGTAATGCGGGCTTTTTTTGATGTTAGCGAGAATTTGCTGACCGGTTTCATTACTGAAATCAGACAGTAACACCACATAATCCCGATCGGCTTGAACAACAGGTTCGTCTTTTGGGTAAATCACCAACGCGCCGTAATGACCATCCTGTTCTTGAGAGCCACTATGGGCGTGATACCAGTACGTGCCATTTTGACGAAGGGTAAATCGATAGGTGAAGGTTGTACCAGCTTCGATGGCTTTAAAACCACCCAGTCCGGGAACACCATCCATTGCAGGTGGCAGTAACAAACCATGCCAATGTACCGATGTCGGTTCATCCAGTTTATTTACTACATGGATAACCGCTTCATCACCTTCGGTGAATTCCATTATCGGGCCGGGAATGCCACCGTTGATAGTGATTCTTTCGACGGTTTTGCCAGTAATATTGACCGATTCGAGGTCAATGACCAATGTATATTCGGTCACATCCGCTATCGCGGAGAAGTGGAGTAATGCGGCTGAAATAGCGATCAGCCAACGACTAAATTGTTTCATGAGATCTATCCTCAAAGTGTTTCGATTGGGTATCCGTAGATACCACTTAGAACTGGAGAATTAGCTAGGGCCTGTTGACCTCTCAGAGCCGCCTCTGTTGTGACTGAAAAGGCACCAATCAAGGCGCGAGGAGTGAAGTTTAGTCGTTCTAAATAAACGACGAGCAACACAGAGTGGTGCCTTTTCCGCCACAACCCTAAAGGGCTGGGACTATATTTGCCTTCAACGGCGTTGGAAATGACTCATGTAGGATGGCTACACTTCATCATTACCGCCTTGTTGCAGACAAATATCGTCTCCAGCAGTGGTGGCTTTGAGAGGTCAGCAGGCCCTGGGCGGACGTTCGAATTGGGGAGGGTTTTGACTCACTAGCTGCTCAGCAATAATTGCCAAACGGCTTTGCGAATAGAGGGAGGCCATAAAAACCGGTTGAAAACCTAACACACCAGATGCATGACAATTGGCTGCTGCACACTGACAATTGTCACTGGCGCAATGCGAATTTGTAGCGTGCTTTGGTTGAGGTTCAGCATTGGAATGACAATCATGCTGTTGCTCGCTCATCTCATGATGTACAGCCATATCATTATTTTCTGCATGCGCAGCAGGCATCAGCATCGACAGCATAAACAAGCCGATAAGCAAATAATGAAAAAGAGACTGTGGTTTTGTCATTAAACAATTACCAATAAATAACGTTTGGTTAGACACAGGATAAGCCAAAAGTTTTTGTTATGCCAAACTCTAGCGATAAAACATTAGAGTGAGAAACATATCCTAATACTTATTCAACTCTGCCTGTTTAACCTAGCGGTTCAAATCAAATTTTTTCACTCAATAATCTTTCTTGTAATACTACGTCAATGACGTAGATTTACCATTAAATTGAATATCCCCGCACATATCCTGAAATCCATTCGAAAGGTAGAAAATGAGTAACGAAACCTTGAGCGCGGAAGAGCTTGGTAACAAGCTACTTCAATCAGTCAAAGAAATGAAAGAGGGCAAAGCCGCGCGGGGGGTCAGTCGTGTTGAGCCCAATGAAGTGGCAGAGGCGCGTAGTAAAACGGGCCTGACACAGTTAGAGTTTGCAGAAGTGCTTCATATTTCCCCACGGACTTTGCAGGAATGGGAGCAGGGGCGGCGTAAACCTTCAGGTCCTGCTAAAGCGTTGATTGAGATCGCATCTCGACACCCGGAAATAATCCGGGAAGACCTCGCAATCAGTAGGTAAAAGTGAATGCATTACTTTAATTCATTGTCTAGCTCACGCATAAGGTCATCGTAAGAATAATCTACAAAACCACTATCTATGCCTTCCTGTAGCAATATCCGAAGCGTGGTCAGTCGTGTCTCATACTCCTCAAGCAGGCGTAGTCCTGAACAGACAACCTCGCTAGTTGAGCTGTATCGTCCACTTTTGATTTGTTCAGAAATAAACGTATCAAAATGTTCTCCAAGGCAGACGCTGGTTTTCTTATGCATGACGCCATCTCATAAAAATCCGTAATCGGTATATCGTTATCCAAGTAACTGAACAATTCAAGCCAATACAATCGTTACGTTTTAACCTCAATCATATCGCCTACGACCATTCTTCCTTAGAGTCTGTAATATCAATAATCTATTAAAGAGATGAACGTTGGTATGAGTGACCCGACCAAAACAACTGATAGCGAGCAAACGTCTGAACCTGAAAGTGTCCCGACAGAATATGAAAGCGCTGATCAGTCTGCAATAAATCCAAAGAAACGAAGCATACGAGCCTGGTTACTTTTTGGTCTGTTAGCTTTATTAGTCGTTCTTCTGACCGTTCGTGACGACCTTCGGCAGAACGCAGTTGATAGCAGTGAAAACGCAGTTCGTTATGTTGCCTTTGATATGTTGGGCTGGTCACCAAGGGATCTATTTATATGGCGTTTACGAGTAGCAGGATTATTGGATAGTCCACTGGGTCAACGATGGGCAGATGCTGTCGATCGAGCAGCTGAGCAGCCTGTTCAAGCAGTTGGTCAGTACCGTACAACGGCATCCTTCGCGAGTGATGAAGTAGAGGCACATGTTTATCAGGTGAGGCTTGAGCGAGGTGAAAAGCTGATATGGCAATTCTCACGACTGGATACTTCGGAAAGTCGGCTTTATGCCAGCCTGGAGCGGCGCGAAAAAAACGAGCAAGAATGGTCAACTGTCACAGATTTGGACGCAGATGATGCAACCAATAGTCAGGTTGTGTCGAAAGCGGGCGATTACCGCATCGTTCTTCAACCAGAGTTATTTGCCAATGCAGAGTATTCATTGGCAATGGCCAATGGCGGTTCATTACCGTTTCCCGTAGAAGGAGCAGGGCAACGGGATATCGGTAGCCCTTTCGGTGTGGATCGTGATGGCGGAGCCCGAAAACATCATGGCGTGGATATCTTTGCAGAAAAGGGAACACCAGTTACTGCAGTGATTGATGGCTATGTTCGAACCGGCACAGGTGCCAGAGGTGGCGAACACGTCTGGCTATCAGGCAGCATGATTGGATTCGGCAGTGCTCGTTATTATTACGCCCATCTGGATTCATTCGCAGTTGAATCCGGCGATAGGGTTAAAAAAGGCGACATACTCGGGTATGTTGGCAACACTGGCAACGCGATTACCACACCACCGCATCTTCATTTCGGAATTTACTCAGGTGGACCGGTTGATCCTGCACCATTTCTGAAGCCAGAGCCTGTTTTACCTGACTCCTGAGCATCTGAACGGGCAGATCAAAGTGATGCTTAAACAGTATCAGTTGCATGCGGATAATACTGGGGTTGGTGAGCTAACTTTTTAAAGTGAAGCTCCCTGCTACTCGTCACAATTTGAGCGGATATGAAATTGGTTAAAAAACACGGACTACTGAGAGGACTCTGCTTACTCATTATCATGATAAGCGTGCCCGGAATGGCCCTGGCACAAATACAAGCCAACACCATCCTAAAATCGAAGTACATTTGGGGCGGTGTTCTGATGGGTGATGGTGCCGTCGTACAGGGTAACCTCAAATACACTGCTGAAAACGGTCTGTTTGTTGGTGGGATGTTTTCCACGCTGGATTTCAGTAATCCCGGTAATAACCAAATTGATGTTAAGGCGGGATTCAGCGGTTCGTTCGGTGGGCTTGATTATGAAACCGGCCTCGTCAGGCACGGTTTTACTGGCGATAGCCCCACCGATGAGGATGCCGGTGTCCTTCGAAGTTTTTTTCGGGCTCCCTCGGAAGCATGCGTTTCATTGTGTTAAGTCCGCTTAACGATTCTAGTTGGACCTCAGCGGGTGATGTTTATGCCAATATCGGCTTCGTAAAACCCTTGCCAGCCGACTTTCGCGTTGCTGTCAGCGCAGGGGCCTATTATTTTAATGATGATGCGGTCTTTAGCGATGGCAGGGTCGCTTTTGAGAAGACGCAATCATTTGCCTTTCGCGATGCCACATTGAGTATTGAGCGTGCCGTTCCCAGTTTGCCAGTGGATTTTGGGCTCCATTACTCGATTGGTGGTGAGCGTCAAAATGGATTAGAACTGGACGACCATGTCTGGTTCAGCATTAACATGCGTCTGCCCTGAAACGGTTTATGTCACTTCTAGGCTGAAGTGCATCCACTGTGAATGTGACTAACGGAGGATGAATCCTATGGTTACTCCAAAAACGTATTTATTTGTTTTCTTGGTTGTCATGCCAAATGTCGCATTTTCAGCCGATCGCGAAGCTACTGTATGTGGATGGTTCAAAGAGCGGATGGTTTTACCATGTGGAGTTCGATGGCACCGGAGCCGGATGCCTCCAGGGTTGCTGGAAACGACCTTATCCAGAGAACAGAATTTACAACCGCTGATGATAAAGTTCTAAGGGGTTATAAATATCAGTCTCAAGATGAACATGGCCTGGCAACAGAACCTGAAGGCTACATTCTGGTGGCGTTGGGTAACGCCATGATAGCCGACCTGATGATTACCGCTTTAGAGCGCTTTTCTCAGCGAGGTTACGATATCTATATTTATGATTATCGCGGCTATGGAGAGTCACAAGGCAAACGCAGGATTAACGCCATCATCGAAGATTACAAAGAATTAGTGACTCATCTGAACTCACAGTATGAGAAACAGCTGCTTTATGGGATTTCTCTTGGTGGTGCTGTTATGGCAAACGTAATCGGAAGTGGAGCACAGTTCGATCGCGCGGTGATTGACTCCAGCCCAAGCAGATTGTCACCTCACGGATGTCCAGAGCGTATTGATCCTGCAGAAAATATTCCAGATGATGCGAAAAACCTACTGGTCATAACCGGTGATATTGATTCTGTCCTTGGCCCCGATATGACCACTGAGTTTAGAGAGCGAGCTGAACAAAAAGGGGCGAGTGTTTATATCGGCTGGAATTATGGGCACCCCTTTATGGACAGCACCCATGAAATACACAACGAGCGATTAAATCGGGTGATTAATTTTCTGGATGGCAGTGAAGGTAATTGATGGCTGAACATCTGAACAGGTTGCTTCACCCTAATTAATCCATTAGCTCTACCTGCTGAATTTGCCAGCCATTCGAATCTGTGGAATATTCAATCCACGATATCCGCAACGGATTGGCAATATGGAAGTCAGGTTATGGAAAACACTCCATCCCAAATAACATCAAATCAATCACGCCCAATTATTCCAGCGTTATCAGGCCGAGCTTTTTTTGAGGAAATATTCCCAAGACAAGAAATAAATCGAAATAAAATCCGGCGGTCAAATTTTGTGATTTTGCGCTGGAATGAATTAAAAGACTGTTTGCTGATAATTATTATTAGGCCAACGGCTTCTTTAGCATGCTGTTGGACGGGCCCAGTGACCCGCAAGGAGTTTGGTTACTTATGCATATTTTAGCGGGCCGTACACGCTCGGAATTTCTCGCCGTGCCACAGATGTTCCGCTTGGCCAATGCAGAAGGGGAGCGTGGGTTAGAGCCAACGATACTGGTGAAGGCAAATTCAGTCCTACTGAAATACATTCTCCAAGGCGTACCGATCAAGTTGATCTTCGCACGTATCGATGATCGGATAGTGTATGTGCTAACAGTCTACGATGAACCTACGAATCCCACTAGCCTTTGGTCGGTTTTTGAGTACGACGAAGAACTAGAGGCCTTGTGCCAGATGGTGCAGATACAAAGGGCCCCTGTATTTTTGTTTAATGAGCTGGCCATAAATGTTGCGTGGGCATATTGCAGTACCGATTTTAACGACGATGTGACCGAGTTGTTGCGTGACGTCACCGTGGGCGGCGTTGACTACGAGTTATGGGTAGAAAAGGTTGATGATCTCCTAGGGGAAATTCATCTAAATGAACGAATTCAGGTTCCGTTAATCGTTTCGGATATCAACATATCGTCTAAGTGGACACCTGTATCCAATAGTTTAATCACGAGTCACGCAGAAGTCAGCCCAATTGACATCTTCTCGTCTGACGAAGGGCGCCAGCAAGAGCACTTGGCAGTCTGGTTAACGGACAGCATAGACCCGCTTAACGTACACGCTTCACCCCAGATCCCGAAGGGAAAAGGAACACGCGAATTAACTGATGTGATCCTCAGTCACAAGTACGGTGCTACTCTAATCGAATCGAAGTCTCTGACAGTAATCGGTCGCGATAAACTTCCTTCACGCAACAAGCTTGCTGCGGATCTATCTAGCCACATCGAAAAAGCCGTCAAGCAGCTTAGAGGCGGGATTCGCCATCTAAAGCGCGGCACGCCAGTAACCACCAAATCTCGTGCGGTAATCGACGTGGAGCGGGAGCAACCGTTCCACGCAATCGTGCTAATTCCTGATTTTGGTCTTGTCCAGGATCGAGACTCACTTGGTGTGTTGATGATGCGAGACTTCGCGGCCGCAACAGGTGGATTCCTTCACATAGTCGATGTTAGCGAACTTCTTCGTATAGTGCAGGCGAGTGAGATGATCTCAGAGCGTGGGACCACGATTACGCCATTGATGGCGTTTGATTCTTATCTGACTGAAAGATTTCAGCAAGCCATGGAGGCGGGCACGCTGTGCATTGAGGTATTGATTAGGTTTTCGGATGGGGCCGTGGAGGATTACCAGTGAGTCCGTCCAACAATGCGTTGCAGCCGATACTGGAACCTCTGGGAGACTCCGGGGCGGTTGAGCTTCGTCGTTAACTGGACTGGTAGCTTGCTAGTAACTTGAGTAAGCAATGCATTGCCAATTGCAAGGGACATTCAGTGTTAAACACAAACTTCTACTCGGGCGCTGTCATAAGGTTAGCGACCCTACAAAAACAACGAAACCAAGCGGGTCATTTGCTTTTCGCTACTGTATCACTACTTCCCCGGGGCAGACCGCTACCTCCTCCGATGGAGGGACTAGACTGTTTTCCCGTCGGAAAAACTGGCGAGAATGTTTATTTTCGTCGTGTGCTTTTAAATGTTCAAGAAGCGATTGACTGGTATCGTGCTCTTGGCTGCGGCGATGATAGGTCCCCGACCCCCACTAGACATGAGGAACGTAATAGCAAGTACGATGGAATAAAGATAGAAATATCAACGTTGACAGATGACCCAACCTGGCCGTATCTCGGCCTGCCAATAGGTGAGGGTTTGTTTGCACATTTTTTCGGACGAAGTGACCCTGCTCCCTTCATTGGCAACACGCCCGCTCGTATTCATCGCCGTTTCGGCAGTCAAGATGGGTTCGACTTGATGTTAGCTGATGATAAAGTCATGGCTTTTGTTGCAAGACGGTTGCATGTTGATCTTCGGCTTTACAGGGAGTATCTGGGAAGCGTTGCTCTGGTCGTACCAGACCCTGTGCTCAAGCAAATAGATTGCTTCATGATTCCAGCCTCTGCCGATAGAGGTGAACGCATTTTCTATCGTTTCGTTCCTCGAGCAGGAGAATCGTTGGCTGACCTTAAGATCACTACCTTCGATGAACAATCCCATCTACTTACAGACTTCAGCACACGAGACATTCCCGCCGATGGCATCTTGGATATCGATAAAGGTGACTGCATAGGAGCTTATGGATATGTGGTTGCTCACCAGCAACATGGTGTGCTTGCTTATAGCCCACCATATCCATTTTTACGCCAAATAGGATTGAACATAAATCCTGTAGTAGGTGGTGGCGCAACGGTCAGTGTTCCGATAGGCGAATCAGCCAACTCCCCACGTATGGAATATCCAGTAGCTCAACGTCCAACATTTGCCTCGCAGGAACTTATAGGAGAAGGGCCGCGTATACCTAATGTCGATGCTCGCATCGCCATTGCTGCATCACGCCGCGAAAAGCTCGCAAATGCCAAACAATACGGCCAGCGCTGGTTCCCAGACGGCTCCCGCGAAGAAGCCATGCGCTTTATTCAAAGCGAACTGAGGCGGGCCAAGTCAAAGGTGATGATTGCTGACCCTTACCTTGCCGGATTGCAATTGGGGCAATTCCTGTATGCCGTCAATCCAGAGACCATCTTAGTGACCCTAATTAGTTCAAGCCTAGCATTTAAATCGAAGGAGCAAGAGCCCTCGAAGACCGATGAATTCAGTCTGCAGCTCGCGCAACTGGAGAACGATGCTAAGGTTGCCGCAAAAACATACGTACTCCAATCATCTATCCTGCACGACCGCTTTCTAGTAATAGACGATACGGTCTGGTTTCTTGGTAACTCGCTTAACACTTTGGGCGACAAGGCATCCCTGATCGTTAAACTTCCCAATCCGTATGAGGTGATTGAACAGCTTGAAGGCATGTTGAAGCAGGCAATATCCTTTGATGATTATAAAAAGCAGCAGGCCAAGAATCAGGGGTACTCATCATGAAAGGGTTTTCTCTACATATCTCAATTGCCCCTAAGGCCGAGCGCCCATTTCCCGCTAAAGAAATTCTTTGGGGATCCCAAGAGGGTGGGCAAACTCTCTTCCCGACAGCCATTGCTGCCTATGAGCGGAAGTACTCTAACGATCCTGTTCCCATGCAAAAATTTAGTAAGGCGGTTGCAAATGCTCAAGAGCGCATCTGGATCGTTGACGAATATCTGCTGATACCCGACAGTGGAAAACCCGCGAGACGAATCGAACAAATCCTGACATGGCTACCATTATGGCTTGCTGCAAGCGATATTCGATTGCTAACGAAACACCATCAAGAAATTGACGAAGATGATCTTAAGAAATTCCAGCTACGTGCGCAGGCAATCAGTAACCAAGCGGTGAGGCGTGAGAAGGAATGTCGCATCGAAATCAGAGGGCACCTCACGCGAGATTGCGACTTTGTTCACGATCGCTTCGCTATCATTGATGACGAACTCTGGCATTTTGGTGGAACGGTGGGCGGTTTTCATTCCAAAGTTAGTGCCGCCAGTCGAGGCTGGCGGGCATCGGAACATGGCGCTATCAGCTTCTTTGAGGAAATCTGGAACGCAGGAGAACGAAAATGAACGAACGGTGGCCAAGCGAACGCCGTGCAGAAGCACGGGAAGCCTCTGCAGAATCCTCGTTCAAGACTGCGCTAGATTTCCTCAATCTTTTAAGTTTATTTTCTCTCGTCCAGACCAAGGCATTCGATGACGTCATTAGCTGGATAGTGAATCAAAGTGGCGATCTTTCTGAGTTGGAACAACGTACGGCCCAAGTCGCCGACGAGTTCGCTCAGGTAGTCCCCGATAGCAATGCTTTGCTGATGACTCTCGCTTGTGCGGCAGCACTCGCACAAATGCCGACGCTGCGAACTTGGTCCAAGGTCAACGCATTAAAATACGACTCATGGAAACTTGGGCATTGGTTGAGCGCAGCCATGATAGCGTATTCCGAAGTCCATCCTTCGGCATGTGATTCTTATACCAAGCTTGCCAAAGAAACTTTTACTGCGTTGGAAAACTTCTCATTGCAATCTAGGTCGGAGCGCGCCAACGAAGAACGAGTAGGTGCCTGGAATAACTGGAACACACGACCAGACAAAATTGAAAAAATATGGTGGGGTTTGCGCGGCTGGCACGGTTTCATGAACTACCAAGAAGAGCTTCCGTTATTCTACGTGTTTTACAAATTGGAGCCGGACGAGTTCATTCGCACAATATCCAGATCAGCCAACCCTTATTTGGTAAGTGCATTGTTATTCGTGGTAGGCATAGGCGCATCCTCTCCACGATTCTCTGAATGGAAAAGAATGATTGTCGTAGCTCCTGTTGCTTTTGAAGCTGATGGAAAGTGGAATGGCTCTGTACTGATGCCGTTGCTTCTGGTCGAGGCACGCAACCAGGTATTGCATGTGCCACTAGACCTCAATCCGGATCTCACTCCTGGAGAGCTTGATGAGATCAAACAGGAAATATCCAGCACTGCAGAACTTATCGTAAACGCTTTGGCTGCTCGCCAAGATGCCTCCGCCATTTTTGTTCGCTGGGTGCCTTGGCTAGTGCGGCAGCTCCTATCGCAGACTGAAAAGGATCTATCTGATGTGAAATCATCGGCATATGCCGATAATTCCTTGATCGATGCGATTGGCCGAAAGCTGGAAAATCGCTTTTTACCTCAAACAGTTCCTGATAGCGCGCCCTTATGGGAAGACTGGTGCTACCGATGCGCACTGGCGTCCTTTGCCTATGACGAGCAAATCCAGACACCTGCTTGGAAGAGTTTTGGAGATGAATGGAATTTGTCACCTGAAGACTGGGCTGGAGATAAAGGACGGTCGTTGCGCAAGCGAGCCAACCTGATCTCCAACATGAATGAAGATATCCCAGGTATTGCCGCAAACTTACTGGCTTATCCAATTGCTCAATCTTCATCCTCAACGGAAGATTGGACAGGTCTTTGGAATAACACCATCACCTTACGCGAAATTGTGGAATTCGGTGATGCCGATACAGTAGAGGATGAATACAGCTCGCGCTCTGAAGCCGGTAGGCTGTTGTTTTTGCTCTTTCGCATCGGTCTGGCAATTTTCGATCAAGGTGCAGCCCACAGCTCCGACAAAAATTCGCCAAAAGCCAGATCTCTGGCTGGCCTATTTAAAACGCTCAATTCCGCGTGTAATGAAATGCGGGAAATCGACAGTACATTGAACTATGATGAATGGCTCTTGGCCGCCCAACACTTGGTGATCAGGAGAATCATATGGGAAGATTCTTCTGTTGGCGAAACTGCATCAATGAGTTTCAATGTTTTCAAGTCCAACGATAGGCCTACCATTTCCGAGATTCTTTCTGAGGAAAAAGGTAACACGATTGAACTAGTCGCCATTTTGCAATCCCTTCTGCTAAACAGTTCAGACATGTCACGGGTAAAAGCTGGACTTCATTCGGCATCAATTGATGTGTCCAGTGTCGTGCTGTCGCATAGGAGACTGAATGAATACCATCCAGGCAAATATCCTATTGATGAAGCACAACTGCAAAAGCTGGAAGCGCTCGTATAAAAAAGCTCAAGATCGAAACATCAGAAGCATACGAAATTCATACGGACATCAGTGATAAAGTCCTAAATGCTGTTATTGTTTTGCTGTAAATCGTTTCGCAAGGCTGGCGACCCTTTGTCCAAGATAGTGCGCGGTGATCAAATCTGTTTCGTGGACGTTACCATCCATCGAGTGGGCAATTAAACCTGATTGTGCTCCGAGGCGATTACGTTGTTCTGCATCGAAGTTACCAGGAATGTCCAGGCTTACCCATAGCATGCCATGCTGACTTGCGAATACTTGCATGTATTGAATCGTATTCAGCTGATCACCACTTACACTTGCCCCAATGGTGAAGCCAGCAGCAATCTTGTCAGCCCAACGTTTCTCGGCCCAAAGATCACCCGTTGCATCTGTGAAGGCCTTAAATTGCGAGGATACGCAGCCCATATAAGTTGGTGAGCCAAAAACTATTGCATCCGCGTTGTCTAGTTGCTGGAGCAGGTTGCTGTTGCGAAAACGTCCTTCAACAATGTCTGTACCAACAATCTCTGCCTGAATAACTTCTACGTCTGACAGTGTTGCCGCACCTGCAGCAACAGCCTGGGCAAGTTGCTTTGTACTGCCCGTAGCTGAATGAAATACTATGGCGATTTTCATCACACCAACTCCTGTTGTTGCTGTGCTTCGTGATTTAAATTTTGCTCGACTTGGATATCACTCAGGTACATAACAACCCCCACTGATACTCAACAAACTCCACTTCAAAGCCTGCGGGATCGATAAAGTAGACGTTCTTGCGAAATGGTTCGGTGGCGCCTGGATTAGAAATGTCATAGCCAGCGTTCGTTAATCGGTCTATCACGGCAGCAAGGTCATTGGTGACATAAGCAAAATGCGCGAGTCCCACGCTATGGCCTGTCAGATCACGGTTGACTCCTTCGCCGTTATCGCAGAAGGCAATATAGTGTTCATCGTCACCAAAGTGCAGCCATTTTCGTGACTTGCCATACCAATCACTAAAGCCTTCATCACGTACATGCCAGTGTGGAAATGCCGCGCGGTAAAACTTCAACATGTCATCGATATTAGGGACCACCAGATTTACATGCTCCAAGTACATAAAACATCTCCTTGCAATAATCGAGTCGACAGGTTAAAACCTCAACAAAGGTTGAGGTAAAGCTTTTTTTTCAAATTCAACGAAAAAATTCAGGAGCAAGTGATGTCAGAGGCAAACTGGAGTGTTGGGGCGGTAGCAAAACGCTGCGGTGTAAAAGTCAGTACCTTGCATTTTTATGAGCAACAAGGCCTTATCCAGAGCTGGCGTAATGATGGCAATCAGCGACGCTATAAACCCGAAGTTCTAAGGCGGATCTCGGTGATAAAAGCTGCACAGAAAGTCGGGGTTAGCCTGGAAGAGATTAGACAGGCATTCTTGTCATTACCGAATAAACGCACACCAACAGTCGAGGACTGGCAACAGCTTTCAAAAAACTGGCAACGTATGCTGGATGGCCGGATTGCGTATCTGCAAACATTGCGTAATAACTTGGCTGGTTGTATAGGTTGCGGCTGTCTGAGTATGACCAATTGCCCACTCTATAACCCTGATGACACACTGGCCGCATCGGGTAGCGGCCCCGTCATATTGGATCAGGCAGAGCATGAGGCAATGACGGATACAACTGCTTTTGATAAATCGCTTGGCGATCTAGAGTGTCAGAGCTAAATGAAATTTATCCGGCTATCAGTGATAAAGTCGTAATAAAAATACTAGTATCAATAGATAGCTAATCATCTACAAATCTATATTGGCTGGAGGTGCAAACATGGATGAATTAAAACAGAAAATTGCCTTATTTATTGATGCTGATAATGCACCCGCGAGTAAGTTTGAAGATGTTCTGAGTGAGGTCGCAAACTATGGTGTGGTCACTATCCGGAAAGCGTATGGCAATTGGAAGTCGCCCACGCTAAAGGCCTGGGAAGATCTGTTGCATGAGTATGCCATTCAACCCATCCAGCAATATGATTTAACCAAAGGGAAAAATGCATCCGATATTGCATTGGTGATTGATGCGATGGATGTGATGTATACCAAGCAGATTGATGTGATGTGTTTTGTGTCATCGGATTGTGATTTTACGCCAATGGTGACCCGGGCCTTAGCGGAAGGGAAAGTTGTATTGGGCTTCGGTGAACGGAAAACACCGTCGGCATTTGTGAATGCCTGCTCCAAGTTTCTTTTCCTGGATCAAGAAAAAGAAGTCACCAAAACAGCGGTGAAACCCAAGAACATAAAATCAGATACCAAATTGATTCATTTGCTGCGGCAGGCCATCGAGGCAACCGAAGACGAAGACGGCTGGGCGGCGCTTGGGCCTGTTGGTTCAAACATTTCAAACAAGACCTCATTTGATACTCGAAACTATGGCTTTAGAAATCTCAGCAGCTTGTTTAAAGCGATTGATTTATTTGAATTAAAACGTGGCCCCGGCAATTCGTTTTTAGTACGCAATGTACGAACTAAGTAAATGCTCTTTGAGGCCACGGCCTGAATTTACTCGGTGTTCCTTTGCATTATTTCGTCAAAATATGTTTATAACTTCATGATTCCTGTTTTTATCACCTTTGTTTATTGGGCATAACGTTTTTCGGCTTATCATGATTATTTGATATGTGTGGTTATGGCTGCTGGTCACATGCCACGGCTTCAAAGGTACCTAATCATCCATAATCCCATCGCTATCATCATCAGATTTTCGGTGAGAGAGACGAATCCCAGTGGTACATTGCTGCCTCCGCCAACACAGGCACATTTCAGTTCGCGTTTATCAATATAAACGGCTTTAAAAACGGATGCCGCGCCGATAGACCCGATAATTAGAGCCACCGGGATGGCTAACCACAACATTGCTCCCGCTACCATCAGCACACCCGCCAGTAATTCACCAAAGGGATACACATAAGCGTAACGCACCACTTTTCGGGCCAGCAGGTCGTAATTGAGAAACATGGTCGAGAAGCTTTCAACATCTTGTAATTTGAGCAATGCGAGGATGCACATGCTGATGGCGATAAACAATTCCACACTCCGGAGAGTGAATAGGCTTCCGCTCATCATCCAGCTAATAGCTAAGGCAAGCAGAGCTGCAACTCCGAATACAGCCATTACCGGCTGATAACTGGTTTCGTTTTTGGCTTTTACCTTTTTGCCGAAGTGACGCCGTAAATCGTCATACCCGCCAATCCGCTCGCCGTTAATAAACGTTTGTGGTGTGGTATCAACATGATGTTTTTCTTTAAAAGCGTCGGTCTGTTCGCGTGATGTCAGCCAATTATCCTCGATGGTATAACCTTCACGTTCAAGTAGATCTAACGATTTTAAGCCAAAAGGGCAGAGGTGCTTTTCCATCACCATACGATAGAGCGTGGCTTGTTTTGCAGAATCAGTCGACATCTGTTTCTCCTTATGAAATAGGCACTTTCAAACAATTTCTTATCATCATCGTACGTTATTTCGTTTTTTAAGTTCAATTCAACAAACTCGTATAGAGACTGTTTAATTCTCTATGGCCTACCACATCAATAATTTATTTTTAGCGCTTTAGTTCACATTAATTTCAAAATTAATAGAGTTGTCATAAAAACCCACTACCTTCATTTCTGATATCAATGTTCAGACTTGGAGGTAACGTGAGACATACACACAAATTAATTTTCGCTTCAGCACTGGCTTTGGCCAACGTGCCCGTTATGGCAGCAACTTGTATTCCGGGCGGCGCTGCTGATTCACCGACGCTGCTCTGTAACGCGACAAGCAGTGGCAATATCAATGACAAACGAAATAATCTGTCCGTAACCATCGAGAGTGATGCAGAGATTATCCGTGCGAACGGGCGTCCGGTTCAATTGGAAGGTTCGAATCAGTCTGTCAACAATCAGGGCCTGATTGAAAGCGGCAATGATGATGCGATTCGCGGCAAGGGCGCGAATCTGACAATTGACAATTCCGGCACCATTCGTGGCGGTGACCGCGGTATCCGTCTTCAGGACGATGCAGATAATTTCACATTGATTAACCGGGAAAGCGGGAAAATCTTTGCAGAAAATCAGGCTGTCAGGTTGGACAATGACGCTGAACTGGAAAATGCTCATATCACCAACTACGGTCTGATCCAAAGTACTGATGGGCGCGCCATCCAGAGTCGTGGAGCGGGTGGCACCGTGATTAACCACGGTACGCTTCGTGGTGGCGAGGAAGTCATTGAAGCACGTGAGAATTTCACTCTTGAAAACCGTGGCACTGTCGCCCTGAACGGGTTGTCTTGGGATGCGGACACAAAGACCTGGACGAATGCCGGTGCCACTGACGATGAAGACGGCGTGCAATTCGCCAGCGGGACGGCAGATAACTATGGTGTGATTCTTGGCACCGATGACGGGATCGACATTGATGAGGGCAGAGTGCATAACCATGCCACTGGTGTGATTGTCTCTACTGGGTCTGCAAGTGATCCATTGAATGGCGGCAGTGGCATCGATGTGGACGCACTGTTCGAGCCCACACAGGGTGAGGTGCGCGACGCTGGTCCATTGACCATCGTTAACGAAGGCTATATCGAAGGTGTGCGTGCGATTGGTATGGATGAGGCAAGTACCTCAGAGATCACCATTGAGAACAGCGGCACTCTGAATGGCCGGTCGGGCACAGCTATCCAGTTTGCACCTAATCAGGGTAACAGCAGCCTGTTATTGACTGGCAACAGCGAGATTATTGGTGATGTTATCTTTGGTGCCGGCGATGACAACCTGATCATAGAAGGGCTGACCTCAGGAATGCTCAGCACCGGCTTCTTTGACGGAGGCCAGGGCAATAACAGCGTTTTCTTTAATGACTTTTCGCTGTCCAATATTTTGTCATTTGATATCACTGACACGCTGATATACATGTCCTTTGGGATCGCGAGTAATGAACTGTTCTCTGGACAATTTAAAAACTTCTCTTCCTGGACCTTTGGCAATGATGGCACTTTTTCTACCGCACAACTCGCAAGTCAGTTGAATCCGGTGCCATTACCAGCGGCATTGCCGCTTTTCGCTTTCGGTCTTTTTGGACTGTGGGCTGGTCGGGCACGCCTGTTGGGGTAACAATCGACGAAGGACCGAACTAACAGCAGGTCGATTATGACTTAGGGTTTGGTTCCGGCATCAGCTTAATATTTAGGGTCAGTGTAAACACTCAATATGTTTGCACTGGCCCTAAATCATTTTGATATCTACGATAGAATTTTATAAAAAACGCAGGCCTTGATATTTTATGGCTAAAGCGTTTGTCCAGTTTTTTTAATTTTTAGGAAGTGAGTTATGCAACAAAAGCGTGTGGATCCGATAACCGAGGGCGCGACGGCGGTGATTACCCATCAGGTTGATAAGGACAAACACGCCGAGTATGAAGCCTGGCTAAATGAAATTGCCCCGCAATCTAAAAGTGCCCGGGGCATCTGGATTTGAACGTTATCCGTCCCATTGCGGGGTTGACCGAAACCTACACGATCATTATCCGCTTTGATACGCAGTCACATTTGCGTGGCTGGATGGAGTCGGCCAAACGCAGTGAGTTGATAGCGAAAGTGTCACCATTGCTGGTCAAAGGCGATGATTTTTATATCAATAGCGGGCTGGATTTCTGGTTTACCCCGGAGCAAGCGAATACCAAAGTGCCCATTCGCTGGAAACAGGCATTGGTCACCTGGTCGGCTATCTATCCGCTGGTATTGATATTGCCGTTTCTGCTACTGCCACTTCACCAGCTGGGGCTGCCTGACAACCATTATCTGGATACCCTGATCATCACCGGCATTGCCGTATTGCTGATGGTCTATGTGGTGATGCCACGCTATACCAAGCTCATTCATGCCTGGCTGTTCCGTGGTTGTTAAATAAGAATTGCGCCACAGGTAAATTTGAGGCCGTGTAAGAATCGAAACGTGTTAGATTTTTACACCGCCTCCCAATAATTAATCTCGTTGCCCGGCCCGTTTTTTAACTATCAAAAGAAGTCCGAAAGCGTGCGGTGAGGTTGTTCATCGAATTCGCTTCGGTTTTCAATGCGATACTGATGGCTCTGCTGCCAGCGATGGTTTCACTGACGGTTGATGCATGATTATCAAGTGTTGCGAATCGCAAACCGACCCGGTCAATCTCTTCTCGTTGCATTGAAAGGGCTTGGTTAATGGTTGTTGTCCGTTGCTCTAAATCGGCAAACCAGTGATTCATGGTGGCAAGCTGTTCTTTAAGTTCGTTTAAAGTGTGGCGATTGCCATCCCCGGCATGTTTCATTTCTGTGATTTGGTCATCAACGGCTTCCACAACCTGAATCAGATCATGTACCCATTGCCGAATTTGTCCCGTAGAGTCGGTGGTGCGCTGCGAAAGAGTTCGCACTTCGTCGGCAACAACGGCAAATCCTCGACCATGTTCGCCAGCTCTGGCGGCTTCAATGGCTGCATTAAGCGCCAGCAGATTGGTTTGTTCAGCTATTTCGGCGATGACGCTAATGACTTTTTCAATTTTTGAGGTTGATTCTGTTAGTTCTTGTATTGAGCTCGTCACTCTTGCAATCACTTCAACGGTATTATCTGCCGCCATTTCGCTTTTTTTGAGGCCTGATTGAATAACAGCATTCGCTGTTACGGCAGATCGAAGGGTCTCAGTTGAGTCATGCGTTGATGTTTCAATTGTAAAAGCCTGTTCGGCCATTGCCTGCATCGACAGGGTGACTTCCTGAATATGATCATGTGTCGTTCGGGATGCGGACTCCAGTTCTCTTGCCTGGCTATCAAGGTGATCGGAACGCTCATTCACGATTTTCGAGGCATTTCTGATATCGCCAATAAATCCCTCAAATCGGCCTACCAGTCGAATCAAAGCGGTCGCCACACCAGCTACTTCGTCGGAACCAGCCAGAGTCGGTGGGGTGGCCAGATCCGAATTTTTATCCATTGCCTGAATATCCTGCTCGATGCGTTGCAGCCGGAAAATAACGGTTTTTCTTAACCAGAAGGTCATCAACACAATTACGGTCAGAAAAAATATGAAGCCGCTGATCAATGAAACCTGTTGCCGGCCAAGATAATTTAGCAGTTCATCTGAGTCCTGGGAGATATGGTTGCGACTGGTTTCCTTGCGGATATTTATTTTTTCCAGCAGGGGGGACAGCACCGGAAAGAGGGAGAAATCCACGGTTTTCCCCGCCTGATAATAGCTCTGCTCGGCGATTCCTGCGCCCAGTTCGTCAAGATAAGCCGCCAGCGGTTCGCGAAGATCGGTGCTTTCGTTGTACCAGTTACGTAGTTGTGGATTTTGCTCAATCGCATGCAATTTGGCAGGGATTGATTGTGAAAGCACTTCAAATTGCTGGTTAATTTCACTCCATAGCAGTAACTGAGCCTTGGTTTTAAATGAGAGATCTTGCAAGTGACGGAGATCCTGTTCCAAATCAGTCAATAACCAGGATTCAGTCAGGCTGTTTTGGATAAGTTGTTCAGCGGAATTTTGCGCCTTTCCAATGATTGACCAGGACAAAAATGCCAGCGCTGAGAGCGCAAAGACAGAGAAAGAAGAAAAGAACAGAATCCTGCTGCGAACCGTTTTAAGCATCACACCACCACATACAAATGGGAAATCATGATGCAGATTTGTTATGACATTACGATGACGGCTACCATTAAATTGCTTGTGGTTTACCTGTTTGATTTTTGAAACCGAATATCATACTTCGCACTCTCAAGCGGACGTTTATTCATCTTTCAAGGCAAAGCTAAATCTTAAAAAAAAACTTTTACTTACCCAGAGGTAATACGACATGACATTGGAACGGAAAATTGCCGGGATTTTTAAGCTTGATGATGAAAACTGGATGCGACACGCCAATCCCGTGAGTGTCTGGACAAGATATTCTGTGCTTCCTTTTATCGTCATTGCGTTCTGGAGCAGGGAGTGGATTGGCTGGTGGTGTTTGGTACCAGGGCTGGCATCGCTTCTGTGGTTATTTTTCAATCCTATCTTGTTCAAAAAACCGAAATCTACCAAAAACTGGGCATCAAAAGCCGTTCTGGGCGAGCGCGTTTATTTAAACCGGGATACGGTTCCAATACCGGATCGGCATACCATTCCATTACATGGTTTTCTTAATGGTATTTCCTTCACAGGCTTGCTGTTAGCGGTCTGGGCTACTGTCTATTTTTCTGTCTGGGGCGCGATTCTGGGTGTGTCTTTGGCCTATCTTGGTAAAAGCTGGTTCCTGGATCGAATGGTCTGGCTTTACGAGGATATGAAGGAAGCGAACGAACTTTATCGCAGCTGGGAGTATTAGCAGAGCCAATAAAAGGTATCCAGCACAAACAAGGTGCCGAGTTTAGGGGAGCCGATCACGCTATCCTGTGTTGCCATGAAAAAGTCGTTACGACTTGAACCATAAATTTTGTTTATGCCGTCCATAAATATTTATGTCTTTTATTTATTGCGTTGCTGGTCTAGATTAAAAAACCATAAATAACGGGTCATCAGTGACACGCTTTTCCGCCGATGGAATTGCAAATCGAAAGGATGAATATTTTGGCATTACAATTATTACGACAACTGCGTGGTTATGCCGCAGAGCATCAATTTACAGTTGCAGTTTTCTACGTTAATACCCTGGAACAGCTGCAGGCTGATATGCAGACAGCAGATCCGTGTGGCAGCCCGACTGTCAATCAAAATTCTGAGAGTGCCAGAAAGCATACTGGCAACCCTTTTATCCGCCACTTGTTTCGCGTGGTCATTGAAAGCTATTCCCGTATTTCCGTTGCTATGCATCGAGTTTACGGTGCATTACCGGCTGTCGGGGCCAGGGTAATTCAGGCAAGTTTCAGCTTGATAATGATGGATGGTCATTGCCTGAAGATAAACAAATACACCATAGGAGAGCATGCCTAGCGCATAGCAACAACCAACAATCCGACAATTTAAGGTCATGAAACCATTCATTGTTATTTCGCAGAATTTGGAGCGATAAATGAGCACACATAAAACCTTAACCCCGTTCATCGCTGAACTGCAGCAATCGCTGCCTGATGAGTCGGGCTATTTAAGTCTGTTACAAAACGAATTGGCAACAGCATGTAAACACCTTTCTCTTAAGGTTGGTCGAGTCGTCATTACTGGCATGTTGGGCGACTCGAACTCAACCACTGTTCAGGGTGAAATCCAATATCAGCCCGATATCATTGCCAATGACATCCTGGTCGATTCCTTCTCGTGGACTGGCTACCTAGACCGGAAATTGTACTCGTAAGCAAGTCAAATCCGTCCCCAATACGCTCTCCAAGGAGAAGGCTTAAATGTCTGTTTCCCATCCTATTATTGCTGTTACAGGTTCTTCAGGAGCCGGTACATCAACCGTAAAACATGCTTTTGAAGATATCTTTCGCCGGGCGAATATCAAACCCGCCGTTATTGAGGGCGATAGCTTTCACAAATATACCCGTGAAGAAATGCTTGCTGAAATTATCAAAGCCGAAACAGAAGGCCGCTCGCTGACCCACTTCGGGCCGGAAGCAAACTGTCTGGATAAATTGGAGCAACTGTTCCAGACCTATTCTGAGAGTGGGCGTGGTGAAAAACGTCACTACATTCATGATCAGTGTGAAGCGGCCAGATATAACCGACCACCTGGTACGTTTACTGAGTGGAAAGAAATCGATAATGACAGCGATTTACTGTTTTATGAGGGGTTGCATGGTGGTGTTGTCACTGATGAGGTCAATATTGCCCAGTACACCGATCTGTTGATTGGTGTGGTCCCGGTTATCAATATCGAATGGATTCAGAAAATCAAACGTGACTGCGCCAATCGTGGCTATTCGCAGGATGCCGTGGTAGACGTCATCCTCAAACGGATGCCGGATTATATTCATCATATTACGCCACAATTTTCGCGTACCCATATCAACTTCCAGCGGGTGCCGCTAATCGATACTTCCAACCCGTTTGTAATGCGCGAAATCCCGTCGGCTGATGAAAGCCTCTGCGTGATTCGCTTCAAGAACCCTGAGATGGCGGATTTCCCCTATTACCTGTCAATGTTGAAAGATTCGTTTATGTCACGTCCCAATAATATGGTGGTGCCCGGCGTAAAAATGGGCCTGGCGATGGAAATCATTCTGACACCGTTCGTCGATAGGATAATGGAGAAACGCAAGCGTGGTTAAAGTCCTTGTAAAGGTCGATCAAGAGAGCGTTTCAGTCAGGAAGATTTGGATTAAGAAACGTTATGAATTTTTATCGACTTAAAATTTACACACCAAAAAAACGATAGAAATAACGTAGTTTTTCCTGAGCTTCTTCCAGCGAAATCTGTGTAAATCTCACTTCGGTATTGGCTTGCTGTTGCGCCAGTAAAAAAGCATCGAGCACAAACAAGGTACCCAGTTTGGGATAGCCGCCCATGGTCTGGCGATCTTTGAGCAGGATAATTGGCTGACCATCCGGGGGCAGCTGAATAGTGCCATAGGCAATGCCTTCGGAAATAATGCCTTGTACATTGGGAATAATCGGTTCGCCTTCAAGCCGGATCCCCATGTTATTACTGTGCATCGAAATGCGATAGGTCCAGTGATAGAGCTTTTCCTGTTCTGCTATATCAAAGTGATCGGTTTGGTCGGTGGGAATCACACTGAGAATTAAAGGTTGTTGATAATCCGGGATAAATAACGGCGGAACATGGGTTTTTAATCTGGGTCGGTTTTGACTGCACGGTAAAAAGTCATCTGCTTTTAAGGGATTACCATCGCCATCAATGCCCCCCATTTTTTCGCGCATCACCGTGGCAACAGACCCGAAGCATGGCTCAAACTGAAAACCATCCTGTATCGCCAGATAGCTGCGGATACCTGATTTGGCATGAGCAAAGCTGAGTATATCGCCGGTGCTTATTGGGTGTGTTTGCCAGTTTTCCAAAGGCTCGCCATTAATGCTGGCCTGCATATCAGCGCCGGTGATGGCGATATTGGTATTGGTTAATGCTTCAAGTTGCAAGCCACCAAAGCAAATTTCCAGCGCTGGGTGATTGGGCCGGTTATCCAATAAGCGATTGGCCCATAAAAACGCATGTTCATCAGCTGCACCGCCGGGGGAGAGGCCAATATGTTGATAGGCAAAGCGGCCCAAGTCCTGCACCAGCGTCAGGATGCCGGGTTTGAGGACTTTTAAACCCTGCTGCTTCATTCCAGCTGACCGCCTGCCAGCAGAAATTCAGCCTTACTGACCGGGATAAATTGCACTCGATCACCTGGTAACACAGGGCATAATTTTGGACTTTGCCGATCAAACATTTTCATGGTGGTACGCCCCAGAATGTTCCAACCGCCGGGTGTGTTAATGGGGTATACCGCTGTTTGTTGATCGGCAATCGCTACCGAACCAGCAATGACATTGGGGCGGGGCGTTTTCAGTCTTGGTGTAGCGAGTTGATTGGAGACATTGCCCATATAAGCAAATCCCGGTGCAAAACCGATGGCAAAAATTTGATAGATGGTGTCACTATGGCGTTGAATGACTTCATCAATGCTGATCTGATGAAAGTCGGCCACATGGTGCAAATCAGGTCCGATATCAGGGTGATACCAAACCGGAATTTCAATCAATTTGCCCATTTCAGCATGGTTGGTATTCAAGTTTGAAAGGTGTTGCTGAATTTTATCCTGGATGCCTGGAAAGTCATTTTTCCGTGGGTCGTAACAGAGCATTAACGTAGTATAGCTCGGTACAAGGCCCCGAATTTCTTCCTGTAATTCTTTATGCAGCCGTTTAGTCGCGGCGCGAATCACGGGCACCAGATCGGTGTTTATCTGTTCACCAAAGCGAATCAATACTGCGTCAGGGCCTGCCTGTTCAATCTGAAACATGATCAGCAGCGGTATAGTTTGTTGAACGTATTACGGATATGTCGAACGGCCTTAACGGATTCGGCATTATCGCCATGGACGCATAGCGTATCGGCATCGAGCTTCAATCGCTGACCATTGCGGCTGATGACGCTGCCTTCGGTGGCCAGTAATAACGCCTGTTCAAGGATTTGCTGCTCCGAACGAAACACAGCGCCTTCCTGATTTCGCGGACGTAACAGACCGTTATTTTCATAAGCCCGATCAGCAAAGGCTTCGAATAGTAATTTGATACCAAACTCGGCCGCAATGGATTCGGTTTTGCGATTATCAGTTGATGCCAGAACCATTAAGGGCAGATTGCTATCGTAGGACGCTATCGCCTCCAATACTGCTCGCAGAATATCGGCATCACGCATCATATCGTTGTAGAGCGCACCATGCGGTTTGACGTAACTTACATGGCTGTCATGTGCCCTGCAAATTCCATCCAGTGCACCAATCTGATATTGCACCATCGAGATAATTTCCAGAGGTGTGCATTGCATACTGCGACGGCCAAAACCAATCAGATCCGGATAACTTGGATGGGCGCCAATCTGAGTTTGGGATTGTTTTGCTAACAGCACCGTCCGCGTCATGGTGAGCGGATCGGAAGCATGAAAACCACAGGCGATATTGGCCATGTCCACCAAGGGCATCACCTGCTCATCCATCCCCATTGACCACGGTCCAAGACTTTCGCCCATATCACAATTAAGCAGCAGTTTTTTGATTGGGGGCTGGCGTTGGTTCATGGCTTGGCATGTTCAGCAAATTAAACGGTAGGTAAAGGATACACGCTTATTTTAGTGACAGAAATTAAGTCTTGGTTAGAAATAACATTTAATAGGTGGTTTGCTTATTTAGCGAGGTAATTCCTGCGGCATGAACTTATAAAAAAACCGATTTGTCACAGGTTTATTCGCTTGGCGTCAGCATCATAAAAAACTGAACAAGTGTGATTAATATCAAGCCAAGCGTTTGCCAGGAGAGAGTAGCTAACGTCAAAACGATGGGCTGTTTTCTGTTCGAAAATAATTAATTGATAACAATCAAGGGCAGGTGCTTATGGTATCCAACGATCTAAATAATAGTTCGACGCCTAACTGGGCCAGTATTCTTGGCGTAGTGGCGATCATGCTAGGCGTCTTTCTGACGGCGATGCATGGTACAGAGTTAATGAAACAATCTGTTATGACCTCAAATATGCCGGTTTCGGGGGTAATGCCTGAAGCCGATTGTCCTTTAGGTGAGCTTGATGAAGAAGGTATCACGCTAGAGCAGTGTGAATTTCTTGTTGATTATGTTCAAGGTATTGCACAGTCTACCCCCGACTGGTTTCCCGACACGATGATGAAACTGGCTTTAGTCGGTACATCACTTGCGTTTGCCTCAGTCATCATTGGTGGGGCATTAGTGAATTACACCCCGTGGTCTACGACGGCCGCCATCGCAGTGTTTATCGGACTGGCGGCAGTTGATTTGCTGCAGTTTGCTGCTGTGGTGATGACAGGGCCTTTATTGCGGGATATGTACCTGTGGAGCATCCTGCTGTGGTTCCTTCTGCACTTGATGTTACTGGTCGGCGCTATTGCAGGTCGGCATACCGAAGCGGCACGCATCCAACGCGACGTTGCCTGATTCTCACAAATAATTAATTGGAAGATAATTATGCAAAGACAAGGTTTTAACAGAGCGGTCGTTGTCCTTCACTGGTTGCTGGCCGTTTCAATATTTTTTCTCTTTATTTCCAGCTGGTGGATGATGGGCCTGCCATTACCCTCTGAAGAGCTGCAGTTCCGGGCATTCCCGTTCCAATTGCACAAGAACATCGGCTTGACGCTGGTAGTACTGTTGATCGTAATGCTTTACATGCGATTTAAATATCCACCTGCACCACCGTCGGCACAAGATATGACACCGTGGATGCATAAGTCAGCGATACTGGCGCACATTGCCATTTACGGGCTTATCTTTTTTGTCTGTATCAGTGGTTATCTCTCTTCGGCACATACCAAGTGGGATACAACTGTTTGGTGGTTATTTACGCTGCCACGCATTGCTGAAGCCAACGAAGATATGAATGAATTCTGGGGTGAATTACATACCTATTCAGCATGGATTCTGCTGGCATTGATTGCGGTGCATGTCAGCGGGGCGATTTACCATTCCTACCGGAATGACGGCATTATCAGACGCATGATGCGTTGGTAATAAGCACTCGTCGTGAAACAGAAAGGGCCGCTAAGCGGCCTTTTTTTATCGGACAAGCTCAATCGAAATTTTCAAGGTTGTTGCAAATGTTCAATCAACGCCTGATGAAATCGATCCGGATCCTGGATTTGGGGTGAATGGCCTAAATCCTCAAACGTGACTAAAGTGGCATCCGGAATTCTGTCTGCAACTTCCCGGCTGATTTTAGAATAGTTACCAAGTGCAGATCGCTTATCCTCCGGGGCCAGGTTTTTACCGACCGCCGTATTATCTTTTTCGCCAATCAGCAGCAGAGTGGGCACTGGCAGATTCCCGAATTCATAAAATACCGGCTGAGTCAGTACCATGTCGTAGGTCAGCGCTGAATTCCAAGCGACACTTTCCTGCCCCGGACCTTGAAATAGTCCGGCCTGCATATTAACCCAGCGATCATATCCCGGTTCCCAGGTTCCGGCGTAATAAGTACTTTTCTGGTATTGGTGAATGCCGTCGGCATTGGTTGTTAATTCACCTTGATACCAGTCATCAATTTCACGGTAGGGCACACCTTTGGCCAGCCAGTCTTCCAGACCGATAGGATTGACCATAACCAATTGTTCAACCTTTTCAGGATTAAGTAATGCATGACGGGGTGCCAGCATGCCACCCATCGAATGGCCCATGATGATGTAGTTGTCAATATCCAGTTGAGCAAGTAAGGCGCTGGTATTGGCAGAGAGTTGATGAAAACTGAACTGATAATGTTCGGGCTTGCTGGATTTACAAAAACCGATCTGATCCGGTGCGATAACACGGTAGCCATTGTCTGTCAGAAAGTGAATAGTCCCTTCCCAGGTGGCGGCGCAGAAGTTTTTACCATGCAGTAACACGACGGTACTTCCACTAGGTTTTTCAGGTTGAATATCCATGTAAGCCATTTCAAGTTGCTGGCCCTGAGAGGCCAGTCGAAATATTTTTACCGGAAAAGGATAGTTAAACCCCTCCAGCTGCGGACCGTAGGTTTTCTGTTCAGCCAGAACAGGAAAGGCAACCACGAAAAATACTATGTAAATAAAACGGGACATTGCTGTTTTCTCCCAAAAATTCAATAGACCCTTGTGAGCCCGAGAGTTCGATGCAAATAGCAAAATGCCCGCGAGGCGGGCATTTTAAATGGAAGCTGACTGAGAACTTAGCGTTGTTGCAGTAACTGCACAACCTCACTGCCCATAGTACGGGCTGAGTTCGGTTTTGGCCTGTGACCAGACGCTCATCAACACTGACTTTTTCCATAAATGGAATCCATGACTTGCTGACATTAGCTCCGCGTTGTTCCAGGCGGGTTTCCAGTAAAAATGGCATATCACTGTAGAGTCTGACGATGCGTTCTTCAATATTGGTAAAGGTGCTGACCTCACGATTGGCAACCAGGTACTCGCCATCCGACAAGGTGACATTCACCAACGCTGCCGGACCATGGCAAACCGCTGCCACAACACCATTATTTTCATATATTTCTCTGGTCAGACGTTGAATATCGGCATTGTCCGGAAAGTCCCACATGGTGCCGTGCCCACCGGCAAACACAATCGCAGCATAGTCGTCTGATTTGATCTCTTCCAGTCGCAATGATGTTTCCATTTTGCTCCAGTCTTCGGGCGTTTCCATAAAGCGTTTGTTGTCATCATCCGATAATTTATAGCTACCGGGATCCATTGGCGGTAATCCCCCTTCAGGGCTGGCAATATCAATCTCAAAACCGGCCGCTTTTAATTCGTAATACGGGTGCGTGACTTCAGACAGGAAGTAACCGGTATCCTTTTTACTGGAGGCTTCATCTTCACCAATATAGCCATGGCTGGTGACGACGATAAGTACTTTATCGCTGGCCATGGCTGTCAGAGACAGCATACCTAACACGATAAACAGCAAGGGCTTAAAAAAACGATAGATGGTATTTGTCATGATAAGTTCTCTCTCTCTGGTTGAGTATAAGCCGCTTTATCGTTGTTATTAAATGAAATCAGGTCGCGGCAAAACAGTTACTACTTATAACAAAATACGTTCATGGTTTAGTTATTGATTGCGGATATCAGCAGTCCGATGATCCAGCTGATGAATACAATCAGTAGAACCAGAATGCCCAGTAATAATCCAATAAACAAGATGTTTTGAATCAATGATTTGCGGTAAACCTGTTTGGGTTGTTGCTGATAATCGTCCAGTAAGACGACATTACGCTTGTTGGCTTTCCAGACAAAGTCAAATACATCACCAGCAACAGGAATAGCACCCAATACCGTGTCGATCACCATATTGATAATCATTCTGCCCAATATCATTCGTGGCACACCCAGTTGGTGAGCTTTGTAAATAATGACGCTGGATAACAGTCCACCAATAAAATCGCCGATACCCGGTATCAGACCAATAAAACCATCCAGACCGATTCTATAGCCACCGGGCAGGGGAATACTCTCATCCAGAAACCAACTTAAACGTTCGATAAAGCGACTTTTTGTTTTCATGACCCGCTATCCCTTTCCATTGGCATCACCTCATTCAAGCCTTGACGATAAAACTGATAACGCAATGGTGACTGAGGTTTCACTAATTCACCTTTGAGTGATAGTTAACCATTTTTTACCGGAATGTTTTTTAATTTCAGTAAGCATGAATTTTAATACGATTTAAGTACTTGTCTTTTATGGATAAATACCTTAAAAGTAAATTTGTTTATTCACTAGGAATGGCATGGGGGGCGTGGGATGAAACAGCTCAAAAAAGTAATGTTCGGCTTTTTTTGTTTTAGTTTTATGACAACAGCAATCGCCGACGATTTTGATATTGTAGGTCTTAAATTAGGGATGAGTTTTGATGAAGTGCAACAGACGCTATTAACGCACGGAGCAAAACCGGAAAGTATCCAGCAGCAACATCAATATTTTCAGTACCACGACGGAGCAGAGGTCCATAAAACAGAGTCCTTCCTGCATAGCGTGACGGCCGGAAAAGATGTGATGGGAGAAAAAGGGCGGGACCAGGAGAGTTTCAATGTGTTTTTTTCACCCCCGCCTGAACAGTCAAGAGTCGTGGCGATTATCCGGACCATTAATACGCGTAATAATCCCACCACAAAAGGCCAATACATGACGGCCCTTAATGAGAAATATGGTGAACCCCAGACTATCGGCAGTCGACTGGTCTGGTGGTTTCCAGAGGGAAAACAGAGTTGTTATGCCGCTACCAATCTGGTGATGATGCCGGATATTGATCAGATTATGAATGGTATCTTTTTGTCGAGTGGTAAACGTTATTTTCTGGATCGGTTTCAAAATACCAAGCTCACCAGTATTGATGATTGTGCTGGATATCTGGTCTATGACATGGGCATGTTGCAACCTGATTCACCCGCAAATAGAGTCACTGCCACCATGATAGATGCCCCGACCTGGGTGAAAGCCAACCTGAAATCCATGGAGTGGGTTGAACAGCTGCAAACGGAAGCGACTGAAGCCAGACTTGCTGGCAGTAGTAAACCTACTTTATAAGGAATAAGCAGATGAAAAAAATACTTATTATTAGTCTGTTTTCTCTCTGGCTGACAGCCTGCGGCTCAGGGCTTGAAGGCACTTATACAGATGACCTTGGCATCTATCACTTCACGTTTGAACCGAATGGCAAAGTCATGATTCGTGAAAAAGGTCAGATGCAGGAATATGAATATAGAGTTGATGGTGACGAGGTGTTAATTGAGTTGAGTGAAGAGGACGAAGAGGTCTTGGTCATTAACGAGGATGGTTCTCTGTCACCTAAAGGGTTGAAAAATGTTTATTTGATCAAGCAGGAATGAATTCGGTAATTTAAAATTGCACTTTTGAAAAGGCGCTTTTTTGCGCCTTTATCTTTAAATATCAATGAAGTTTATGAATATCACAGTAGTGACATTGCTCGGTTTCATGCTACTAAGTTGCCCAAATTGATATTGAATTTCAAGGGGACTGACTGACCATTATTTGTTAAATAAACACCATCAGTATTCGATTCTGCCGAAATTACTGACAGGCTGTTGCCAATAGACGATATCACGTCCCACTGCCTCGGCCAGACCGGAGAGAATCAGTGGTATGGTCGACACATTAACAATCAGTTCGTATTGAGAACGCTTGCGCCTCCCCGAGACCTGCTCTGCCACGCTAAGCCCATGCTGCTGACCATGTCCGTACACTGTGTATGAGCTAAAGCCCACAATCTGCTCAATGGAAAGCAGGTAGTCAACCAGATCTTCCTCAAGCTCCGGTGCAATGTTGAGCATCAGTATGCAGATTTCCTCGGCGGTTTGTTCATGCGTTGACGTGTTCATACACTGTCTCCAGAGCTGTTGAGGGGACGATGAAATGCCTTATAAATGATCGGAAGCATAAAAAGTGTCAGCAGTGTGGAGCTTATCAGTCCACTGATCACTACGATCGCCAGTGGTCGCTGAATCTCCGATCCTGGGCCGGTAGCCAGTAACAGTGGCACCAGTCCGAACGCACAGATTGTGGCTGTCATCATCACTGGACGCAGCCGACGAAGTGCTCCCTCGGTTACTACTGTGGCAATATCCAGACCTTTGGCTCGTAACTGATTGAAGTAAGTCATCATTACCACGCCGTTCAATACTGCAATACCCAGCAGGGCGATGAATCCCACCGAAGCTGGCACAGATAGAAACTCACCGGTCAGCCACAAACCGATTAGTCCGCCTGTCAGGGCAAAAGGAATGTTAGACAGAATGATTAGCGTCTGTTTAATGGAATGGAACGTCAAAAATAGCAACAGTGCGATCAATGCAAGTGCAAGTGGCACCACGAGCATTAGACGTGCGGCGGCGCGCTGTTGATTTTCGAACTCACCGCCCCATTCCAAACGATATCCATCCGGCATCTCGACATTATCTGCGATCAGCTTCTGTGCCTCTTCTACAAAGCCCACCAGATCACGTTCTGCTACGTCAGTGCGGATCACGCTGAAGCGCTGGCCGGATTCACGGGAGATAATAATTGGGCCTTCGACACGGGCAACGGTTGCTATCTCTGACAGCGGAATCTTGCCACCATCAGGCAAGTCAATAAAGCTGTCGCTAAGACGCGTCAGGCCGTCACCTTCAATAGCTTCGTAGCGCAACATCAGGGGAACACGCGCGCTGCCTTCAATTACATTGCCCACGTTGACGCCTTCAATCTCCGCACGCAGACGGGTCTGCAGTGCATCAGCATCCAGTCCCAGCCGCCCGGCCATGATGCGGTCGATACTCACTTGCAGATATTGAGCGCCCTCATTAAGTGTTGCAAAGGTATCAATAGCACCGGGAATAGCTTCCACTTGCGTGGCGATCTGCTGTGCGATGGAGTTTAGGGTGTCCAGGTCTGGACCGAACAGTTTGATAGCAACATCACCACGCGAGCCGGTGAGCATCTCCGATACACGCATGTCGATCGGCTGTGTAAATCCATAGTTAAACCCAACGAAACGATCCATGACCTCGCGAAGATGCTGTTCAAGTTCTGTCTTGGTCGCGACACGCCATTCTTCGACGGGACGCAACTGCAGGAAAATATCAGTCTCGTTTAGTCCCATCGGATCCATGCCCATCTCATCTGAACCGATACGTGAGACGATGCGTGCTACTTCCGGAACCTCATCAAGAATCGCACGTTCTACCTGAAGCACGATACGAGTGTTTGCCTCGAGACTGATCGAAGGAATTGTTTCCAGCTGGATGAGAATGTCACCCTCATCCATAGTAGGCATGAAGGTCTTGCCAACCAGTGGAAACACCACAAAGCTGGCAGCCAGCAATACTCCTGCGGCTCCTAAAACCAGGGCAGGATGCAGCAATGCCTTGCGCAGCAAAGGTTCATAAGTTTTTGCCAGGGTCCGGCTCAGCCATGGTTCGGCATGAGCATCGGAGCGGACAAGGAATGACGCAATGACGGGAATCAATGTCAGGGATAACAGCAGCGATCCCAGCAGTGCGAAGACGATGGTTAACGTTACCGGGCCGAAAAGCTTGCCTTCAAGCCCTTCCAGTGTCAGTAGCGGCAGGAACACGATGACGATGATAATGATGCCGGAGGTCACAGGTGCTGCCACATCACGCACCGCACGGTAGATAATATGCAGATGTGGCAATCGTCGTATGCCGCGCTGGTGCGCAAGTGAGGAGACAATGTTTTCGACGATTACGATAGACGAATCCACCAGCATACCGATGGCGATAACCAAGCCCCCCAGGCTCATCAAATTGGCCGACATCCCCATATTTCCCATCATGAGAAATGTGAACAAGGCTGATAAGGGCAGGATGATAGCCACAGTGAGTGCGGCACGCACATTGCCAAGGAACAGACCAAGCAGAATAATAACCAAAACCACAGCTTCCAGAAGGGCAGAGGATACCGTACCTACGGCACTTTCAATTAGTACCGTACGGTCATAAAAAACTCTGATCTGTGTGCCTTCTGGTAAGGTGTCTTGCAACGCCTGAAGCCTGGATTTAACGCCTTGCACAACTTCACGGGAATTGGCGCCACGCAGCCCGATCACCAGGCCCTGCACTGCTTCTGCTCCACCATCCGCCGTAACTGCGCCGTAGCGCTCCATACTCCCCGTGGTGATATGTGCCACTTCGGCTAGCGGAATGCGATCACCCTCAGCGTTTACGACATAGGTATTGCTGATGTCTTCAAAGCCGTTAATCGCACCTTCTACGCGAACCAGAATGACTTCCTCTCCCTGATCAATCCGTCCAGCACCATCATTTTTGTTGTTGGCGCTGAGTGCGTCGGCGATATCCTGCAAGTTAACGCCCATTGCCCTCATGGCTTCGCGAAGAGGTTTGACTTCATAGGTGCGAACAAAGCCGCCGAGCGAGTTCACATCAGCAACCCCAGGCACGTTACGCAGCGCCGGACGAATGGTCCAGTCCAGCAGGAAGCGCTTTTCCTCCAGGGTCATGGATGGATTGTCGATGGTGAACATAAACATGTCGCCCAGTGGTGTGCTCATCGGCGCTAGTCCACCGCTGATGCCGCCGGGTAGATTGTCCCAGACATTGCTGAGTCGTTCGGTGACCTGTTGGCGAGCCCAGTAGATGTCGGTACCGTCCTCAAAATCCAATGTGATGGAGGTCAGTGCGTACTTGGAGATGGAGCGCAGCATGGTTTGGAACGGGATGCCCAGCAATTCCACTTCAACAGGTTGCGTAATAAGCGATTCTACTTCTTCCGGGGTCATTCCCGGCGCCTTGATGATGATCTTTACTTGTGTCGGCGAAATATCGGGGAAGGCATCAATAGGTATATTGAGCAGTGCTCGACCACCAAAACCAATCAACAATATTGACAGCAATAAGACCAGCAGACGCTGGCTGAGGGACCATTGAATCAGTGAAGACAGCATTACTCAGTCCCACCCAATCCGAGTTGAATACCCTTGAGAACAGCCGTGCCCTGAATGGCGATCTCCTCGCCAACCGCAATGCCTTCGGAGGCCAGATAGTCATCCCCGATAGATTGCAGTTCCAGAGCACGTGCTTCAATCCCTGCGGCCGTTCGCACATAAATTATCGTCTCACCGCCAGTATGCACGACCGCACGGTCAGGGATGAGCACACCCTTACCGACCGGTGGCAGCACAATAGATAAGACCTGCCCCGTGGTGAAGGAAGTATCGGCGTTAAACTCCGCCAGCAACTTAATTGTCTGATTACTGCTGTCGATGACCAGATCCTTCTGGCGCAAGGTCAACGTCTCGCCACTGTTAGCAATACTCAGCTGATGGCCAATCTCCAATGCGTCTGCTGCTTTGGCAGGAATATGAGTGCTGGCCCAACGGCGAGTGCCTGCATTCAGCGTAGCGATGATTTGCCCAGCCTCTACATAGCTGCCGATGTTATACATGCGCTGTGACAGGACGCCATCCTCCTGCGCAACCAAATAGAATTCTCCCAGGCCTGATCCATGCTTTCGCAGCACCTCGAGTTTTGCTGTATCGAAACCGCCTTGTGCCAGATGTGATCGCGCAGTGCGTTCAGCGAACACCGCCTGTTGTTTTAGCAGACGGTTTTTGTCAGACGCTGTTTCGAGATAACGCCCTCAGTGTATAGAGACTCGTCTTTGCGCAGTTCGAAGTCGGCTCCTTCCAGAGCAGAGACGGCATCGATCCAGGTGTTTTGCAGTGGCAAGATGGAAGGGCTACTGAAAGTGGCGAGAATAGTGCCCGCACTTGCACTCTGTCCGGGTATAAGAGCCCATGAAACCAGTGTACCTGCCCAGGGCGTTGTCACACTTGCGGCGCTGTCTGGTGAGTTGACGACTGTCGCGGCATATCGTGCGCCGGTGCTTGTGTCTACTGGGATAGCCGGAGCAAAGACAATGCCCATCCTGGTTACATCTTCGCTGTTAATGGGCACGATTTCCTGAGCATTGAGGGATGCGGAAAAAATTGCCAAAACAGCCACAACGAATTTCTTGCGGGAAAAAAAGCTCATGGCAGGACTCCAACGATTTGGTTAAATTCAGTAATCAGGCGGGTTTGTCGCAGAGTAATCACTTCAAGATCACGGGCGCTCCGGCGCTTCTGCTGCAAGGCGATGACTACCTGACTTATATCGGTCTCGCCGGAAACGAAAGCGGTTTTTGCCATCTCCCACTGCTGACGTGCCAGCTGGGCCTGCTCCTTGCTGAGTGGCAGAGATTCATTCAAGGTGAAAAGCTCGTGTGCAACTTCGTGAAGTTGCAGGTTCAATTCACGGTAAGTATTGAGGTAGCGCACATCAGCGTCGACCTTATTGCGGCGCGCCGAACTGGTGGATGCATTGACATGAGCGCGACCACCAAAGGGGATGGTTACTGAGAGTGCCAAGGCATCTTGATAATCGTTCTGATTACCCGCTCTTTGTCGACGTGAGCCAATGCTGATAGTGGGGTTACCTAGTGCCTCCAATTCTGTCTTGTTGATTTCGGCGGCTGCCAGATCGATATCGCTTCTTAACAGTCGCAATAGAGGATGTTCTGGGCTAACCTCTTCAGTCGTTTGAAGGGTTTCGATATGCGGCTTTTCTGGTCGGATATTCAGACCAGTCAGCATCTGGTATTTACGTTCAGCATCAACACGGGCTGCCTCTGCTGCCAGTTCATTTCGTTGCTGGGCCAGCAGCAATGTTTGAGCCTGCAAAACATCACGCCGTGCAGTTTCGCCCGCAGAGTGCAAGGACTCAGCAATTGACAGTAATTGCCGGGCATCTGCTGTAGCGTGTTGTTCTGTTGCCAACAGAGAATCTGCATCCTGCATGTCTGCCAGTACCTGGCGTAGTCGTCCTGCCATCGTCAGAGTAAAAGCTTCTTGCCACGCTGCTACCTGGACATTGTATTGTTGTCCCCGGGCTTGCATGGTGTTCCTCTCACCAGATCGCCACAGGGGTAAAGTGATGCCATAAGTGAGCTCGCGTTCACCGAGGTTACTGAGCATTTGATCGTCGATATAGTCTAGTTGCGCGCTTGGCCGGCCAGCAATCCAGCTTTCACCAACATCTACCATGGCCTGCGCCTGCTCTGTCCGTACTTCGGTTTCCAAAGCTTCAGGGGCATGTGCCAACGTCTGTTCCAGCAGGGTAGTAAAATTTAAATCTTGAGTCGTGATAAGTGGCGCATGATCGAGTTCCTGAGCGTGGAGATTTGGCGTGGCCAAGAACGCAACTAAAATGGTTAGTGTTGTAAGGCGTTGTAGGTGTGTTTTTTTCACTTTGTAAAGTTTCCCTTTATCAGTTGGGATAGGGTGAAAGCTTTTACGTCAGCCTAAGTCAGAAGTTGTAAATAAATTGTCAACCCGTTGAGTTGACTTTTTTTTGACATGGGCCGATTGACACTGACAAAGTTATTAATTGGTGTAAGGAGGTGGCAGTGAAAGTGCTGGTAATCGAAGACAATCGCGACATCGCAGCAAACATTGCTGACTATCTGGAGCCCAAGGGGCATGTGCTCGATTTTGCTGCGACTGGACCACATGGTTTGAAGCTCGCGCTGAGCGAGCGTTATGACGTGATTGTCCTTGACATTATGTTGCCAGGACTTAATGGCATGGAGGTATGCAGACGTCTGCGGAATGAAGGCAGCAACGATGTGCCGGTGCTGATGCTGACAGCGCGTGATCAGCTTGACGATAAATTAGAGGGATTTCAGGCGGGGGCCGATGATTATCTTGTGAAACCTTTTTCCGTGAAGGAGCTCGAAGTGCGGCTGCAGGCACTCATAAAACGTGGCAGCTCTCACACACCACGGACATTGATAGTGGGCGATTTACACTACGATCCCCAGACTCTTGCTGCTACAAGAGCTGGTCAGCTGTTGGAACTCAATCCAGTGCAACGCAAAGTGCTGGAGCTGTTGATGAGAAATACGCATCGTGTTGTCACCCGTGAAGAACTGGAGCAGCACATCTGGGGAGATATGCTGCCCGATAATGATGTGTTGCGCATGCATATCTATAGCCTGCGCAATGTGGTTGATAAACCGTTCGCCACCAAACTGATTCACACTATTCATGGAGCGGGCTACCGACTGGTTGCCGAGCCATCACTTCCATGAAATCTAAAGCATCCCTTAAATTTCGAATACTCACTGCACTTGTACTCATCGTCAGCGTCACTAGTTTTTTGTTTGCAGGAGGCGTGTTGCTCATCAAGTCACAACTGGAGGCAAGAGTTTTCGGTGACATGGTCGCTGAGCAGTTGCGGGTGCTAACGGCGCAACTGGATGATGGCACTTATCATGAAAATGCATTATTAACTGGCTGGGAATTTCTTATTGGTGGTAAAAACACAAATATTGCCCCAGAGTTCGCTGAGTTGGAGCCAGGATCACATCACACGGTCTCGATGGGAGGTTCGGTTTATCAGGTTGAAGTGGGCGAATGGAATGGGAGTCCTGTTTATTTGACCTACGATATTACCGAATGGGAAGCACAGGAACATGCTGTATTACGTATGCTTCTCTATGGCCTTTTTCTGGTATTGATCGTGGCAATTGCCATGGGTTTGAGTGCTACACGGGCTATATTGGCACCGGTGCAGAATCTGTCGCGGCGACTCACCGATATTGAGCCGGGACAAACGGGCTTACGTATTGCTGATGATTATGTCGGTACGGAGATCGGTCAGATTGCTTCCTCGTTTGATAAATATCAGGAACGTTTGGAGAAATTTGTCGAAAGGGAGCGATCTTTTACTGCAGCGGCAAGTCACGAGCTACGCACACCGCTGACAGTGATGATGGGCGCCTGGATGTACTCTCGGCCGATACTCATAGCCCGGCGTCGCAGCGAGCGTTGGAACGTATAAACCGAGCCTGTACAGAAATGCTTGCCTTCATCGAAGCGACGCTTCTTTTATCGCGCGAAGAAAGCAGCCAGATCTATCAGGACAGCTCAATAGACCTCGCGGCTCTGGTAGAGCAATGTCTGGAAGATTATGCCGGACAGATCGCTGACCAATCATTGTTGATTGAACGTAATTATTTGGGTTCACCACAATTATTTCTGCCCGTTAATCTGGTGCTGATAACCGTTAGCAATCTACTGCGAAATGCTATCGAGCATACTCAGGGAGGAATCATACGGATTCACATTAGCGACAATGAATTTTCGATCAGCGACACGGGTGAAGGTATCCCAGCTGACAAGCTAACTCAGGTGTTTGAACGTAGTTACAGTACCAAGGTTGGTGGAACAGGGCTGGGACTAAATCTCGTCAAAAGGATATGTGATCGATTGCACTGGACTATTAACTTAGATAGCACCCTTGGTCACGGAACAGTAGTCACAGTGGTTTTCCAACAAAAAGAAAAGGAAATCCCTAATCCACTTTAAGGTTTTTTTTCGGCAGGACAGCTTAAGAATCGCGTCCCAGAAGGATCTCAAACTCCAAAAAAATGACCAACCAAAGCCGTCAGTCCCATTGCCAATGCCCCCCAAAACACAACACGTGAGACGGCTTTTGTAACGGATGCTCCCCCAATCATTGCTGATAATGCGCCCAAAATCGCTAATGCTATTAAAGCACTGATGGAAACACTTATTATCAATCGATTACTTGAGACCAAAAGCACCACCATCAAGGGTAATAACGCGCCAACCGTAAAGGTAGCCGCGGATGAAAATGCTGCCTGGACTGGTTTTGCGGTGAAGTCTTCTGATATGCCAAGCTCATCTCGAGTATGAGCAACTAACGCATCTTTATCCATCAGTTGTTTTGCTACTTGTTGAGCAAGCGATTTATCCAGACCGCGATGAATGTAAATCGCGGTCAATTCTTCATACTCATGAAGCGGATCAGTTGCTAACTCGACGCGTTCACGCTCAATATCGGCTTTTTCAGTATCAGCCTGAGAACTAACGGAGACATATTCTCCTGCCGCCATGGACATAGCACCTGCAACCAGGCCTGCTACACCTGTCATAAAGATGATCTCAGTTGATGCGCCTGCAGCTGCTACACCAACAATAAGACTGGCTGTGGAAACAATGCCATCATTTGCCCCCATTACCGCAGCACGAAGCCAACCAATATGTTGCGTTTTATGAGCTTCAGTATGTTTTTTCATTATGATTTTCCGATTTTATTTTCAGGTGTGTGGTTATTAAATCAGCAGACTCTTTACGGATAACGTTATGTTTTAAAGAGGTTATTCAGCGAGATTGTTGATAGGAAAAATCACTACAGTATTCATTTTCTTGCTTTTTAATGTATCTAAATAAACTTAAGTTTCCCTTAAGCATGAAGACTGACAATGCCACTTCCTTTCCTTATCAGAGTGAGCATGTCATAGATGTCAAACCTGGATACCAATCAACTTGAATTTTCAGAAAAATATAATGAACTTCATGCCAAAGCCTACTTTTATAAGCATGCAGATGGTTTAGCAAGAAAATTGTCAAATTGGCGAGATCAGCAGATCGCCAGAAAAGCCTTAAAAATTGCGGGTGATCCACTTAGCGTGCTCGATGTACCTTGTGGAACAGGACGCTTTTGGAAGGTACTGACTGAAAACCCTGAAAGAATTGTCTTCGCCAGCGATAACAGTCAGAAGATGATTGATATCGGGTTACAGTATCGTGAAAAACAACTCTCAAAGAAAGTACATACCTTTAAAGCGTCTGCTTTTTCATTACCGGTAAGTGACGGTTATGTAGATAATATTTTCTGCATCCGTTTATTACACCATATTGGTCAATCCGAAGACCGTCTTAAGCTGTTAAAAGAATTTCATCGTGTCAGCAAATCAACTGTGATTGTTTCATTGTGGGTGGATGGAAATTTTAAAGCATGGCGGCGAAAAAAACTCGAGTCCAACAGGGCAAATCGAGATTATCAAAACCGATTTGTCATTCCAAAAAACATTATTGAAAAAGAATTTACGCAAGCGGGTTTTCGTATAAAAGCCCATCTGGATTTTCTGCCGAAATACGCGATGTGGCGGACTTATATTCTCGAAAAAGACGAGAACCTGTGATGCCAAATAACATGAGTCTATCAGGCTTTGCCGCAGGCCAGAACAGCGATACTTTCGATGCCTTTTGGCGTAATAACTCACCTTGGTTTGAAGCACCCAATATTCGTCGTGGAGGCTGGAGTGGTGTTGTGAAATGTGTGGTTGATAGCTTCGGTCAACCGCAAAAAGTCTTTATCAAAAGACAAGAAAATCATGTGACGAAAACGCTAATGCACCCGATTAAAGGCATTCCAACGTTTTTGCGTGAATACCGCAATATTCAATTACTTAATGCTAAAAACATCCCAACTTTGGATGTTTTATATTTTGAAACAAAAGCATCCAAAGCTGTTCTGGTTACCAAAGCGTTAGAAGGCTATGTCAGCCTGGATAAAATTGATTTTCAGCTGTTACCTTCGTGTGACAGAAAAGCTCTGCTAACAAGCACTGCCAAATTGATCCATCATCTGCACCAATACCACTATCAGCATAATTGTCTCTATCCAAAACATATTATGGTTCGTCAGCTAGCCAACGAATGGGATGTAAAACTTATCGATCTTGAGAAATTAAAATATCGGTTATTTAAAAAACGTGCTGCGATCCATGATTTAACAACCTTTATTCGGCATTTGAATGGTCTATGGAGTGCCAAGGATATAGTGGTGTTTTTCCAAGCTTATTTCGGCCAACCTAAAATATCGCTCCATTCAAAAAAAATTATTCATAAGATGTGCAAAAAAATCCATCGTAAAGCTCAAGCCAAACAACATGTCCAGTCAGTGTTTACCTCTTGATGACGGTAACAAAAACAGATTTGCCCGTGCGGATGCGTTTTACAATAAACTTCTGATACTGGGTGCAAAGATAATGGTTTCTGCCTGATATCTTGTAATCAACATTATACTTTCAATAAATGGCGCTTTGGCGCCTTTTTCATGTTTATCTGATGAAGGTACTTTTATGAACCGCGTAGCGCTGATTTTTATTCTTTGTGGCTTATTCTTATCTGCAAATACATTCGCTGAAGTGGATACAGAAGTTCGGCCAGACTGGCAGACAATTTTTGATAACCATGCTGCACAAGGCACGATAGTTGTGTTGGATCAGCGCATGGGGAATTCAAAACTAATGGTGTTTAATGAGCCGAGATCTCAACAGCGTTTGCCACCGGCATCGACATTCAAAATTCCCCATGCTTTGTTTGCCCTTGATGCGGGTATCATCAAAGATGAATTTCAGGTTTTTCCGTGGGATGGTGTGGAACGTAGTTTTGCCCCGCATAATCAGGATCAGGATTTGCGTTCATCAATGCGCAATTCTGCAGTATGGGTCTATGAGCAATTTGGTGAACAGATCGGTGAGGAAAAGGCGCGTGACTATCTGACCAGAATTGATTATGGCAATGCCGAGCCGACTGGCGAGACCAGCACTTACTGGATTGATGGCAATTTGCGAATCACAGCTCAGGAGCAGATTCAGTTTCTCAAAAAGCTTTACCAGAGCGAATTACCGTTTGATAAAGCGGATCAGCGTTTGGTGAAAGATATTATGATTGTTGAAGCCGGACGAGAGTGGATACTTCGGGCAAAGACGGGTTGGGAAGGACAAATCGGCTGGTGGGTAGGCTGGGTTGAATGGCCAACCGGACCGGTGTTTTTTGCCTTGAATATGGATACACCAAACCGGCTTGAGGACTTATACAAACGCGAAGCAATCACTCGCAAAGTGCTGCAAATCATCGAAGCATTACCCCGAACTTAATTAAACAGATAAATAATGTCGCCTGAACATAAAACAGATACTAACCTCAACAGTATCACAGACTTTTTTCTTGAACTGGACGCACTTAAACATGTGGAGCGGCGTAGTTTTATTACCGGTGGTAAACGTCGTGAGAACTCGGCAGAACATTCCTGGCATCTGGCAATGGCATGCTGGTCAATCGCCGAACATTTCAATCTTCAACTCAATATGGAAACAGTGTTCAAACTGGCTTTGGTACATGATTTGGGTGAAATTGATGCAGGCGATACGTTTTTGTATGCCAGGGTTCGCAGTGCTGCCCACCATGCCGAACGCACTTGTCTGCAAAGGTTAAACGCTCATCCGGGAAACAGCATTAACGATCTGACTGATTTATGGGAAGAGCAGGAGCTGGGTAACAGCGACGAGGCAATGTTACTTAAGGTTGTTGATCGAATACTGCCATTTTTATTGAATATTAATAATGATGGCAAACCGTGGAAAGAGCACAAAGTAAGAAAGTCGCAGGTCGCAGGAGCGCATGCTTTCATTGCAGAGTTGTTTCCGGAGATTCACCAGTGGATAACACATAATATCGAACGGGCAGTGGCAAAAGGCTGGTTACTCGATCATTGACCAAGCATAATGAAGAAGATATGACTTATTTTTCGCTCACTATTCTCTTGTGAATAACCCATTTTGTTCAATGTGGCGAACGCGTAATGATTGAGTTTTCAGCACAATTCCATCTTCAGCTTTGGATTAAGGGAAACAAAACATGCTGAATGTGATCTACAGCAATTCGATGTCGCAACTGGCTGCGCATCTGGCTGAAACCCAGCAGTTAAATCCCTTACCGCCATTACAAGCTGAAACCGTGATGGTGCAGAGTAATGAGCTGGCCCGCTGGCTTAATTTATTCCTGGCTTCTAATCAATCGATTGCTGCACATATTGAATTTCCGTTTCCGTCTGCATGGTTATGGAAGCTTTTCCGCCAGGTCTGGCCGGAAATTCCCCGCGAGTCGCCGTATTCAACCGATGCGATGAGCCTGAAAATCTTCGAACTGCTACCAACGATCGGAAAACAACCAGAATTTGAAGCGATCAGTCGTTATCTTGGTGAAACTGATGATGCTCGTCAAATGCTGGATCTGGCACAGCGTATTGCCGACAGCTCTGACCAGTATTTGATGTATCGCCCGGACTGGATTGCTCAATGGGAAACGGGTAAAACAAATAATTGGCAAGGCGCTTTGTGGCGATTGCTGACACAGGATGATGACGAACCGATGCATCGGGCGCGGCTGTTACAGAAGATGCAACAGGCACTGAAAAACAAACAGTTTCCAAGCTCAATCTTACCGCCACGAATTGCCATTTTCGGTCTGACAGCGATGCCACCGATTTATTTGGATTTGCTGGCCGAAATCGCTGAATTTACTGACGTCTCGATTTATTTTCTGTCACCCAGCGAGGGCTATTGGGGCGATTTGCTGAATCAAAAATCTCAGGCCAAACAACGCCTGTTATTTGATGAGGAAGAGGATTTCACTGATAACGGCCATCCTTTATTGGCCAGTCTGGGCAAACTGGGTCAGACCTTTTTTGAACAGTTGCAGGCCATTCCACATGAAGCGGAAATGCTCTACCTGCAACCCCAAGCCAGCGATTTACTGAGTCAGCTAAAGCAGGATATTTATCAGCTCGACAGTGATAACCAAAAGTTTACCGTTTCTGCCGATGACGACTCAGTGCAGATCCACAGTTGCCATAGCGCGATGCGTGAAGCGGAAGTGCTACACGATCAATTATTGGATCTGTTTGAAAAACATGCTGATTTATCCCCCACCGATGTGGTGGTGATGACGCCGGATATCGAAAAATATGCACCGGTAATAGAAGCAGTGTTCAGCAGCCAACCCGCCGAGCGTTTTATTCCTTTCAGCATTGCCAACCGAGGTGATGCCCGGCAGCAAACGCTGATTTCGGCCTTTACTGATTTGCTGGCTTTGCCACAGTCACGATTTGATGCTGAAACCATTATGCGTCTGCTGGAATGTGCTGCTATTCAACGACAGTTCCGACTGGATCATACTGATCTCGACACCATCCGAGGCTGGTTACGGGAAACTCATATACGTTGGGGACTGGACGGTCAGGATAAACAAAAACTTGGCCTGGCAGCGTTGGATGCCAATACCTGGCGGGCCGGACTTGACCGCTTATTGCTGGGCTATGCCTTGCCACCGGCAGAACGTGATCAATGGCAGTTATTTAATAACCAACTGCCGATCAGCGGGATCTCCGGTGAACGTGCCCAGTTAATGGCACAGCTTAATGCCTTTATTGATCAGCTCAGTCAATTACGCGATGTGTTAAACAGACCGCGTAGTCCAGCTGACTGGCAAATTGTGTTGGCGGATTGGCTTCGCAGGTTGTTTAAAATTGGTGACGAAAACGAACAGCTGCAATTGGATGCCGTTTTAAAAGGCATCAATTCATTGACCGAATCTGCCCAACAGGTCGGCTTTGAACAAACTTTATCGATTGATCTGGTGCGCGACTGGCTGGATTTGCATATTGAATTGCCCGGCGCCGAACATCAGTTTATGGGCCGTGGCCTCACATTCTGCGACATGGTGCCGATGCGCAGTATACCGTTTGACGTGGTTTGCCTGATTGGTATGAATGACAACAGCTATCCACGTCGCCAACCCAAACCAGGTTTTGATTTGCTTTCCAATGATTACCGGCGGGGTGATCGCTCACGTCGCGATGATGATCGTTATCTGTTTCTCGAGGCGATTCTGTCGGCTAACCGGCATCTGTATATCAGCTATGTCGGGGCCAGCATTCATGATAATGCGGTAATTCCACCTTCGGTGTTGGTCAGTGACTTTAACGATGTACTGAGCAGACGCTTTCAGACAGAGCAGGGTGGCGAGATCTGGGAGCAGTTACTCACACGGCATCCATTGCAGGCCTTCAGTCCACGATATTTTTCTGCTGAAGATAACAAACTGTTCAGCTTTAACGCCGATGCCTGTCCGCCACCACAAAAACAGGCTGAAACCGAAAGCTGGTTTACTAATAAACTGCCGGATGCCGATGACAGCTGGCGCTTTGTCAGTCTCAAGCAACTGATACAGTTTTTGAGTCATCCGGCAAAGTTTCTGGCACAACATCGTCTGGGCCTTTTTTATGAAAATGAGGATGCCACGCTGGAAATTCGCGAACCTTTTGCTTTGGATGGACTGGAAGCCTGGTCAATGCGTCAGCAAATGCTCGATGGCCGTTTAGCGAAAATAGACCAGAGTCAGATTCAACCGGTGATCAACGCCAGCGGCGTATTACCACATGGCTATTTTGGTGAACTGCTGTTTGACCAGCAACTTGAAACTGTGGATGCCTTTACTGACAAATTACAGCCTTTGAGAACTGCTGAGCCGATACCGCCACTGGCATTTGAGTTTGACTGTGAGGGCTTTACGCTCACCGGACAGCTTGAAGGGCTTTCAAAATCAGGACTTTTGCATTACCGGCTGGCGAAAATGAAAGCCAAGGATTTATTAGGGTTGTGGTGTTCACATCTGGTATTGAACTGCTTGCAACCGGAAGGCGTGGCCTTACACAGTCAGCTGCAATGTGAAGATAATTATCTGATGTTGCAGCCAGTTGAAAATCCACAACAACTTCTGGTTGAGTTATTGGATATTTATTGGCAAGGCTTGCATCAACCTATCCCATTTTTACCAAAAACCAGTCTGGCTTATGCTGCAGCGGAGCTCAATGCTGGCAAGGCGGACCCGGAAAAAGAAGCTTATAAGGCATGGACGTCAGGTTTTACTGCAGGTGAAGATGCTGATCCTTACCATCAATTACTGTTTCAACAGTCGCCATTAACGGATGAGTTCCAGAGTTTGAGCTTGCGGGTTTATCAACCCATTTGGGATGCCATGGCAGGAGACAAACTATGAAGCAGTTTGATCTCGATACCACCCCGTTACATGACGTCAATCTGATTGAAGCCAGTGCTGGTACTGGCAAAACCTTTACGTTGGCCGGATTGTATCTGCGTCTGATTCTGGAACATCAGCTGAATGTCGATCAGATTCTGGTGGTGACCTATACCCGTGCGGCGACTCAGGAGTTACGCGATCGGTTACGCAAAAAACTGAGTGATGAACGCAAGCTGATTCTGGATAAACAACCACAGCGCACTGCGGATTTAAAACGATTGGATGTAGCGATTCAAAGCTTTGATGAAGCGGCGATTTTTACCATTCACAGTTTTTGTCAGCAGGTATTGAAAGACTTTGCTTTTGAGTCCGGCAGTCCGTTTGAAATGGATTTGATTGGCGATGACCGTGAATTATTACTTTCTGTTACCGATGATTTCTGGCGTAAAAATGTGGTGCAGGCCGATAACGATTTCAGCGCTTATTTATTAGCCAAAAAACAGACACCGGAAACGCTGCTGCAGTCGATTCGCAATCTGGTAGGCAAACCGTATCTGCAGATTCAGGATTTGCCTGAAGTGGATACTCACGCGGTAAAACAGGCTGCCAGCCAAAGCTTTGAGAATGTTAAACGACTCTGGCAACAACATCGTGATGATTATATTGCGATGCTGAACAATAAAAAGATCCTTAGCGGTAAAAAATATCGTGCCGATTGGGTTAAATCCTGGGTTCAAATGCTGGAGAACCTGCTCAATGAAACCAGTTTGCCTTCCATGGTGTTTGAGCAGTTTGACCGGTTTACCGTTAGTCGACTTGAAGAGGCTTTGGTTGACGGACAGGAGTTACCCTATGCCGAGTTCTGGCAGGCTTGCCAGGATTTTCATCAGGCCTTTAGCGATTATCAGAATCAAAATGCACTGGCGCTGCAACATTTAAGATTGCAGTTGCTGACGTTTATCCGTGAGCATTTACCCCAGCAGAAAACCCAGCAGCAAGTGCAGTCTTATGATGATCTGTTAATTAATCTGTCGCAGGCTTTGCAGGGTCCACAAGGAGAGTGGCTGGTCACCAGATTGCGGGAACAGTTCAAAGCCGCGTTGATTGATGAGTTTCAGGATACTGATCCGGTGCAATACGATAATTTCCGCCGGGTCTTTTCAGCCAGCGGCTTACCGGTATTTTTTGTTGGCGATCCCAAACAGGCGATTTACAGTTTCCGTGGCGCAGATATTTTCACCTATCTGCAGGCTAAACAGGATGCTCAGCAAACTTACACATTAGGCAAAAACTGGCGCTCACATATCTCGCTGGTTGAAGCAGTGAATAGCCTGTTTATGCAAAAGCCATCGCCTTTTATCTATGAGCAGATTCCGTTTGTCGAAGTCGATGCGTCACGTGATAAACAGCCCGCTTTACAAGTGGATGACGGCGAGCAGGCAGCTTTACAGTTCTGTTATGTAGACAGTGATAAACCCCTGACTAAAGAAGTAATGACTGCGGTAGCCGTTGAACAAACAACCAATGAAATTGCCCGCTTATTAAATCTGGCTGCCGACAATAAAGCACGGCTGTTGGATGAAGACACGAAACATATACGACCGTTAACCGGTGGTGATATTGCTGTGTTAGTGCCTAATCACCGGCAAGCCCAGTTGATTCAACAGGCGTTACGGTTACGGGGCATTAACAGTGTGCAGCAGGGCAAGGAAAATGTGTTTGCCTCCAAACAGGCGTCGGATATTTTCTGTTTATTGCTGGCATTGGCACAACCGGATCATCAGCAACGTCTCAGCACGTTATTAGCCGGACCCTTATTTCAATATTCTGCTGAGGCACTGTATGCCATTCAGCAGGATGAATTACGCTGGAATGCTTTGATGGACCAGTTGCAGCTGTTACAGCAACGCTGGCAGCAATCGGGTTTTATGGCAATGTTCCGTGCTTTATTGCAATTGGATAATGGTCTGCAACGTTTGCTTAAACAGGATGATGGTGAACGGCAACTGACCAACTTTCTGCATCTGGCCGAACTGGTTCAGGCCGAATCGGCACGGCAGAATCATCATATCGAATCAGTGATTCAGTGGTTTGCCAGACAGCAGGAAGCCAGTGCAGCAGAAGATGAAACCGCACAACTGCGACTGGAAAGTGATGCAGCGCTGGTCAAAATCATGACCATTCATTCGAGTAAAGGACTGGAATATCCCATCGTGTTCTGTCCGTTCAGCTGGACTGCCAGAACCGCCAAAAACAAAACCGATATTGTGGAATTTCATGATCCGAAAAATCAGTATCAACCCAGTGTCGCATTAACTGACCCTTTATTATCTGAAGCGCAGCAGGTTGCTGAAGAGGAACAGCAGGCAGAGGCGTTGCGTTTGTTATACGTGGCCTTAACACGTGCCAGAGAGCGCTGCGTTATTGTCTGGGGCAATGTTAAGGAGATACAGCAATCCGCGTTGTATCAGCTATTACATACCGAAAACGCTGCCGGTATGCGTGAGGATTTACAGGCGTTGGCCGCCAGTAGTGCCGGCAACATTGCCGTGACCGATTATCAGCCACTAACACCGCTGGCCTATCAGGGCGATCAATCTGCAACTACGGGTTATCAAGCCAGAAGTTTTGAAGGCGTGATCCATAAACCCTGGCGCATCGGCAGCTTTTCATTATTAAGCCGCGGTCATGTTTCTGAACAACCGGACTATGATGCCGAACTGGTCACAGCTGATATTGAAACGCTGAGTAAACGAAATGTGAAAGATCGCTTTGCTTTTGAGCGTGGCCGGCAGGCCGGTAATTTCCTGCATAAATGTCTGGAAAATATTGAGTTCGATACGGCAAACCCTCAGCAGATATCACAAACCGTTGAAAGATTATTGCCCCAGTTTGGCCTTGATATCCAATGGACAGAGGTTGTCAGTCAATGGCTGCAGGACGTATTGAAAACCCCACTGGATGCTGACAATAAGCTGCGCCTGTGTGATTTACCAGCCAGCCAGCGAATTAATGAAATGGCGTTTTATTTTCCGGTGGCCGGCTTGACAATGCCAGCGCTGAAAAAAGTCCTGCAGCAAACCGCCAGGGATTCGGTCTGGCAGAAACTGGCAAACGATCTGACTTTTCAGGCTCTGACCGGCTTTATGAAAGGCTTTATTGATTTGGTGTTTGAGTCTGAAGGCCGCTTTTATATCGCCGATTACAAATCCAATCATCTGGGATCTGACCCATCTCAATATCAAGGTGAAGCATTGCAAAATGCCATGCTTAGCCACAGTTATCCGTTGCAGTATCTGATTTACAGCCTGGCGCTGCACCGGCATTTAAAACAGCGCCTGCCGGATTATGATCCGGAGTTGCATTTTGGTGGTGTGTATTACCTGTTTTTACGCGGTATGCAACCGGAGTGGTCACAAACCGGGGTGTATTTTGATCGGCTGGATCGGCAGTTATTGGAAGCACTGGATCAGCTGATGGCAGGTGATTTATGAGTGCGTTGAAACTGCTGAGGGAAGCCGGGTTTTCTGAGTTGGCTTACCAGTTTGCGGCTTACATTTGTCGTCAACAGCAAACAGAAGATCCATTGGTGACTTTAACCGCAGGATTGCTCAGCGAAACCATAAGCGAAGGCCATGTGTGTCTGAATCTGCATGACTTTTATTCACTGAATCCGGCTATCCAGGAGGCGTTACCTGAGTCTTCGCAATGGTTAAAACAATTGCAAAACACTGAGGTTGTGGGGCAGCCGGGTGAATTCAAACCATTGATTCTCACAGCTGATGGCTTGCTGTATCTATATCGCTACTGGCAGTCTGAGCAGCAGGTAGCAACAGCCATACAGCAACGACTGACAACAACGGATGTGCTGCCGGAAACAGCAAAGCTGCAGGTGTTTATGGCAGATTGGCAGAATGATCTGCCTGATATTGACTGGCAGAAAGTGGCGGTATTAAGTGCTTTGCAACGCCAGTTGTGTGTCATTTCCGGTGGGCCTGGTACCGGTAAAACCACCGTGGTGTTAAAGGTGTTGCAGTGTCTGCAATTACTGGAGTCCACACCGCGTATTGCGTTGGCAGCGCCTACCGGTAAAGCCGCAGCACGTTTGCAGCAGGCCATCAGTCAACATACTGGCGAACAATACGCCGCCAAAACCTTGCATCGTTTACTGGGCATCAGTGCCCGTTTTGACCAGGGACGTTATTCAGCAGAAAGGCCATTACCGGTGGATGTATTGATTGTTGATGAAGCGTCGATGATTGATATCAATCTGATGGCGATTACCTTGAAAGCCTTACCGTTACATGCACGATTGATTTTATTGGGGGACAGCGATCAATTAGCCTCAGTTGAATCCGGCGCAGTGCTCGCTAACTTATGTGCCGATCAACCGAGCTTTTCTGCTGAGTTCAGCTCCTGGGTCAAACACATCAGCCAGATTGATTTACCCCCTGCAGGCAACATAAATCCTTTGCAGGATAGTCTGGTCAAATTACAGCACAGCTATCGTTTTGCTGCGGGCGGGCAGGTTGGTCAATTAGCTTTGGCCGTTAATCAGGGGGATGCCGCTCAGGTCACGGATTTATTGGTCAATCAAACACCTTCCGCTTTGGTTGGCCCCACCACAGAACATATCCATGACCAGTTAATAACTGGCTACCAGTTTTATATCAATGCGATTGAACAGCGTGCTGATACCGTCAGTTGTATTCAGGCATTTGAACAGTTTCGGGTGTTATGCGCAGTTAAACAGGGAGGCCAGTCGGTTTATGCAGTCAATCAGATGATGATGAATTTGCTGGCGAAACGGGGCTGGCGAACAGCACAGCCGTTTTATCCCGGCAGACCGATTATGATCACGCAGAATCATTATCGGCAGAATCTGTTTAATGGCGATATCGGGCTGATATTGCCCAATGTCGATGGCGAATTGCAGGCTTGTTTCCTGTTTGGTGAGGAATTACGTTGGTTGCCACTCAGCCGCTTACCGGCACATGAAACCGTCTTTGCGATGACGGTACATAAAAGTCAGGGATCAGAATTTGACCAGATTGCTTTGTTGTTACCGGAAGAAGATTCAGCGGTATTGAGCCGGGAGCTGGTGTATACCGCGCTGACCAGAGCGCGGCAAACCGTGCAGATTTTGTCGACACAGCCTGTATTACAGCAGGCTGTGCAACGTCGACATCAGCGTGAAAGTGGTTTGGCGAAGTTACTTATGGAAAACAATTAATAGTCTTTTAAGGCTGCTTTAGCCTTGAGTTTTTCTTCATGCAGTTTCAGATCTTCAGTCAGCTCGGGTACGACGTGCTTATTTGCATCGGGACCATCTAACAAAGCACCGGCACGATCCGGTAACACTTTGTGTTCAGTGAAATTACCCAATTTGTCATAGCCTTCCGTCAGATGATCGAACATCTCTTTGTAGGGCGCTGCAATGGAGACAAATAAATTTGCAGTTTTCTCATGATAAGCATGTACTTCTTCCTGATAGGCATCCAGTTCAGCCTGAACCTGCGATAATTGACGTTCATGTGCCTGGGTCAGTTGCTTCAACTGTTCAGGGCTGCCAACAGGCTGGCGGCGCCCCACCAGAAACCCCACAATCCCTGCGATAACAACTGCAACAATGCCGATGGCCCATAATTCAATTGATGTCATGACAAATCCCTAATGATATCTTTGCAAAAAAGCTTATTATTAAACGTTACGGTGAGGCGGATAACCCGCTTTGATAGATACAGCATAGCTTGCATCATAATAGTCCGCAAACAGATAACGTGTTTGCAGGACAATAAAGTTGACCATATTTTGCTGTTGAATATCCCACCCAATAGAGACTGATGATAAGGAGAGCACATGGCGCAACCAATGTTTGTAGGACAGGCTGACCAAGCAGTTTTTTTTACTGCCACAAATGGCCAATCGCCACGGACTGGTAGCGGGCGCAACCGGTACCGGTAAAACAGTGACCTTGCAGGGGCTTGCAGAAGGTTTCAGTAATATTGGTGTGCCGGTGTTTGCGGCGGATATCAAAGGTGACCTGTCCGGCATCAGTCAACCCGGTAAAACGCATCCTAAAATCACTGAGCGCGTTAATTTGATGCAGCTGGATGATTTTCAGTTTTCAGGTTTCCCGACAACGTTCTGGGATATGTTTGGAGAGCAGGGGCATCCGGTTCGCACCACCATATCGGATATGGGGCCTTTACTGTTGTCACGGCTGATGAATCTCAATGACACTCAGCAGGGTGTATTAACGCTGATTTTCCGTGTAGCCGATGACAACGGCTGGCTGGTGCTGGATCTGAAAGATTTACGTGCCATGCTGCAGTTTGTTGCAGAAAATGCCAGCGAATTTCAGACGTTATACGGCAATATTTCAGCGGCCAGTGTCGGAGCCATCCAACGTCGTCTTCTGGTACTGGAAGATCAGGGAGCAGACAAACTGTTTGCCGAACCGGTTCTGAATCTGGACGATCTGTTGCAAACCGATGCACAGGGCAAAGGCATCATCAATTTACTTGCTGCTGATAAATTAATGCAGTCTCCGCAGTTATACAGTACGTTTTTACTATGGCTGATGGCTGAGTTATTTGACCAGTTACCGGAAGTGGGTGATCCGGAGAAACCCAAACTGGTGTTATTTTTCGATGAAGCGCATTTGTTATTTGATGATGCACCAAAGGCCCTGCTGGATAAGATTGAACAGGTCGTGCGTCTGATTCGCTCCAAAGGCGTTGGCGTTTATTTTGTGACCCAGAATCCGACCGATATTCCTGACAGCGTGCTGGGACAATTAGGTAATCGTATTCAACATGCACTTCGGGCTTATACCGCCAAAGATCAGAAAGCGGTTAAAGCCGCCGCTGAAACCTTTCGTGACAATCCAGCCTTTTCGACCACGGAAGTCATCACCGAAATGGGTGTGGGTGAAGCGCTGGTTTCCATGCTGGATGAAAAAGGTCGTCCACAGATTGTGCAGCGAACCATGATTAAACCACCACAGGGACAGATTGGCCCCATCACACCACAACAACGTCAGCAATTAATGCAAAGCTCTTTGGTGGCGGGTGTTTATGAAAAAATGCTGGATCGTGAATCAGCCCATGAAATTCTTGCCGAACGCGCTGAAAAAATGCAAAAGGCAGCACTGGCCGAACAAACTGAAGCGGCAAAAGAATCGGTCAAACCGGCTCGTAAAAGTAATCGCGAGTCAGTATTCGAAGCGTTTGCCAAAAGTGCGATGCGCTCGGTGGGCAGTCAGATTGGCAGACGTTTGGTGCGGGGAATATTCGGGTCGTTATTAAACGGAAAATGATTTTTTTCAGTTTGGGGCAGTTAATTGGTTAAAAACGATTTTACTTTTTGTAGCGTTTTTTATTTGTAACTTTCGCCATAATTTTTTGGATCTGGGTGAAAGCTTTTCTTCCTGCTGATAAGTTCGGAAAAAAAATATTCGATCTTTCTCGGACCAGTTTCCAACAGAGTGGCGATACAGCGTAATCAGATCGCGATGAATGGCCCTGGTTTTAAACAGTTGCCATTTAAGTTTTTCCAGATCAATAAAACGAACCCGCCATTCACCATTCACGTATTTAACAAAAATATGCTTTGGATAAAGACAGTTATGCTGGAAATGATACTGATGCATCAGCCTTAAATTTTTGGCTACCTGGGTGAGTAAGGCTCGTTTCTGCAGACGATCCAGTTTCCGTGATGCGATATCCAAAGGTTGATAATCATTAAGCGCTTTAGTCACTAAGATGGCTTTCATACCTTGTTGTTCAAAGAACAATGGCTTGAGCGTCGGAATGTTCTTTTTGGTCAACCTCAGGATATTGCGATATTCCTTGGAGAACGTCGCTTCTCCCTTGAAGGGGTGAAGCCATGTTTTACTCAGGTGATTTTCCTGGCGCTTTATAAAAGCATCAACGGCACCGGTATTTGTATTGACAGCTTGCCTGATGACGCCACTCCAGCCACCCCGACGAATATTGGGGGCTTCAAACCAATTAGTGTAAAGATGCCAAAGTGATTCAAAATCAAGAACACCTTCACAGGATTGGTTTTCGGTCAGCCGTTCTGATTTTGCCTGCGTCATCATTATCAATAAGTTGAATAGATGGGGTGAGAATATTCCAAACCTTTATTGTTATTCAAGTTATTTGTAATATTTTTGTCATATTTGAACTTTTATCTCTGAACCATGCAATTATTTATGCAAATTTTTGCCTGAAGTAAGTCTGAACTTGGAAGTTTTTCAGCTACCCGTCCAGCAGCAAAATTTCAGTAAGTTTTCCTTTCCCGTAGAATAGACAATGAAACATAAACAGACCCCTGGACTCTAGATCAAAGGAACCAACATGATTGATCCGAAAAAACTTGATGAAATTGCCGACACCATTACCCGTGCCTTGCCACCCGGCTTGTTGCAGATGCGGGATGATGCCGAAAAGAATATTCGTGCTGCGATGACCTCCACGTTCAATAAACTGGACTTAGTCACCCGTGAAGAATTTGAAGTGCAATCGCAGGTTTTATTGCGTACTCGTGAAAAACTCGAAGCGTTGGAAAAACGTGTCGAAGAGCTGGAGCAGTTAACCAATAAATAAAAGCTTTACCATAACTAAATAAGGAAGTTAGAGAGAGATGAAAAAAACAGCTATTCTGATTCCATCAGCCCTGTTGATGTTAACCATGCCAATGATAGCAACTGTGCAGGCAGATACGTCTTCACAATCAGCGACCACCATCAGTCAAAACCAGCAGCAGAATTTGCAGGGACACTGGGTGGATACGTCCGGTCGTGGTGTTTTAACATTTGATAACGGCATCGCTTTTTTATCACCGACCGGTGAAGCTGATCCGCAAAATACTTATCAGGTGGAATTATCCGGCGATGGTCAGTTAACCATGACTCCGGCTGAAGGCAGCAAAGCCTCAAACAAAACCATCGAGACGCAGGTGGATTGGCAAAAACAAAGCTTCAGTTTCAATAACGGACTTTATAACTTTGTGCGTCCACCACAGATTAGCGAACAGGAACTGGACGGCTACTGGCATGAAGAAGCCGATATGCAGGGCGCAAAACATATTCGTGCCATGGAATATAAAAACAATGCTTCCAGCTATGATTATCACTGGTGGCGCGTGACGCCCGCGTTGGGTACTTTCCAGAAAGGTGTGGATCGTGATGTGTCATTAAAAATGCAGCATGGTTTTGTCTTTACCGATCCTAAATCAAGCAGCCCTTATGTGCATTACGCTATCAAAAAAGACGGCGATACGATTCATTATGTCGATCGTAACGGTGCCACCTGGTCAGAAACCAAAACCGACAGTCTGTATGTCTATGAAGTACCTAAAGGGTATAAAGAGATGAAAGACTGGATGACAGCCCGCTAACTCAGGCGTATATTCCTTCAAATTTTTACTAGAGAGAGCCGTATGTCTACATTCGAAAATGTCACGGTGACCCGTGAAGCCAATATCTATTTCGATGGCAAAGTAACCAGCCGCAAAGTGACATTTGAGGATGGCAGTTATAAGACCCTTGGCATCATGATGCCGGGCGAATATAAATTTGGTACCGAGAAAGCCGAGTTAATGGAAATTCTCGCCGGACAATTGCGTTACCGTCTGGATGGTGACACTGAATGGACACCGATTACCTATGGTCAGTCATTCAATGTACCGGCCAATTCATCGTTTGATATTGAAATTACCGAATTGGTTGATTACTGCTGCAGCTATCTCGATTAAGTTTTCATTTAATCGATTTATAAAAAACCGCCGTCTGGTATGGACTGGCGGTTTTTTTATGAGAAAAATTCGGAATTAACTCGGCCTACTGTAACTAAATGGTCATCTAACCTTCATTTGCCAGTCATATTTAAACCTTAGCATTCCATTGTGAACCGCAATACTGCGGTGCTTAATATTGCGAAAGGTGATGATATGGCGTTTAGCAAAACACCTCAGCCGATTCTGTCGATTGAGAATCTTGGGATTACCTATCCCGGTGGGATCGAAGCTCTCCGTTCAACTTCAATTGATTTTCAACGCGGCGAATTTAATGTGCTGCTCGGGCTCTCCGGTGCCGGAAAATCCTCGTTATTACGAGCACTTAATCATTTAGTGAAACCCACCTCGGGCAAAGTCACCTCAGCCGAATTTGGTGTGTTGGATAATCAACGTACTTTACGTCGTCATCGGCGTAAAACCGCCATGGTGTTTCAACATCATCAACTTATCTTGCGTCATACCGCACTGCAAAATGTATTGATGGGCCGACTCGGTTATCACTCATTCCTGCGTAGCCTGTTACCGATGCCGCAAGCTGATTTGGAGCTGGCTTTACATTGTCTGGAACGGGTTGGACTGGCTGACAAAGCCTTGTCACGGGTCGATCAATTATCCGGTGGTCAGCAACAACGTGTTGGCATCGCTCGTGCACTGGCTCAACAACCCACCATCATTCTGGCGGATGAACCGGTCGCCAGTTTGGATCCATCAACCTCAGAAAAAGTCCTGTCTCAATTAAAACAAATCTGTGCAGAAGATGGCATCACCGCCATCGTTTCCTTACATCAACTCGAATACGCCAAACGCTTTGCTGATCGCATTATTGGCCTAGCCAATGCGCAGGTGGTGTTTGACGCAGCGCCTGATCAGCTGGACGACGAGCAATTGGCATTAATTTACCAACAACCAGCCAGCCAGAGAAAAGCTGAATTTACCAAAGATAAACAACAACCATCTGTTCAACAAAAATTACCTCAAAAAACTGCAACACAACTGGAGATTGCCCGATGAAACTGTTTAAACAATTACTGTTAGCAACATCCATGCTGGTGACAGCCGTAGCACCAAGCATGGCTGCTGATGCCGATCCGGATACGCTAAAAGTAGCGTTACTGCCTGACGAAAATGCTTCCGAGTTGATTATGCGTAATCAGCCGTTGAAAGATTATCTGGAAGCCACGCTGAATAAAAAAGTGCAATTGATAGTGACCACCGATTATTCGTCAATGATTGAAGCCATGCGCTTTGGCCGTATTGATTTAGCGTATTTCGGACCGCTTTCTTATGTCATGGCCAAATCAAAAAGTGATATCGAACCATTTGCCGCAATGGTAATCGATGGTGTGCCAACGTATCGCTCGATCATCATTGCTAATGTGAATTCTGGTATTGAGTCTTATGCGGATATCAAAGGCAAAAAAATGGCCTATGGCGACCGGGCTTCAACTTCTAGCCACCTCATCCCAAAAACGGTATTAATCGAGGAAGGTGGTATCGAAGCCGACACGGATTATGAACAACATTTTGTTGGCACCCATGATGCGGTTGCAGTGAATGTTGCTAACGGCAACGCCGATGCCGGTGGTCTTTCTGAAGTGATTTTCAATTTTGTAGTTGAACGCAAGCTGATTGACCCTGCCAAGGTGAAAGTGATTGGGCACAGCAAACCTTTTCCACAATATCCATGGGCGATGCGTTCTAATCTGGATGACGATCTGAAAGCGAAAATAAGAGATGCATTTGTCAGTTTAGATGATGAAGAAGTACTGAAAGCTTTCAAAGCCGAGGGTTTTGCGCCGATTACTGATGCTGATTACGACGTAATTAGAGATATGGGCAAATTGCTCAATCTTGATTTTTCCAAGATGTAAGGACGTTTTATGAGCACGCAAGTCATTTCCCAGCAAGATATGCTGAAACGTTACAGTCAGCGCTGGAAAAAACAAACTCTGCAGGTGGTGGCCTTATTGGCCATCATCCTGCTTGCAGCCTGGTATGTGAATGTACTCAACTTTGAATTACTGGCAAATGGTTTGCCAGCTATTGGTACCTTAGCCGGTGAGTCATTTCCCCCTGACTTTACCAATATCCGTAACTGGTTTTCCCCACTGTTAGATACCCTGGCAATGAGTATTGCCGGTACCGCTATTGCGGTGATGTTTTCAGTGCCAATGGCTTTTCTGGCAGCTCGCAATACCTCACCGCATGGTGTGGTGTTTCAACTGGCACGTATTTTTTTAAATGCACTGCGATCGGTGCCTGAACTGATCATGGGTATTATTTTTGTTGCTGCTGTTGGCTTTGGTGCATTGCCAGGTGTGTTGGCGTTGGCATTACATTCTATTGGTATGGTCGGTAAATTCTTTGCCGAAGCGATTGAACATGTGGATGAAGCACCGGTAGAAGCAGCTCGTGCGGCAGGTGCATCACCAATGCAAGTGTTGTATCACGCGATTCTGCCTCAGGTTATGCCCCAATTTGCTGATGTGGCGATTTATCGTTGGGAATATAACTTCCGAGCATCAACAGTGATGGGCATGGTTGGCGCTGGTGGTATTGGTTTTGAGCTGATGGGCTCATTGCGGATTATGCAGTATCAGGAAGTATTTGCGATTTTGCTGGTGATTCTGGTGATGGTCACATTAGTTGATGCGTTAAGCGGTGTATTACGCAAAAAATTTAAGTAAGGGATTTTGATGAAACCTAAATTGGTAATTACCCATAAAGTGCATGATGAAGTGCTGGAAATGTTGGCACCGCATTGTGATTTGATAACCAATCAGACCACGTTCAGCCTGTCACGCAGCGATACCATTCAACTGGCGCATGATGCTGATGCGTTGATGGTATTTATGCCCGATAAGGTGGATGCCGAATTTTTACAGGCTTGTCCAAACCTAAAAGTGATTGGTGCGGCGTTAAAAGGCTATGACAATTTTGATGTCGATGCCTGTACGGAAAATGATGTCTGGCTGACCTTTGTGCCGGATTTATTAACGGTTCCCACCGCCGAATTGACCATCGGTTTAATGGTTGGATTGATTCGACATATTAGAGTGGCTGATGAACATGTGCGAAGTGGTTACTTCAAAGGTTGGCGTCCACAGTTTTATGGACTGGGTGTGGAAGGTTCGACCATAGCCATTATCGGTATGGGCGCGATTGGACAGGCCATTGCCCAACGGCTTAACGGTTGGGACGCAAGATTAGTTTATACCGATCAACAAGCTTTAGATTCTGAACAGCAAGCTGCTTTAAACCTTGAATTTATGTCATTGGATGAAGCGCTCGCTGAGGCAAATATCGTCATTATGGCACTGCCCTTAAATTCGCAAACCCAGCATCTGATGAATCAACAGCGATTACAGCAGATGCAACCAGGATCTTTTCTGGTGAATCCATGTCGTGGATCGGTGGTTGATGAGGCCGCCATTTTACGATTGCTGGAAAGCGGTCACTTAGCCGGCTATGCCAGTGATGTGTTTGAAATGGAAGATTGGGCACGAAATGATCGACCCAATGAGATTGATGCAAATCTGTTAGCGCATCCCAATACCTTGTTTACGGCACATATCGGCTCGGCTGTGAGCGCTGTACGTTTGGCAATTGAAAAGCGTGCTGCCGAAAATATTCTGCGAGTATTAGCTGGAGATCAGCCATTAGATCCAGCCAATCATCTTGGCTCAGTAAAGGATGCATCATGCTCAATCTAATCTGGCTTAAAAGCTTGATAACACTGATAGAACAGCAGAGTTTTCAAGCTGCTGCCAATACATTGGGAATAGCCCAACCCACTATTACCCAACATATTCAGAAACTGGAAGAAATGCTCTCAGTTCCTTTGATACAACGCGGACGAAGTGGTTGCCAACCGACCGAATCGGCTTTGCGATTATTACCTTACGCTGAGAGCATGTTGCGTCTCCACGATAGGGCATTGGCTGCCGTGCAAAAACCTAATGTCAAAGTTGGGGCCAGCTCGAATATTGGTATCTATTTATTGCAACCCTGTTTGCAGGATTATTTCAGCCATCAGCCAACAGCATTGAAGAATCTGGACTTGGTGATCGAAGCGAACCCGAACATCGTCGAGAAACTGGAAAACGCTGAAATTGATATTGCTTTAACTGAATGGTGGTCACCCAAAGTCGGCTTTGAATCGCTGGAGTGGAAAACCGAATCGTTAGTGATGATAGTCCCCGTTGGCCATCCTCTGGCAAAGCTGAAAACGATAAGCAAATCCATGCTGGCCGGTCTGGAATTAATTGGTGGCGAGAGTGGTAGTGGAACAGGGCGTTTGTTGAAACAGTATTTACAGGGCTTTAAGCAGATGCCGACTATTACCATGCAGTTAGGCAGTACCGAAGCAGTGAAACAAGCTGTGCGGGCTGGATTGGGGATTTCGCTGGTTTTTGCATCAGCGGTGGTAGATGAGGTTAAACATGGCAGTTTGTGTGCGATACCGTTGGAAGGCGATGCGCTTAAAAAATCCATTCAGTTAGTCTGGCGGCAAGATCCTTTAATCACAAATAAACGACCGGATTTTGTTGAATATCTGCTTCATTCGAAAAACTAGAGCTAGGAATTTTTCCTGTATTATGAGATTCTATATCAGGAATTTTTCCTATATAGATATTCTATACTTGGAATAAATATTTAGTTTTCATTGCTCTTGTGGGTAGAGAATGGATTTTTTGAACACAAATGGAGCTTTAAATGAAAAATCAAACAATCCCTACAATGACAATTCTGGCGCTAATGACGGCGGGTCTTTTCTCTACAGCTGCTCATGCAGATAAACATTCTGGCCTAGATGTTTGTGTTGCTTCTGCGATGGAAATGCATCCAGGTGAGATTGTTTCACTGCGTGCTGAAATGGAAGATAAAAATCATCAGTTCGAGTTGGATATCAAAGGCGATGACGGTAAAAATTGGGAAGTAGAATGCGACTCTAAAACCGGCAAAGTGCTAGAAACTGAGCGTGAAGTTGCTGCTGACGATAAAGAATTTACTTCACAGGCAAAAGTACGTTTAGATGCAGCTTTAAAAACAGCATTAGACGCTTATCCTGGTGCGGTCATGAAAATTGAATATGAAATCGAAGACAGTGGTCCTAGTTATGAGTTTGATATCAAAACTGATGATGGAAAATTGTTAGAAGTTGAAGTCGATGCAGTTTCTGGTGAATTAAAACCAGTTGAAACAGTGTTGTACCAAATCGGTGGTGAATAAGCCTTAATGGTTTATTGAGATAACACCTCAAAACTTAAAAGCCGTTAATTTAACGGGGCTTTTTTTTGCCTGATACTAAAGCTCTAATCCCAGTCATAGACTAAATTTAAACGATAATTTGTGTCAGTAGTTTCTGCATCAAGTGCGGGTTGACTGTTGTACTGGCTTCTAAGACTCGCTCGCAGCTTCCAAGCTTCATCATTAGTGATAGGCATTTCAGCACCCACATTAGTTACCAATAAATAATTTTGCCCAGGGCTGCTAAACGATGGGTAATAGGTCAAATCATGGAACAAACTTAGACGACTATTAAGGTTGTAATTGGTTTCATAGCCAAATACCGCAGTAGGATCTTTTTCATTAGTGCCATCGGAATAGCTTTCAAAACGATAACCGACACCAGCGAAGCCTTTGAAGATTAAATCCGGTTCACGAATAAAAAATCGCCCCAGACTGGCAGTAGTAATTGCTCGTAAATCCAGCTCTTCAAAATCATCGATTTCAAAATCGGCACTGCCACGGGCAAAATAGTTTTCACTGATATCACGTTCTAATTTAATGCCCGCCAGTTTTTCGTTTTCGGTTTGCTCGTCATTTTCCTTGGCATAATTTATTTCCAGATACATGCCCAGTCTTTCATTTGCGGTTTCCCGATGCAGTTCCCCTCGGCCAGTGACCGCCATTCTGTCTGTGTTACCACTGGCACCTTGTACACCAAATGCCAGATTCCCACTCCACGGATCCAGCAAGGCTTCACGTTCTGCTCGAAGTTGCTGCACTTCAGCTGTGTAAGTTTCTTCAAGCTCGGCTTTTTCCTGCTCCTGAGCGGTTTTTATTTGTTCAATTTCCTGCTGATACTGTTGTTCCAGTTGTGCATTCTGCGGTTGCACAGCATCTGTTTCCCACAGTGTATTAATACGTTTTGGATCAATATCCACTGTCCCAAAAGCAGTTCCGGTTAATTGATGCTGACCTTGTTCATTAACCGTCAGCTGCCCCACAACCCGATCGCTACTATCCAGTTCGATTAGATGTTTCTGATCAGTACTAATTTGCGTCACCCGACTGAAATCAACAGTAACTTCACTGGCAAATGCCGTATCCATGATGACTTTGCCATCAGATATTTGTTTGATAGATCCTTTGAGGATACTGCCATCATCAAGCAGAATCTGATCTGCCGCGAGGCCGGTGGAAGTGAAAAGAAGCATGGTGGAAATAGCGGTGCTCAATCGACGTTGAAGCATGATTTCTCCGTGTTTGATTAAGGTCTTCCGTGAATCTATGCCGATTATTTGATGGATAACCTTTGGTTCAAAAATGCTTTACCAAGGATGCGAAACCGAAGCTTTATAAATTGACTGAAACGTTATTTTTGAAACGATTTATTCGCGGTCTGGAAAAACGACTCCAAAAGACCCTAAAAAATAAAACGTGAAAATCGCGTGAAACTGATAACCAGTTTTGATTAAGACCCGTTTGAGCTTCATCTGGTAACTCATATCCGTTAGAATCAAAACACACTAATTTTCCAGGGAAGGAATATGAGTATTGCCACGGTTTACAGTCGTGCTTTGACCGGTATTTATGCTCAGGCAGTTACCGTTGAAGTGCATCTTTCCAATGGCCTGCCCAGTCTGTCGATTGTGGGTATGGCCGAAACGGCGGTTAAGGAAAGCAAGGATCGCGTTCGGTCGGCATTGATAAACTCTCAGTTCACTTTTCCTCAGCAACGAATCACCATTAATCTGGCTCCTGCAGATTTGCCTAAAGAGGGAGGTCGGTTTGATTTACCGATTGCGTTGGGCATTCTGGCTGCCTCCAATCAAATTCCGGTGCAATCGTTAAGCAATATGGAGTTTATCGGTGAGTTGGGCCTGACCGGTGAATTAAGGGCTGTTCGAGGTGTATTACCTACTGCGTTAGCCACGTCTGAAGCCAACCGACAATTAATGGTACCGTTTGAAAATGCTGAGGAGGCGGCGCTTACTGAGCAGGGTGAGAGCTTTGCTGCGAAGACCTTATTGGAAGTCTGTGCACATTTGCATGATCAATTACGATTACCGACCAATCTGAATAAACAGCAACATATTCAAAACAATTACGCTGATTTAGCTGATGTACGTGGCCAGGCTTCTGCTCGACGAGCTTTAGAAATTGCTGCTGCCGGATCTCATAGCATTCTTTTCGCAGGTCCACCTGGAACTGGAAAAACTATGCTGGCAAGTCGGCTTCCCGGAATTTTGCCACCAATGACTGAGCAGGAGGCGATTGAAACGGCCACCATTCACTCAATATCATCTACAGGTTTTCAAGTTGAAAACTGGATGCAACGACCATTTCGGGCACCACATCACACAGCATCTGCAGTAGCTTTGGTGGGCGGTGGCAGTCAGCCTAAACCGGGCGAGATTTCTTTGGCTCATAATGGCGTTTTATTTCTCGATGAGCTGCCCGAGTTCGACCGCAAAGTTTTAGAAGTTTTACGCGAGCCAATTGAATCCGGAAAAATAACTATTTCTCGTGCCGCTAATCAGGCCGAATTTCCCTCACGTTTTCAATTAGTTGCTGCGATGAATCCGTGTCCCTGCGGTTATCTGGGGCAGGCAAGATGTCATTGCACAGAAGAGCAAGTCAGACGCTACCGTGGTAAGATCTCCGGCCCGTTATTGGATCGCATTGATATGTTGATGGAGGTGCCGGCAGTGGATAAAAAACTGTTGCGGCCTCAGCCTGATGTTGTTCCTCCTGAGTCCAGTGAAGTGGTTCGTCAGCGGGTGATTCAGGCACGGCAGATTCAACTTGAGCGCGCCAACAAAGCCAATGCGTCCCTGCAACATAAAGAACTAGAGGTTTTTTGCACCTTGTCAGATCAGGATTTTCAATTAGTAGAAAAAGCCATCAGCCGTTTTGGTCTGTCGGCCCGTGCTTATCATCGTATTTTAAAAGTAGCCCAAACCATTGCTGATTTGGCCGGTTCACCCAGTATTCAAACGGTACATTTAACCGAAGCCATCGGCTATCGACGCCTCGACACAGCGAATTAATATTTAGTGAAAGATCTCAATCCGCAACAGCGGGAAGCTGTGCGTTACATCGATGGACCGTTGTTAGTGTTAGCCGGTGCCGGCAGTGGCAAGACGCGGGTTATTACTCGCAAGATTGCCTATCTGATCGAGCAATGCGGCATCAAAGCCAGCAATATCGCTGCCGTTACCTTTACCAACAAAGCCGCTCGTGAGATGAAAGAGCGGGTTGCTGATTTGATGTCTACCCGACAAGCCTCTGCACGCGGTTTGATGGTTTCGACATTCCATACGCTTGGTTTGAATATCCTGCGTCGTGATGGCAAATCATTAGGCTATCGTCCGGGGTTTTCGATTTTTGATGCACAGGATTCACTGGCAGTGTTTCGCGATTTGATGGGGCGGGATTTTGCTGCTGACAGCGATCATGCTCAGGAAGTGCAAAACCTGATTTCAAACTGGAAAAACCAGTTGATTCTGCCCGAGCAGGCTGCTCAGATTGCCGATGGGGCTCAGGAAGAGTTCGCAGCCAAGGTTTACCCTCGTTATGTGCAGGCATTACAGGCATACAACGCCGTGGATTTTGATGATCTGATTTTAAAGCCAGTGATTCTGTTTCGTGAACATCGTGATGTGTTGCAAAAATGGCAGGCGAAAATTCATTATCTGCTGGTGGATGAATATCAGGATACCAACGGTTGTCAGTATGAGCTGGTTAAACAACTGGTCGGCATCCGTGAAAAGCTCACCGTAGTAGGGGACGATGATCAATCGGTCTATTCCTGGCGTGGTGCACGACCTGAAAATCTGGTGCAGCTGCAAACCGATTTTCCCAGATTAAATCTGATTAAACTCGAACAGAATTACCGTTCGATGGGCCGCATCCTGCGAGTTGCCAATAAACTTATCAGCCATAACCCGCATGTGTTTGAAAAGAAACTATGGAGTGCGATGGGTGAGGGCGATGCCATTCGGGTAATCGGTTGTCGAGATGACGAGCATGAATCGGAAAAAGTCATTTCCGAGCTGCTATATCACAAGCTCAAACACCAGGCGAGTTTTAAGGATTATGCGATTTTGTATCGCAGTAACCATCAGTCCCGCTCTTTGGAAAAAGTATTACGCGAACACAGCGTGCCGTATTTTCTGACAGGCGGAACCTCGTTTTTCTCACGCGTTGAAGTCAAAGACATCATGGCCTATCTACGTCTTCTGGCCAATCAGGATGACGATAATGCCTTTTTACGGGTGATTAATACGCCACGTCGTGGTATCGGTTCTTCAACCTTACAAGCGCTTGGTGAATACGCTGCCAAACGCAACACCAGCATGTTTGGAGCCTGTTTTGAAATGGGACTGGCTGAAAGTCTGCCGCCTAAATCAGTGCAGAATCTGGAAATCTTTACCCGATGGTTAATTGATATTGCTGATCGCGCTGCCCGTGGCAATCTACTGGACGCCATCAAGGATATGATCGAAGAAATCAATTACCGTGGCTGGCTGGAAGAAGTTAGTGGCGATCCGAATAAAGCCAATCGTCGTATGGAAAATGTCGATGAACTGGTTGGCTGGATCGAACGAATGATTGATCAGGACACCGAAGAAAAATCGATTGGTGATATTGCTGCCCGTTTAACGTTGATGGATATCATGGACCGGCAAGCCGATGAAAATCAGGCCGATGCCGTGCATCTGATGACATTACATGCCGCTAAAGGGCTGGAATTCCCGCATGTATTCATTGTCGGTATGGAAGAAGAAATTCTGCCACATCGAACCAGTATTGAAGAGGATTCGATCGAAGAAGAACGGCGTCTGGCTTATGTTGGCATCACAAGAGCACAGCGTAGTCTGGTGATGACGCTGGCCAATACCCGTAAACGTTATGGTGAAAAGGTGGAGTGTGAAGAAAGTCGTTTTCTTCGCGAGTTACCCCCAGAAGATTTGATCTGGATGACCGAAAAAACTCAGGTTGATCCAGAAGAACGAAAAGAGCGTGGCAAAGCGCATTTATCCAACATTCGCGATATGCTTAAGTAACATATTGATCGGATGAGTAATAAGCGGGTGAAGCATCGCCCCACGATGAAGGCAAAAAATATGAAAACAAAACTTCTTTTCTTGGCAATGTTGGTGCCCGGTTTGGCAAATGCTCAAGTGATTCTTGAACAAACGCAGGCCGAAAGTGGCAGTTACTACAAAGGTGTATTGCTGGTTACTCAAGGCTGCGATACTTCTGCTACAACTCAAATCACAGTGGATATTCCCGAAGGTCTGCAATTTGTCCAACCTATGGCTAAAGCGGGTTGGCAGTTAGAAGTAGTCAGAAGCCCAATTGAAAGACCGTTCTTTCGAGATGGAATTGAGATAACTGAAGCCGTACGGCAAATCACTTGGTCAGGTAATTTACTGCGGGACAGTCATTTTGATGAATTTGTTTTCCGTGGACGTATCGGTGTCGGTGCCACTAGCGTGCTCTATTTTCCGGTGACCCAAAAATGTGAAAGCGGTGAGTTGCATTGGGATCAAATTGACGAAACCGTTAAAGTTAAACCTAGAGGCCAACAACAAGGCCAGTATCGTGAAATGGATGTTGAAGAAGATGAGGTGGAATTACATCAACAACATGATCACGGGATGAATCAGGAAATGGATCATTCAGCTGATCATAGTCAGCATAAAGCCCATCAGCATCAACACCAGCATGGCAAAACGATGGGTGAATCTGAACATTCGGTGGATCATAGTCAACATAAAAGCCATCAGCATCAACATGGTCAGACTAAAGATGAAACTGATCACTCTGCCCATCAACATCATCAGATGGATATGACTGACGAAGCTGAGCAGGAAATGGATCATTCAGTCCACGCCGGTCATGGACAAACCACACTGCAATACCCAGCACCGTTTGTCAAAGTGGTTGATGGCACAGGTGAACATCACCACCACTAATTCTATTTAGCTAAATAAAAAAGCCCAGTTTTGAATTAAAACTGGGCCTTTTTTTATGCATTATTGTTGATTAGGTGCTTATGGCGGAGTGGGTGGCTGCGGCATAGGTGGAGCCTTTTCGGCCTCTTTCTGTTTATCATTATCCGGGTCATCTGCCGGCTGATAGGTTCCTTCTGAAGGATCTGGAACCTGAGGTGATTTTTCAGATTCCTTCTCTTTTTCAGAGAGCTTTTTAGATGCGGCGATAATAGTCGAAATGCTAGCTGATCTTTGTTGATTTATTTGCTGTAGTGTCATGATGTTGATTCCTTAAGGTTATTAAAGAGGACATCTATCTTGCAGTAATAGCAGAGTGAAACGCTTTGATTAGTGGATTTTAGTCAGAACAGATACGGTTCAATAACCACGCGCTTGTATCACAACAAGTAAATGCTGTTTTCAATTAGACGGTACTACAAATCAATAGATTTACAGTTAATCTGCATCAATATGGTCAATATCTGACAAGTTTATGAAAGTAGTGATACGGTAAACATTTCTATGTTTAGCGTATAAATTGAGAATAAAGACGTCCACCAAAGATTTGACCCACATCAACTGTTGGTGAGTCTAACCCCAGTAAACTTATACTCTAGCTAAAAACAGTATTTGCCAGACAAGGATCACATGCATATGAAACTTCGCTTTCTCGGTGGTACCAGCACAGTAACCGGTTCCCGCTATCTGCTTTCTGATGATAATCACCGATTACTGGTGGATTGTGGTTTGTACCAAGGTGTTAAAACCTTACGGCGGCGTAACTGGGCACCGTTTCCGGTAGATCCTTCAACAATCAATGCCGTGGTACTGACTCATGCTCATATCGATCATTCCGGTTACTTACCAGCGTTGGTAAAAAACGGCTTCAAAGGCAAAATATACTGCACCAAGGCCACCCATGAGCTGTGTAATGTGTTGTTACCAGATGCCGGTTATCTGCAGGAAGAAGATGCCAAATATGCTGCTCGTAAGAAGTTCTCAAAACACGAAAGCCCGGAACCGCTATTTACCGAAAAAGATGCCAGAGAAGCGTTAAAACATTTCGAATCCCTGCACTACCACGAGACATTTGAGCCGATAAAAGGCTTTGAAGTCAGCTTCACACCAGCGGGGCATATTCTGGGCTCATCCTGTGTGCATGTTCATCACAAAGGCTCAGACCGCACAGTGGTATTTACCGGTGATGTAGGACGACAAAACGACATTATTATGCGTCCGCCAGAACCACTCCAGCACGCAGATGTACTGGTATGTGAATCCACTTACGGCGACCGCCTCCATGGTGAATCAGATCCAGAAGCTGTACTTGCAGATATCATTACCAAAACTGCAGGCCGAGGTGGTATCACGCTGATGCCAGCCTTTGCCGTTGGCCGAGCACAAATGCTGCTGTATGTGGTGCATAAGCTTATGGAAGAAGGCAAAATCCCCGACATGCCGGTCTACCTGAACAGCCCGATGGCTATTAAGGCCACCGAGGCTTTCATCAAACATCACAAAGAACATAAGCTGGATCAAAGCCAGTGCGCGCTGATTGATGATCAAACTCAATACATCCGCACTGTAGATGAAGCCATCGAACTGGATACCATGCGTTACCCATGTGTGATTGTCTCAGCGAGTGGAATGGCCTCTGGCGGTCGGGTGTTGCATCACCTTAAAACCCTGTTACCCAATCCCCGTAACAGCATTGTATTTGCGGGCTTTCAGGCCCCTGGTACTCGTGGTGATGCGTTGGTAAATGGTGCCCAAAAGGTCAAAATCCACGGTGCGTACTGGCCGGTAAAAGCCGAAATTCATAACCTGGATTCCATGTCCGCCCACGGTGACTACAATGAAATCCTGACCTGGTTGGAGCAAGGTAACCTGAAGCCCGATAAGGTTTATGTCACTCACGGCGAAGTCGTTGCCAGCGACACCATGCGTAAACACATCACCGAAAAGTTCGGCTGGGATGCCGAAGTGCCAGAACTGTTTGAGGAAGTTGATATTTAAAATAGGGCCAGTAGTCACATTAAGCCAAATAAAAGTGGCTCAGTTTTGAATTAAAACTGGGCCATTTTTTTTGTTCGTGATTTGATAGCTAATCAGCTTTAAAAAATAACCACAGCGACACAGAGGGCACAGAGAATTATTTTGAATTGTTATCTGACCGGTATTTGCGTCATCTGATGAACTCAATCTCATCTATATTTCATTAACTATCTGAGGTAAATCAGAGGGTTGTGTTATTTAAAAAAACGGTTTAAATTGTGATGTATCTCACATTTTGGTGGTCGATATGGATATCCAGCTTGCACCAACTAAATTCAAAGCCTGTTCGGGCAGAAAGTTGATCAAAAGCCCCTGAATGTTGCCGTCGGAGGCATCTATGGAACGCATCAAGCATATTCATACGGTTACAAAGCGACTAATCTTAATGACTGCTGCGGCGTTGCTAATCCTTGGTGTTATCTTCGGTATTACCTATTATTTTGACCAAAGATTCATGATGACTTGGTCAGGTCTCTTATGTGGAATCATTGGTGGTTTCGTGAGTATCCAGCAACGACTTAGGGGAGTATCAGATCAAGAATTAGAATTACTGACGTCATCTTGGTTTCAAATATTACTGGTCCCAATATTTGGTGGAGTGTTTGCACTGGTTCTCTATGTAATCTTATTGTCTGGTATCGTTTCCGGACATATTTTCCCCGAGTTTCATTTTCCAGTAAGACCAGAATCAGGTCCCGACACCACCTACATTCTTGACGTATTCACAGAGACATATCCAAATTCTGGTGAAGATCTCGCTAAGTTTTTATTTTGGTCATTTGTGGCGGGCTTTTCTGAGAGATTTGTGCCACAGATTATAAGTAAAGTGACCTCAACAGCCTTTGAACAAGAAAATGCAACCGACGCCAGAAAGGACTGAGGTTAATCAATTTCAATTGACTCTGCCCCTTTTGATAGTGAAAGCAGATGCAACAAATTCACATTTTCGATTCAGCGTTAATACCTCAAATAAATCAAAGGTTTGTTTTAATTTTAAAAACCGTATAAATTGTGAGCCATCTCAAATTTTGAGGCCGATATGGATATTCAGCTCGCATCTTTATCCCAAGCCTTTTCAGGCAAAAAATTAATCGTGAATCATTCAAGATTAATGAGAACGGTGAAGTCCATTCTAATAAAATCTAAGTATTTCAATGTGTTATTTTACGCGGATTTAGTTCGCCTCATTTATGAACCATTCACGTTAACAATTATTATGAGTACGCAGACCTCATTAACTGACTGTTGTAAGTCATAGGAGGGAATGTGCAGAAACCACAAGTAGCGATAGTTCATACTGAAAGATTCGATAGCTCTATCTTTGAGGACTTTCTATCTGAAGTAGAGCATGAGAATTTAGATCTTCAAATACAAGAAACTCCTGAGCCGGGTCCTTTCGCCACAGTCGAGTGGTTTATTCCTACGGCGATCATTGCCTTTATAGGAAAAGCCTATTTTGAAGAGTTCTTAAAGGAGATGGGCAAAGATCATTACAACACTCTCAAGTCGTCGCTCGCAAAACTAACCCAAAAAACTATTAGCCAGCCTCGCATCGAGCCTGTGCTAATGGGAACGCCAGGGAAGGTAAGTAGTGATAATCCATTTTCAATGGCTTATTCAATTATGGCCGAGGGTAATGATGGCTATAGATTCAAGCTTTTAATCCCCAAATATTCCCCGAGTGTTAACTATGAGGCCATAGTTTTAAAATTTATGGATTTCATTGCAGAGTATCATACTCTTGGCCTGACCTCGGCGGCATCAGAGGAAATTTCTAGGAGTGGAGCACCGGGAGGGACAATTCTCGTTTCCTACAATCCCAAAACTGAATCCATTGAATGGCTTGATCATTTACCTTCAGAAGTCCGGGCGCAAATGAACGTACAACAAGAAAATGTAGCGGACTCGTAAACTCACCGCTAATTTGAGTGTTATACGGTGAGCGTAATAAGTCCAATTTCGACCCAAGCGGAAATGCCCCCCTTGAGTGGACTACAACTTGGTCATAAATGCTGACGTTATAAGCAACAGCCATGCTTCTAACTGTGAACCCAAATAAAATAAAAGACGGTGTAATTAATAATAGGAATATCGGTAATGTATATTTGTGAGCTACATATTCAGAACTTTAGGATATTTGAAAGTTTACAATTATCTTTAAACCCGGGGCTTAATGTACTTATCGGCGAAAACAACTCCGGCAAAACTGCTCTAATTGATGCTATACGGCTCACTCTAGATACGAATTCAGCTGAATGGACTCGCATAGTTGAATCCGATTTCCAAAACTCTTCTGACACGCTTTCAATTAAACTCAAGTTTGACGAAATTACGCCGGATCAGGCTCGTACCTTTGTAGAGCATCTTACGCATGAGGAGCGGGATGAAGGTGTAAGACATTCTGTATTATATGTGACCTTGACCGCTCGCCGAACCGAAGTGATTCAGCGGGGTAGCCGCTTAATACGGACGGAGTTGAGGTCAGGGATAAATGGTGACGGTCTCACTATCGAAAGAGAAATTCGGGATTATCTTTCGTCAACGTATTTGAAGCCGCTTAGAGATGCCGAAGCGGAGTTGTCCTCTGGTCGAGGCTCAAGGCTTACACAAATACTTTCCTCTTCGAAGCACTTCAAACGTGATGGAGTCCATTTCGAGACATTGCTCAAGGGATTGATCGCAGCGAGTAGTGAAGCGAAGAATAATCAGGGATTAAAAGATAATCGGTCAGATATTGACCGCTACGTTAAAGAGCTTACTTTCAATACGGACAAGTTTGATTTGTCCATTCAAATGCTTGGCAGTCAGGAGTTTGACACGCTTAACTCCCTAGAGCGAGAGCGTGCGTTTCAGGATATTTTGCGACGCTTGAGCCTGGTACTTGATGAGTCCAAGCCCATGCAAGGGCTTGGATATAGCAATATCCTCTTCATGGCTACAGAGTTGATATTGCTCGAGCAGGAGAAAAGTGACTTCCCGCTCTTGTTAATCGAAGAGCCCGAAGCCCATTTGCACCCGCAGTTACAAATGAAGCTTTTAAAATTTATCAGGGACAGCTATTCGGGCACCAACTCAGCCACATTTCAGACGATCCTTACCACCCATAGCCCCAATCTGGCATCTAAAGCGCCACTTGAAAGCATGATCCTAGTTTCAAATGGGGCTGCGTTTCCGCTAACCAAAAGCGAGACATTACTCGATCCGGAAGACTATGTCTTTCTTGAGAAGTTTCTAGACGTAACGAAGTCGAATTTATTCTTCGCGAAGTCAGTTCTCGTTGTCGAGGGTGATGGTGAGAACATCTTGCTCCCCACTATTTCAAATCTGCTCGGAAGGCCTTTAGAGAATTTCGGGGTAAGTGTGGTCAATGTTGGCAACACTGCTTACACGCGATATGCAAAAATATTCCTTCGAAGGGCGGTTCTGAGTGGCAGTGGCTCCAAGATACCAATTCGCGTTGCTTGTCTCAGGGACATTGACCTTTGGCCAGAGGCCGCTGATAGCGAGGTCAATACCGATGTGGGATTCAAGACGCTCAAGTCCAGGAACAAGCATTTCTGGTTGCCCCGGACAGGCTCTGATGGCGTGACTTTTGGAACTGCCGCAGTTGACAAAAGAAAGTCACTCCAGTCATTCGAAGTCTTGCATGACGGAGAAAGACTTATCCTCGATGACTTACAAAATACGCAAGTTTTTGTGTCTGATGAATGGACGTTTGAGTACTGCCTTATCCGAAGCGGTCTTGCAGAAGATATATATGACCTCGTGAAGGGCGAAGGTGACCCGGCCTTCGCGGGCCTCCCTGCTGATCCAGAACTGCGGGCTATAAAGATATACGGGCTTATTGAATCAAGCAGTCTCAAGACCGATGTGGCGTACCGTCTCAGCCAGAAACTGATTGAAGACTATTCCGACGCGGAAGGTAAAGATAGCTTCTGGATAAGATGCCTACGTACATTAAGTCCGCTATCGCTTATGTTACAGAGCCGTTCAGCACTCCTCCCGTTGACGAGGAAGCTACTACAGCAACAGCCGATACGGGAGGCGACTAGGTGCCTGAACTAGAGATTACTGATAACGATATTGACGAGTTCCTCCAGGACTACAACCAAAGGCTTTCGGATGCGTCGATGGCCCTCGAATTTGACGACGACAGGAGGGCTATTATCAAGTCTTGGCATGATGTTCAGGCCTGTCCGGGAAGCGGAAAGACAACGATTGTTGCGGCCAAGCTCCTCATTCTTGAAAAGAAGCTGAGGTCAGCGGACATGGGAGTATGCGTTCTGACGCATACCAACGTAGCCCGCAATGAAATTATCGCTCGAATTGAGAGCCACCCTTCGGGCTTTCGGCTTACGCAGTACCCAAACTTTATTGGGACTATTCAGGAGTTTGTTAACAGATACCTTGCAACACCCTATTTGCGATCAATCGAGATGAACCTGTCCGCATAGATGATGAGGCCTGCGCCGCGTTGATGGGCAGCCGGATTAGTGATGGAACAAGGGCCTTTCTAGCTAGAAGGCAGCATGCATCTATATTCGATCTAAAGATTGACCGTGAAACAGGGGAGCCTCAGGTTCCAGGCTTCAATAATAGATCGACCTCAGCTTCCTATAAGAATCTTATCCAAGTACTTTGTGAGCGTATTAACCGGGGATACTTTTTTTACTCAGAGATGTACTACTTTGCAAAACAATGCATCCAAGAGAATAGCGAGGTTGTAAGCACGCTCAGAAAACGTTTTTCCTATGTCCTCGTGGACGAAATGCAAGATACACAAAAATTTCAGGACGATCTCATTAACGAATTATTCCTTTGCGATGATGTTATGCTGCAAAGGCTAGGTGATCCTGACCAGGCCATTTTCGACAGTATGGGTGGAGAGAGTCCGAATCAGACTTTCAATGGCAATAGCGCGCTTGCTCCCCTCAAAAGCACACATAGATTTCCGGCAGATATAGCTGCCAAAATATCCGGTCTGAGTATCACCGGGATAGGCGAACTTCAGTCGTTTAAACAAGCCCAACACGACGCACCTCACACTATATTTCTCTATACAGATGCTACAAAAGTAAATGTGTTAGAGAGATTTTGCGAGTTGCTCGATGCGTTGGGGATAAACAATCAATCTCGTTGTGCAAAGGCTGTGGGGGGCACAGAAGGCCAGGGAGGCTTTATCAGCGAGTATTGGCCCAGCTACGATAGAACAAAATCCGTTAAGACACCGAGGCCTCAGTTGCTCATTGAGGCGGTATCACGCAAGTGGTGGGCGACGGAAGCTGATGCGGCCTTTCAATATGCACTACTCATGCAGTGCGTACTGGATTTGCTACGTCGAGGCGGTGTTACTGAAAGCGTCGGGGCCTATACAAGGCACTATTCCGCGACCAGTCTTGGTAGCCATCTAAGGATCACGGGAGCACACGAAGAGTTTAAAGGTCTGCTCACGTCCTGGATTATGGATGGAGTCCCCTCCCAGGAACTCTGGGAGGAGCAATGCACTAAGCTGTTGTCTCTACTGGGAATTGATGGTGAAGACAGGCCGGTGAAAGAATATTTGGCCTACTCAGAGAGCGATGACGACGGTAACGTTATCTCCCAGGCCGGAATGGCGAATATATATCGCTCAGCTTCAGGGCGTGAAATAGAAATAGGAACGATCCATTCTGTGAAAGGTGAAACACATGATGCGACGTTGGTACTGGAGACAAAAAATCGCCAGTATGACCTAGAGAAGCTATCCGGAAGGTTGGCATTCACGGAAAATGGGGCAATTTCCGGAACGCAGAAGCAAAAATTTGCCAGACAGCTTTACGTAGCCGCTAGCAGACCTCGTAGGCTCCTCTGTATGGCAGCCCACCAGGACCGGATTCAGTCTGATGTAAGGACTCAGTTAGAGCGGCAAGGGTGGATAATTCAGCTAGTATGAAGAGAGAGAAAATCCTCAAATTTGGGGCCGGAATGAGGTCTGTGTGACAGAATGAATCAAGGGGTCAGCAAACTTGATATGAGGCCAACTAAATTTGGGGATAAAAATGTCTAAACATCCTATCTTCACGATACCATTTGCAAAGGTTTATTCGCTGTATATTCAAAAGGCTGGACGTAAAAATCGAACGGAAGAGGAAGTTGATCAAATCATTTTCTGGCTGACCGGTTATGACGACACGGGATTAAAACAGCAGGTTGAATTGGAAAATGATTTTGAAACCTTTTTTGCTCAAGCCCCAGCAATTCATCCTAACAGCTCTTTAATTAAAGGCGTGGTGTGTGGTGTACGGGTTGAAGAAGTCGACGATCCGTTGATGCAGAAAATTCGTTATCTGGACAAGCTGATTGATGAGCTGGCTAAAGGCAAGTCGATGGGAAAATTCTCCGGCATTAAAGCCAGCTATCAACAAACTAGATACCTAATCAATTAAGTTGTTGGCTCCGGATGAGGCCGATGATCTTCAACCCATTTTTCATCCATGCGTGGATCCATTTCAGCGAGAACGCTGCCGGATGCCGCCGGAACGGCCACATAGACATTCATATGGTCTTCCGGAATACGCTCGCTCTGTAATGAGTAATAACCTAAAGCCAAGGCAAACAACGCCAGCACAATAAAAAATGCGGTCGCAGAAAATCCTAGTACAAAACCTAAAAATAACGGCGCAATAAATGACCCGAAGCCATACGAAAACAATAAGGTTCGGCTAATCTCGACCAGGTCTGTGTTTTCATCAAACACATCATTGGCACGTGCAACACTCAGAGGATAAATACTGAACAAACTGACACCCAATAAAAAACCAACTGTATAAAGCAACACCACGCTATCACGCCAGATCAAAGGCAAAATCAGCATCAGCAGAAAAACACCTGCACCGAAAAATCCAGCCCAAGCCAGCATTTTCCGGCGTCCTAATCGATCCGATAGCATACCCACAGGCAATTGCGCCACCAGCCCACCCAGAATGGTAATTGCCATAAACAATGAGACCACCTTAGGCTGATCAAACACATTTAAAACATACAACGGCAGCATGGTGTAAAACGCGCCAATAAACACCCCGCCAATAAAACTCCCAACTAATGCCAACGGGGCGATCGATAACAATTTTGGCATGCTGTAACGCTCAAAAGGTTTTAATACAGGTTGCGAAACACGTGTTACTGCGACCAATACCAGCGACCAAAGCACCAGAATTGAACCCAGAATGAAAATCGTATTGGCTGACAGCTCCAGCATTAATAGCAATTGACCCAATGCCAATGCCAGGAAGAATACGATGGTATAGATCGCGAGAATTTTGCCGCGGTCATCAGTTGAGCTTTTTTCATTGAGCCAGCTTTCCAACACAATCAGCATGGCATAAAAGGCAAAACCTGATACCAAACGCAATGTGGCCCAAAACCAGGGATCAAACCATAAGGCGTGCCCCAAAAATGCCATGACCATAATCGCAGAAAAAGCCGAAAAACTGCGTGCATGACCTACGGTGACGATGAGTTTTTGACTGAAAATGGCGGCTAACATCGCGCCCAGGAAAAAAGCGGAATTGATTAAGCCGATGACGCCCTCAGTGAGGCCTTCCTGTTTCAGGAATATGCCGATGAACGTCATCAATAAACCATAACCCGTTGCCAATAGTGAAATAGAGAAGAACAACGATGAAATTGGTAATAAGGCTCTTTTAAAAAACATGCGGTTTCCTGAAACGAGAATAGCTTACTGCGGGTGAACAACAAGCCACTATTATAGGGTCTATTGACCTTTCATAGGCGCCTCTGTTGTGACTGAAAATGTACCAATCAAGACGCGAGGAGTGCCGTTTAGTCATTCTAAATAAACGACGAGTACCGCAGAGTGGTGCATTTTTCAGCCACAACCCGCAGGGCTGGGACTATTTTTCCGTCCTACTGCGTTGCAAATGACTTATGTAGAACAATCGCACCATTTCCGCCTTGTAGGATGGAAAAATATCCTCCAGCAGTGGTGCCTATGAAAGGTCAATAGACCCTATTGCTTTGATTATTTTCAATACAAATTCAAGGGAGGGTAAGCAAACTTGATTTGGGTAAATTATGTTTATAACTGATTAATCTGTGTTCTATGGAGTGGGTATAAATTTCTTCTAAATTGAAGGTACGACATATTCTCCCAATTCCTGAATTACCTCTTTCGCGGGACGTTTTCCATACTTGAGGTTGATTGTAACGTGATTAACACCTACCCCCTTAAGATGTAATAAATAATTCAACAGAGCTTTAATGCCAGTACGGATTCCTAAATGGATGGGAGTTGGTAGCGTGTTAGGATCTGCAGTTAAATCTACGTAGAGAGACTGTGCGAACGGCTTGAAAGGTTGATTATTCTCATCCAATATTCGATACCAGTTTTTGACAATTCGATCATGAATTGCGAGTGGTCTAGGGTAGGTAATCCATCCATCTGCATTTTGTGCAACCCAGTCTAAGCTTTGTTGGCTATGTCCAGTGACAAATAATGGAATCAATTCTTTTGCCTTAGGCAGACTGTCCGCTCGACCGTCCAAGACTCCATAAGAATTGTTGTATCGTGGTAACGTGTCGTAGAGCAATGTTTTAAGTGTCTCGAAATGCTCTCTAAACAATTGCCCCCTTGATTCCAGGTCAACCCCAAACGCTGGAAACTCAACTGGTCGATCACCTGATGCAACACCTGCTACGATACGACCATTGCTAAGTATATTTAGTGATGCTAATGATTTAGCCAGGTGAACAGGGTGTCTTAGTGGCAGTATGAGCGATCCTGTCGCCAGCTTGATTCTCTTAGTATGTGCTGCAATCCAACTCATATAGACTAAGGGATCATAAATTTGTCCTACATCTCCAAACAATGGATCTCGCAAAGGAACATCTCTAAACCAAAGTGCAGAAAATCCTGCCTCTTCTGCCAAGCAAGCCAATGACTCCTGATTGGCCATAGTTGGAACATCTCCCTGATATGATTCAAGGGGAAACATAAGTCCTAAACTTAATTTTCCTTCATTAAACATGCTGTTTGCATTTGTCGGTTCATTTTTCATGTAACCATACTCCACTAGATTCTTGTCGAATCAATTGTTCGACCTCGTCCTTTTTCATACAAGAGGCCGCTTGTTTTCTCTTTAACCTAATCTAACGAAATATCCTCAACCATTGCTTCGATTTTTTCGAAATTGAGATCTTGAGAACCTGAGCCAAGCTTTTGCTCTTTGTTCTCTATTATCTAGAAGACATTATGCTCTTAATGGCTGCTGTTACATTTCTTAATATCAATGGAGCAACACTTGCTGGACCTGTGGTCATACCACAAACGGCAACAAGTCCACCGTACTGTGTTGAGGTGCATGCATTTGCCAATACATCTCTAGGATTTGACTGATAAATCGTCGGATGAAAATTCAGGTTTAATGTTGTGATAAAACATTATCTAACACTAGAACCGAATGGAGAACATGAGGACGGAAAATCTAGCTTTAGTGTTTATTGATCTAGATTTGACCCTCAAAAATCTGATTTAGCGTGCGTTCCTACTTATATAGTATGCAGAAATCCCGGCAGTTATCACTGCCGGGTTGTTTAGGATATTAAAAGTCGAGCTGTGCACCCAGTTTGATAGTGCGTGGCGCACCTTGGGCAATGCTTGAGCTGCCTGCAGAGGTTAACCAATAGGCTTTATCTGTCAGGTTTTCAACATTTAACCGCAATGTCAGTAGCTGTTTGTTGAAGTCAATTTCATAGCGTGCCCCCAAATCAAATAATGTTACCGAGCCGACATGCCATTGGTTGGCTATGTCCAATGGAACACTACTGGTGTATTGTGCGCCGCCAGTGAAGGTCAACTGGGTATTTGGCACGTGATACTCACTGTACAAACGGAATTGTTTATCAGCGACACCTTGAATCGGTTCACCTTCCAAACTTGGATTGGTGGTTTTTCTGTTAGTCGCATCGAGCCACATTGCACTGGCACCGACCAGCCATTGCTCAGTGATTTTGCCTCGGGTTGAAAGCTCAATTCCTTCGTAACGGGCTTCACCATCCTGGCTGAACACATCATTTCCGTCTGTGTAGGTAAGGCCTTTTTGCAGCTGGAATACAGCCATATTGGCTGACCAGTTTTGATAATCAAGCTTGATACCTGTCTCGTATTGTTTGCTGACTAGCGGTTCAAAGACCTCGCCAGCATTGATAGCGGTATTGGGTGCCGTGGCTCCTTGCTCAAAGGCTTCTACATAACTGGCGTAGATGGACATCCATTCCAGTGGCCGATAGATGGCTGCGAAGGACGGGGTGATTTCGCTCTCTTTGTAATTACCATAGTCATCCTCAAGACTGCCATAACGGGCTCCGATAATGAAATCCCAGCTGTCGCCGACATTAAGCGTATCGGAGATAAACGCTTCTTTACGGGTGATTCTGGAATATTCATTAAAGCTGGCATCACTTTTATCAAGATGACCGACTGGTCGATCGAAGTCGACAGGTGAAGATAAATTACCTGAGCCGAGTGGAATCGACATCGTGCCGATACCGGTACTATTTGATGAGATGGTACGGGTATGTGACAAACCGAATGCCATGTTGTGCGTGACGGGACCCGTTTCGATGACACCACTCAACACATTCTGTGTCTGATAGCTTTTGAACAGATTGTTGTAGTTGAACAGCGTAGCGGAGTAGTTGCCATCGCCATCAACGTACAAAATGGGCATCAGCGGATTACGGTAGCTGGTGGAATAACGGTAAGAGAGTTTGTTGTTCCAGTTATCGTTAACCTGCCAGATTAAATCACTGCCGGTGGTAATGTGTTCTGATTCATAACGCGTCCAATCCGGAGCAAGACTTTTATCACCGTCAATTGGACTGACGATATTGCTTACTGTGCGATCAGTGAATGAACCATCAGAGTTAGGAGAAATAGAAAAATAGCCACCATAGCTTTTACGCTCAGACACCAGTGCATCGACCTGCCAGGTCAGATCCGGTGTGATACGCAAGTCGAGTGCAACTGAAGCTGATTTACGGTAAGCCTCACCGTCATCGACATAGGTGTCACCGGCCTCACTGACCACATTAACCCGGTAACCAAACACTTGCTCTGGACCTACGCGACCACCGACATCTCCGTGTACCATCAACAGACCACTGTCCATTAATTGTGTGGAAACGCTGGCTTTGAATTCATCTGTTGGTCGTTTGAGTACGTAATTGATGATGCCGCCGGGAGCCGCGAAACCATAAAGGAAACCACCTGCGCCTTTTAGAATCTCAACCCGCTCAAGATGTTCAAGAGGAAGATCTTTGGCACGGCTGCGAAAATTCATACCGTCGAGTTTCTGTCCGGTATCAAAGTCCGTACTGATGCCACGAATCGAAAAAGCATTATTTTCTGTGAGCAGATTATTGCCCGATAGACTGATTGCCGCATCAAATTTGGTTAACTCACCTAGTGAGCGTGCCTGTAAATTGGCCATGTAATCTTCAGAGTAGGTTTCAATGGTAAACGGCGTATTCTGCTTGGACATATTTCCCAGAGCACCAGCAAACGCATCGCCAACACGATACGCATTGGCGGCAGAGCCATCCATCCCCAGACCTTGAACTTGCAGAGTCGATAAGGTGACACTTTGTCCATCATCCTGATTGGCTTGTTCATGCAAAGCGTAACTATTGTCACCCTGAGCGACGGCCACCAGACCGGTTCCATTTAGGATCTGGCTAAGTGCATTTTCAACGGTATAGCTGCCCTGCAAACCAGCACTGTTCTTGCCACTGGCTAATTCCGAAGCACCAACCAGATATATTCCGGCTTGGGCAGATAAGCGGGCCAGAACCTGACTTAGCGATCCGGAAGGGATATTAAACTGTTGTGTGGCTTGAGCCACAGACTGATTTGTTTCTGCCTGTGCTGCAGGCAGCCACGCCAGTGCACCCATGCTGGAAGCAGCAATAATATGTATAGAAAGCGCCAGCGGCTTAAACCGATTTTTACCTGGTTGCTTGGGACGGTGCTTTACCATTGTGTTACCTCATCTCGTTTAATGTTGATACCGATATAAACGGATGAGGGTGTGAAACCCGGAACCATTATTTGTATAAAAAACTGAAATAATCACAACGTACTGATTAAATTGATTATTTAATTGCGAAGTGACTCTACCTTAATCCACCCCGGAAAAACCTGACGAACCTGTATCGGCAAAACTGTGGTCAGCATAGCCAAAGCACGGTTGGTATCGCTGAGTGGGAAACTGCCATAGACTTTCAGTTGAGCAACATCATCAGAGATATTGATGTAGCCGTATTGATAGCGGTTTAGTTCGGCAATCAGATCTTCAAGCGTCATATCTTCTGCCACTAACAGTCCTTGTCGCCAAGCTTGGCGGGCTGTTATGGCGCGTTGTTTTGGCATTATCTGATTGGTATTAAAACGGGTTGTTTCGCCAGCACTAAGTTCTGCCTGCTGAGCGCTATTGGTTTGAACAGATACCGCGCCTTCATAGACGGCAAGTTCGATATTCTCTTGCTGGCTGATGACATTAAACTGGGTACCCAGAGCGGTTAATCTTCCGTGTGAGGTATCCACCACAAATGAACGGCGGAGATCTTTCGCCGTTTCAATATAGATTTCGCCATGCAGTAACTGAATACGTCTGTGCTGAGTTGTGTAATCAACATTGATGGCGGTAGCCGTGTTTAACCAGATTTGGCTGCCATCGGCCAGCGTGATATTTGATTGTTGACCAACCCCAGTGTGATAGTCAGCGGAAAATGCCATGATGCTTTCGGGAAGCCATTTTTTATTCCAGCTAAGCTGACCGACTAAACCTATCGCGCCAATACTGAGTATGCCGCTAAGAACACGACGTCGTTGGCGGAGTCGTTGATTGGCACTGAATAGATTATCCGCCGTGGTTTGTGGATCAGGTGTTTGTTGCAAGGTTTCAAAACTGTGGCTGATTTTTTCAACGTATTGCCAGGCCTTTTTATTTTCAGGCTTGGCGTCCAGCCATTGATGCCAAGCTATTTTGTGTTCGTTACTGGCTTGTCCATCGCGAAGCAGAGCAAACCATTCGGCAGCTTGTTCGAGTGCTTGATGAGATGGCTCAGCCATAGTTACATTTCTGGCTCGGAAATAAGCTCACGGGTGGTATGCGATGCCTGCAATTTAAGGCAGGCCAACATGGCCTTGGCAACATATTTACGCACCATGCGATCTGATACACCTAATTGAATTGCGGTTTCGGCATCGGTCATCTGACAGACCACCGCTAACAGAAAGGCTTTAGCGACTTTGGCTGGTAACTCGCTCAACATCAGATTGATTTCTTCCAAAGCTTCCAGCACTGATGCCTGTTTTTCAGCGGAGGGTGCTGTTTCTTCTGGGTAACTGGAAAGGGTGTCGTGCCAGGCTTTTTCAATTTCCTTTCGACGCCAATGATCAATACAAAGGTTTTTGGCGGTAGCACACAAATAACTGCGGGCATGGTCGCTGCTTGAAAAGTGACGTGAGGAACGCAAACCAAGCAGACGGAGAAAGGTATCTTGAGTCAAATCAGCGGCTTCAGCACTATTACCTAACCTTTGGTATAACCAGGATTTCAGCCAATTATGATGTTCGCTATACAGCACCTGCACATTAAAGTTACTGACAGATTGGGCACTGCTCACGAAAGACTCCTGAATGTAATTTGCTAATGAGAATTAATCGCATTCTAGTGGTTGAAGTTAATCCTGGCAAGTGAGCATGGTAATGGAGCGTTTTACTAACGCCTGTTTTGAGCATCAAGTTAATGTGCTATAAATTCGTCATCATAAATTCAGATGGGGGTAGGGCAGATGAAAATGGATTTATCTCGGTTTACGCTCCCTGTTAAAAACTTTATCAAGAAACCGCTGGTGGCCGCCGGAATTGGTTTTATGGTGTCTGTACCTGCTGAAAATGCTTATGAGTCGGGCATGGCGCTGATGTTTCCTGATTTATTCGATATGAGTGTTCAGGAGGTTATCGATATTCAGCAGACGCAGTTTGGTGCTTTGGAAAATTCTATTCAGCAGTTATCTGCTCTAACGGTGGGTAATGCAGAAGCTCAAACCGTTATCAGTCAGCTTAGTCAGAATCTGAATCAGGCGATGCAAGCCAATCAAACATTGACCAGTAAACTCGAAACAGTTGCATATGACCGTGAAGTGCTTCGTCAAGAGCTGTTGAATAAAAAAGGCGGGGATTTGATTCCGACGATAGCTTTGCCTGAGTATCAAACTATTTATTATCCCGATCTGGGTGTGCTGGCATTGAGAGATTATTATGCAACCAGTCGCAGCATTATCTTTACCATCAACGATCAAACAAAACGTTTAAACGTTGGTGAAAGCATCAAAATTGAACAAGATAATCAACTGTGCCGGCTGGTTTATCGTGGTATGCATGATGGTAAACATGGGGTGGAGAAAATCTGTAATAAAGCGTGATGGTTTGCTTAAGGAATTTTCTCAGGTAGTTCGGGTAAAACGCTGTATTGCGGTATTGGTTGAATGAGTAATATTTGAATCGTAGGACATATTTCAACCAAGTTAACCAAGGAGTTCGCCATGTGGACTAAACCAGAATATAACGATATGCGTTTTGGCTTTGAAGTGACTATGTATATCTGTAATCGATAACATCATGACGTCACTTAACGTTACCGACAAACACATAATGGGCTGGTTGTGGCATCCGATGAAATGCACTTGCCCGATTTGCAGTGCTTAATGATTTTCACATTGCAGATGAACATTCGCTAATAGGTTTGTTGATACCCCAGTCAGATTTGTTCAAATAAAAATGCCGGTCATAGACCGGTTTTTTTATGGTCGAAAATTTTATGAGATCCATGGCATTTTATTGAATAACTGCAAGATCATGACTTTGTATTTGCTTGATAAAAACCAAACTAAACTGGTTTGTTAATGGTCATACAGGCATACTGCGATTCGGTTTTTAATTCATTTCTTGTTGGAGACAACAGTGTTTAAAGTAAAGAAAATCATCTATATCCCAATCGCAATTCTGTTGATTGGACTCGGCGGAGCCCATGCTGTTGCTAATAATCAGGCAAATCAAGCGGCACAGGAATTAGTCGATGAATTGGTCTCCAAAATCAATGAAAATGGTGGACTGGTTGAAGTCGGAGAGGTTGAAGCCAATCCCTATAACAAAAACATTTCGGTTAAAGATGTGTTGGTTACCGATGATTCTGGTCGTCAACATCAAATCGGCTTATTAACGCTGAGTGAAATTGAATTGAATGAACGTCAGGATTTCATTTATGCAATGAATATCTCGACCAAAGATGCGTTATTTACCGTTACCGGTGGCGATGGAACAGCTGAGCAAGAACAATCGCTGGCCGATACCTTAAAAAGTTTAGGCATCAACAACGACAAAATTGGTCATGATCAACAATTGGCTTATCGATACAAACCTGCAGAACGTCAATTGAGCTTGAATTTACAGAATAAGTTTTACAATCCTGAGCTGACAAAAAGAGCAGCTGCGGAATTATTTTCGATGAATCTGCACACTGATTTCAGCCAGGTTCCTGATTTGGAAAGTCAGATGCAGCGTCTCAGAGACGATGCAGATATGACGACTGCCTCAGCTGAGTGGATGCAAACTGGTTTGATTAAAGCCACGGTTGATTTTGAAGATCTTGGTGCGTGGCAGCCTTTAATTGAAGACGGTGCCAAAAAAGCCGGCGTCACTCCAGCTGTTTTCAAAGAACAGTTAAAACAGCAATTGCTGCAACAATTTTCAGCAATGCCAGCCATATCAGCTAACTTGAAAAACCAATTAACCGATGCCAGCACTCGTTTTATCGATAGCGATTCGCCTCAGGTAGCTTTGGATATCAATTCAAAAAATCCACAAGGCACCGGAATCATGCTGGCATTGATGTCAATCATGATGTCACCGAACGCATTAGAAAGCTTCTTTGACATCCAGGTTAAAGCGGACTAGTTGCTTTAACAGATACTATCGGTTCCAACGATATTTTAAATAGAGGGTCACTCGCCAAATTGCTTGATTTACCTGTATGTCTTTAATCACTACAGGAAGATTTCCTCAATCAATGTTGCACTATTGTGACTGTCAAAATCGTCTCTCTATAATGAGAATGGTTATTATTAAATTTGAAAGTTCTATCTAAACTGGTCAGTTAAAACAAACAAACTGCTCAAAGTGACATGTTATTCGTTTGCGATTGGTTGGCAGTTTTGAAACCAGGTGAGATGGAAAAGCTTTAATGATGAATCATGCATGAACGCAAACGCAATCCACTTATTTCAAGTGAATTACGTGACTGCGTTTGTCTTGTGAAGAAGGCAATGTTGCCGGAACAATTGGGAGAGAATCAAGATGAAGAAAAATCGTTTATTAGCCGCGGCTGCAGTGTTTGCTTTAGTACCTTTTACTGCGTTTGCCGATGAATGTGAGTTAACCATTGAAAGCACTGATCAAATGAATTTCAGTGAAAAAAAGATGACGGCTCCAGCCAGCTGCGAAACAGTGAAAGTCGTGCTTAAACACACAGGTTCAATGGCCAGAGATATGATGGGACATAACTGGGTGTTGACCAAAAGAGATGACATGCAGGCCATTGTTAAAGAAGGTGCTGCTGCAGGCTTAGATAATAATTATTTGCCACAAGGTGATGATCGCATCATTGCTGCCACCGAAGTGATTGGCGGTGGTGAAACGACTGAAGTGGAATTTTCTACCGCTGGTCTTGCTGGTGAAAAACTGACTTTTTTCTGTTCATTCCCAGGTCATAGCGGAATCATGAAAGGCAGTTTTGAAGTTAAATAAATCTTCAAACCCTCTTACCAACAAGTTATTGGTGAGAGGGTTTTTTTATTTCTATCACTTATAAAGTGCAGGATCCACTTCCGGCAACGCTTCAAAAGCTGGCTTGGCAAAATAGTAACCCTGAAATAATGCAACGCCTTGAGCACGAATAAATTCAAACTCTTCTATCGTTTCAACACCTTCAGCAATAACTCTTATCTCTAAATCCTTACAGGTCATGATGATTGAGCGGACAATCGATTGTCTGACTTTATCAGTACTGATATTACGGATTAGTGCCATATCGAGCTTGATAATATCTGGCTGCCAATCTGCGAGCAGGTTCAAACCTGCATAACCGGAACCAAAATCATCAATCGCTGTAGTGAAATTGTGCCGTTTGTATTCATCGAAAATGTTTTTCAGATGATTGTTATCATTCACTTTTTCCACTTCGGTCACTTCAAACATTAAATTCTCGGTGGGAAAATTCATCACTGCGGCAGCTTCTAGCGTAGCTCTAATGCAGGTCTCGGGTCGATATACCGCATTTGGGAAAAAGTTGATGCTGAGCATACCTTGCAAATCAAGTTGTTTTGCCAGTTGAATCGCCTTAACGCGAATCGTCTGATCAAACGAATAACGATTGCTGTCGTTCAGTCTTTCCAAAATGGTATAAGCGGGTTCGTTGTTTACCCCACGGACCAGGGCTTCATAACCAAAAATGTGTTTTTCTTCAACATCGACAATGGGCTGAAAAGCCATTGAGAAACTGAAATCCAGTCCACCACCTTCTAAACATTTATCACAGCCTAAAGGTTTGAAATCTGGCATTTGATTGGTCATTTTTAATTCTCTCTTTCTGTACTTTTATATCGACGTTAACGTTATTTTTATTAAATGAAAATAATATTTTCAGGTTTTTTCCGGGATTGTTTATTCAGATAGGTTTTAAGCTGATACGCAAATTTATCGGCATTATCGTTGGATAACTTTTCAGGTAGCTCTTGACGTAAGGTTTGCATATCGCCAGGACTGATATCAATGTAACCCATTGACCAGTTATTAAAAATGTATTTATTGCTGAGGCAAATATTTAGCAGTTTACATTCATGATGCCGTTCATCAGTGAGGATTTTTTGGTAGAGGCTGAGAACAACATTTTCTGGTCCTTCAAGCACCTGAATAAAATCAGTATGGCTGTAACAAAGAATACCGTTTACGTTAACGAGTTGATTATTCTTCCGGCTTTGTGAGAGCAGTTTAGTTAAATCGTTTTCTGGCAAGCGATCATGAGTCTTACTGCTATATAAAATTCTCAATAAACTTCTAGTCAAAACAAAGCATCCAGATAACCATCTCATACAATTTGATGCAAATCCTTTTGCCATATATTTCAGTTTAGTCTATGCCACAGAACACCAGCCGACAAGCTTAATCATGCATCTAATTAGGTTTGATTATGAGTCTTTTTAGCTGGGTCATTTATCTGCACAATTAATTGTTGGGCAGCTTTCATGAGTGATTGGTTCTAAAGTGAGCATTTCTTCAAATGTGGAAAGAATGTTTTGATCTTCAGGTGCCAGTTTTTTTGCACACGCAGCAGAGGCCAAAGCGGTTTGATGACAACCGATTGCTTTTAAGGTGTAAGCGCGGTTATTTCTAAGTGATGCTTCCAATGGAAATTTGTCGGTTAATTCGGCAAATACGTCATCCGATTGGATAAAGTTTTCTTGTTGGTAATACATGTTCGCCAATGCAAGGCCAGGTTGTTTGTGGTCAGGCCAGTGCTCCATTGCCGCTTTATAAGCTGTTTCAGCAGTTACGTATTGACCAGTTTTTTCAGCGTCATAGGCTGTCTGTAACCAGGCTGCAAGTTGAGCAGTGGGGGGAACGTTTTCAGGTTGAACAATCACTAACGCCCAATGCTCACTGCGGGCCCAGGTACGCTCGAAGGTTTTTAAAGTAGTTTGCCAGCGTTCGGTCTCACCGGAGCGTAAAATCAACTGTTGTGTATCAATATCAAACCCCACCACCACAGCGTAATGCCAAAAAGGTTTCCAGTTAAATCCCAAATTCTGCATGACTAATACCGGATTTCCGGCAGCAACTTCAGTCAGTAACGCTTCCATATCCGGTGCTAACGGATAGGCCATCAACCCTTGTTTACGAGTTGCTGCAACCATTTCTATTTGTAAGCTGCCTTGTCTTTCCGGAATATAAACCTGATCAGTTAATGCTTCGGGCAAAATGTCTATGCCGCGATATTGCATAACAGTGGCTAATGCGGCCGGTCCGCATTGATATTGGGTTTGGGGGTAAAAGGGCACATCTTCCAGCTCAGCCTGCCGAGGTTCAAAGGCTGTTTGATTGAGTTGGTTGGTTTGAGGAGTATGACTACAAGCCGTAAGTAAAAAGCCTAGTAGTAATAAAACACCCAGCCGTAGCTGGGTGTGAGTTGAGCTATTACGTTTTTGCATAATTGAAAGAAATTATCTAACCGGTCTAACAAATGGGAAGATATCAGTTGCACCGATAGCATCGGTAATAACAAACACGACAAATATCAGCACAATTACACCAAGAATACCGCCAGCAGGCATGTCATTAATTTGTTGGTTTAACTGAGCAATTTCAAAATCAGTCATGCTGTTGATACGTTCTTGTACTAATTCTGGCGCAACACCCATGGAGACTAATTTTTCTTGGACATCATCCCGATCCAGCATTGAAAACAGCTGTTCACGATCGTATTGAGATTGTTGTGATTGAATGACATCCGGCGTGCTAATCATAGCCGCTTGTGCGGGTAAGGTGACGCTACCAAAAAAGCCCAATAAAGCAATCCAGGCGAATAATTTTTGTTTCATACATCCCTCCGTTGGTTTAGCAAGAGGCCAAAATAGACCTGAGATTGAGCTTATCATGAGAATCATAACTGCACTATAACGTATTCATGATTTAGCTATGAAGAACTCCCAGATTTGGCTGTAATTGTGATGAAATACCTTCGCTATTTAAATCCGTTTCAGTAGAGTTCCCTTATCTGTTACTTGATGGCAGAATTGAATAAATATTTTGACTGTTTTTGGTTAATCATTAGTTCGAATTCGTTGCTAATCACTAGAATAGTGAGCTACATATTTTTTAATTTATTTGCTTTAAATGGAGCTGATTATTCGCACTAATCAAAGTTTATTCCTCAGGCCTTTTACATTAGTCACGTCGTTAGTCGCTTTAGTGTCAGGGTTGGTAGTGACATTTTTCGTTGCAGGGAAAATTGCCGAGACAGAATATTTCCGGCTCGAATCTGCTTATACAATAATGTTTAACCAAGCTGCTGATGCCGTTGTCGGTAAAGTTAATGCTTATGGTGAAATGTTACGTGCGACTCAGGGTTTATTTTATGTCGCTCCAGATTTATCTCGCGAAGATTTTGCCAATTTTTATCAAAGCTTAAAACTTGAAGAAAATTATCATGGCATTCAGGGGCTTGGTTATGTTGCCGCTATAGCTCCAGAAGATAAACAAGCCCATATCAATGCTGTAAAACAATTGGGATTGACGGATTACAATATTTTCCCGGAAGGTGAGCGCGAACAGTATTCTGCCAACCTTTATATCGAACCCATGACCAGCAAAAACATTCGAGCCCTAGGCTTTGATATGTATTCAGATTCGTCACGCAAAGTAGCAATGGATCGTGCCATTGTGAGTGGTGCAGCAACACTTACTGAAAAGGTTTTATTAAAACAGGATGGCTCGGCATCACCTGTAAATGGTTTGTTAATGTATTTGCCGGTATTCATTGATCCTAGCGAATCCAATTTACCAGTAGAGTTGCGAACGGTTAACTCTGGTTGGGTATATGCAGTATTCCGTATTGATGATGTTTTAAAGGATGTGTTGGCCACTCATACCAATGTTGGATTGTTAAAAATTTACGACGATGCTGACGAACAGTCAGAAGGTTTGTTGTTCTCTCAAAGCGGTACCCCTTCCAAAGTAAATTTCAGTTTACAAAAAAGCTATGACATCGGCGGACGTACCTGGTCTTTTGTCGGTCAGCCAGATCGTCAGTTTGCTGAAAATGTATCACGCAGTAACCCAGCTTTAATCTGGCTGATTGGCAGTGTTATTTCATTATTATTTGCTTTAGTGATTGCAGCCATTGCCAATAGTCGGGCAAATGCTCTTCGAATCGCCGCGCAAATGACCAAATCATATCGGCAGAATGCTCGCCGACTGGCCTTAGCCACTGAAGCGGCTGAGATTGCTATTTGGGAATGGGAAGTTGAAAGCAACATGATTCTGCTGGATAAAATGGCAAGCAATGTTTTTGGCTTGAAGTCTGGCACTGAACAACTGGAATATAGCGAATTTGAAAAACTGATCTATGAAGCGGATTTGCTGGCATTTCGCGTCGCTGTTGAACAAGCCATGCAGCAACATAAAACCATGGAGATTCGTTTCAGAATTCATCATGGCAACGAAACTCGGATGTTACATACTTCTGCTGAGGTGTACTTTAACGAGACAGGGCAGAGCGTTTCTTTAGTGGGTGTCAGTTATGACATTACTGAAGACTGGTTGCATCAGAAAACTATTCTGGAGACTGAGCAGCGCTGGAAGCATGCCCTGGAAGGCAGCGGTGCGGGTGTATGGGACTGGAATGTACCGAACAATGTGGTGGTATTTTCAGAGCAATTACTTTCAACATTGGGTTACTTGCCGGGCGATATCGTTGGCAAAATGGAAAATTTGCTCAAACTGATTCATCCACAGGATATCGAAAGGGTTACAGCCGATATTAATCGTATGCTTAGTGGTGAAAAACCCGAATACCGTAACGAGCATCGTATCCTCTCTAAGGATGGTAGCTGGAAGTGGATGCTTGGTAGCGCCACGGTGGGAGAGCGAGATGCTGATAATAATGCGATTCGAGTGATTGGAACCAAGACAGATATATCTTGGCGTAAACAGGCGGAATTGGCTTTGCAACAAAGTGAAGAGCGGTTTCGTAATGCATTTGATACTGCAGCAATAGGAATGGCTATTGTCGGATTGGACGGCCGTTGGTTAGAAGTGAATGGTGCACTGTGTCGAATGCTTGGCTACAGTGAAGAAGAGTTGATGGGCAAAACCTTTGTGGATGTCACACACCCTGATGATTTGGATCTGGATTTAGAATACGTACAGAAATTGCTCAATGGTGATCTTGAGCATTATCAGATGGAAAAACGCTATTTTCATAAGACCGGCGACATTATTTTTGTTTTGTTGAGCGTTTCACTGGTGCGTAATGAAAAAGGTGAGGTTATTCACTTTATCTCACAAATTGAAGATGTGACTGCTCGTAAGTCTGAATCAGATCGCATCCGCCAAATGGCTTATCACGACACTTTGACAGGCCTGCCGAATCGTCGCCTGTTTGATGAACGTATCGGCCATACATTGGCGCATGCTAAACGAGTTGGCTACCCGATAGCATTGATGTTTGTGGATGTTGATCATTTCAAACAAATCAACGATACACATGGCCATGATGTGGGGGATGAAATCCTTAAAGCGGTAGCCGACAGGATGACGCATTGTTTACGGCAGACCGATACGTTGAGCCGAGTTGGTGGTGATGAGTTTGTGATTCTGCTGACCGAAATCAAAAAACCTGAAGATGCCAAAGGCGTTGCTGAACATATTCTGGAAACCGTGTCACAACCGCTGCATGTGCATACCCATGATTTCCGTATTACCTTGAGTATCGGGGTAGCGATTTTCTCAGGTGATTTGGAAACTGAGACCGTCAGCGAACTAACCAAAAAAGCTGATCTTGCCTTGTATGAAGTCAAATCTGCCGGACGTAATGGTGTGCATATCTTTGGTTCTAATCACATCAAGGTTGAACCGAAAGCGCAGAAAAAAACCAAAGCTTAATCGTTGTCTGCTGTTAATTTGGTTAAATTACGTCTTAGCAGGTTAGCAAACATATTGATTTTTGGTTTTTCATCCGGGTTAAATGCTACCGGGCGGATTTGCTGCATGGCGCTGATACCAATTCTGGCCTGATACAAACCGACACCAAATCCTTGGGCAACGCTACCGAGAATTTTTCCTCCCAAGCCAATACCGACCTGTTCAGAAAAGAAGCTGATACCTGCCTGACTGGCATAACTGCCCAGGGCAATTTTGGCAACACGCAAGTTCAACCGCCATTGCGCCAATCGATTTAATCTCACGCCATAAATCATATTGATCTGATTAATCATTTTCAGTGTTTTCCAGACTACCAGCAGCGAATCCACCACCGCCAACTGACTGACGGCAATCATTGCAGCACTGCTGATGCTGGTGCGTTCGATGACATTAATCGCCTGTTTGTCGAGTTGCTTGTAAAAGTCTTCGCTAATACGACTAACGACTTCACCGTCATTTAAATAATCGGGTAGCCGTTGGATGCACGGGGTTAACAACTCGGCTTGAGGTTGATCCTCATAGAATTGTTCTAGAGAATGTAGCCATTTTTTGGCATGGCCAATATGCTGTTCATGCACTAAACGCCCGGCCTCTTCACGGATCAAATCCGCCTGTTTGAGTTGTTTTTGATTACGACGAAACACCAGCAGTTGCTGCATTACTAATCCGGCCAGCAACAAAGCAAAAGCACTAAATGCCATTCCCATCACACGACTTTGTTGCCAGAGCATTTGAGCAAAATCAGCAATATCCCACGCCAGCATAATCAATAATACAACAAACAAGGTGGCGATTAACCACTTCAAACCTCGGTTGCGGCGAGGGGGAATCAGCAAGCCGTCATCAAAATCCGTTAACGGATCGGCCTCAATGGAGTCAGGAACAATGACTTCGTTTGTTTCAGCGACGGCTTTGAAAAAGGTTTCAGTTTTATGTGTTGCTGGTTCACTGGTTTGCGTCGGTTTCGATTTAAAAAAATCGTCATTGGAACTCATTAAAATTTATCTCCAATCAGATCTCGTAAGACTTTATCCATGCGGATATGTGCCAGCCGTCCGCCAATCAGTAAATCGGGATTTACTGGTGCTCGAAGCACTGGCGGTTTCCATTGAGATAGTTGCTGCCATTGAACTGAGTCTGGGAGTTGATCAGGAATGGGTGGGTGGCGTAACTCGCCAAACTGCCCGTCTAATAATCTGGCTGTCAGATGATCATTGTGGTCGTGTGTGCTGCGCACAGCTGCAGCAATTTCGGTTTCAATCTCAATTCGATATCTTACTGATTGCGGGCAGATATGACTGATGATTTCATCACATAAGCGACGAAGGGCTTCATGTTGATTCATTAAGATTCGGTCAGGCTTAGAAGCCAGAAACAGGATCTTTTCTACCTGTGGACTGAATAGTCGATTCAGGAATGCATTATTTCCTACGTGATAGCTGTCAATGATTCGACTGAATGCAATCACCATATCATCAAACTTTTCCTTGCCGCCACTGAGTGCTTTTAACACGTCAATTAAAACAACCTGGCGATCTATGCCACGGAAAAAGGTTTTATAAAAAGGCTGAACAAATTCTTTTAGATAGGATTTATAACGTTGCTGCATGACTTTATATAAAGAATCATCAGAGGCTTTGTTTAATTGATGTTCTGATAGCGTTTGCAGATTGAATAAAGGAATAAACACTTGAAAGTCTTCACTGTCAGGTAACAGAGCCCTTCCAGGTTGGATAAACGTCAGTCCAGCGGTTTTACAGGTCTGCAGAAAATTTCGATAACGAACATACAATGCTTCAATCTGCTGTTCATCAAAGACTGCCAGAGGATCCAACGCATTCAAATTCTCTAGCAGATCTTCAGCCAGTTCCTGGCGAATGCCTTTGGAGCAGAGTGCTGCGGTGTCGATACTCCATTGCCGGTAATCCTGTTGCAGCATGGCGAGATCCAATAACCATTCTCCGGGATAATCACGCAGCTCTAATGTAAAGCGACGGGTTTCGCCAGTGAATGTTGGCAACATGTTTTTTTTCTTGTATTCAATGACTAAGCGGCAACCACTAATATGTGTTGTTGATGGAGGCCATTGCGGCGGATCATCAGCTAAGGCCTGAATGCCCTGTTGGTATTCAAACAACGGTAAATCATCCAAGGACTGTATTTTGACACCAAGCAAACGTTCATCACGGGCAGGGAGAAAACCGCCCAAATGGGCATGGTTGGAATATTTAAGTTGATGAATCAGACTGGTGATGAAGGTTGATTTACCACTCCCACTGAAACCGGTAATGCCAACACTTAAATGTTTATCAAGGCTGCGGGCAACCCATTTACTGGCTTGTTGATCAATATCTTCAAGCGTTTTATTTAGACGGCGGCCGAGTTGTTCAATCTGTGAATTCATAGCCATCAGCTTACCCTAGCTCTAGTAATGTGTCTCGCTCATGAAGATTCTGCAGTCGTTGAACGTTTATCGTTATACATCGTGTCATCTGCATAAGAAATCAGTTCATCGGCATTTTTACCATCGTGCGGGTAACACGCAATGCCAATGCTGGCACTGATACTCAATATGACACCTTCATTAAGTTCATATTCCAAAGCTAATTGCTGACGCAGTTTCTCGGTTACTTGCTGGGCTTCTTCATAATCGCTGTGATTAATAATGATGGCAAATTCATCGCCTGCTAGACGGGCAGCCGTATCTGATTCACGGATAGTGTCACGAATACGTTCAGCGACTAGTATCAACAACATGTCACCGTTTAAATGACCATAAGTATCATTGACGGCTTTGAAATCGTTCAGATCAATATAAAGCAGACAAAACGGTTGTTTGTATCTAGCTGATTCTGCAATAGCCTGATTCAGCCGATCATAAAATAATACCCGGTTAGGCAATTTCGTCAGGCTGTCATGTGTGGCTTGCCACTGCAAAGCAATTTCTGATTTTTTACGCTCGGTAATATCAATAACTACTACTAACATTCGGTTTTGGTTGATGGGAGACGTTCTGGCCATGAAATAATGCTGATTCCCAACCAGGTTTAGTTCGTATTCGTAGTAATCGCTTTCACCTTCATCCAGGGTCTTGTGAAGTGCCTGCAAAGTCCGCCGAGCAAGAAAGTCAGGTAATGTGTGGCTGACGTGCTTGTTGATAAAATCTTCCTCAGGCAACAACAATGGCACACTTTCACCCTGCTCAAAATCAACGATTTTGCCACTTCTATCAATGGTAAACAGTAGATCAGGAATGGCTTTGATAATGGCTTGGTTACGCTGATAACTCTGCTGAAGGGCGACCTTACTTTCGATTAGTTGTTGGTTTATTTCCAAGCGGCGGCCAATTAACCAAGCCGTCATCACTATCAAAATAATTAACGAAAGAGCGGTTAAGGTGCTATTACGCAGATGCGAAAATTTGTAGATAGAAAGTAATTCATCAACTACAGCTCGATTTTCTCCAACAAACACATGCAGTCGCCATTTGGGCAGCGTTTGATAAGCAAACTGATAATAATCGCCATTTGAACGTTGGTATATACCTTCCCCGGCTAAAGGTAATTTGTCTGTTTTGATATGTTCGGTAACATAGTCCAGTGTCTGTCCGGGTTCAAAATCCTGGTACGGGACACGGAAGACTATTTCACCTTCTTCATGCACGATCGACGAAAATAATTGTGCATTAACACTAATCCCGCTGAGTGCTAATGAGAAGGTTTTGATATCGATAACTGCTGCGATGACGCCCTGAAAGTTATCTTCTGCATCATATAACCCACGACTGATGACCAACACCGGATCTTCATGACCACGCCCTGGCAACATGGGTTTGGATGTATAGACTTTGTCAGTTCTGGTTGTCTGATGCACCACAAAATAATCACGACCAGACAAATCCAGCGGACCACGCAGGTGCTGCGGATAACGTAATAGCCCATCCGCGTTGACATGCAATAAAGCCTGCATTTCAGGGTTATTGATGGAGTAATGTCTGAGCAGATAGGTTTGTGGTTCAGGATCACTTACAAAATCTGGATGCGAACTTATTAGCTTTAATGTCTGATCAATTGCTTCGAGTTTTGATTCAAGTAACTGAGCCTGCATTAAGGCAAGCAATTGATTACGTTGGGCAATCTGTTGATTAACTTGAGAAGAGTAGGCCGCTAATTGCTGTTGGTAGTTTTGATAAATAACCAACACAGTCAACGTGATTATTAATATGGCGTAAAGCCATAATTTGCAATGAACAGGACAGCGCAATTTGAAATTGGATTTCTCTACCACAACATTCACCATTTATTGGCTGCAGGAGGAGTCCAGAGGTAATAACCTCTGCTGAGGTATTTCAGTTAAAAAAATCCGTGTGTTATTAATAAAAAACAAAAGTGATATCTCGGTAAACAGGATTGTTAAATTCTGCTTCAAATATAGCACCATTTAAAAAAATGACGATATTAATTATAGTTGACATAGTAAGGCGGCTAACTATAAGCTGGCTACTATGTTACAAGTCAAAGATATTCCTAACGCCGAGATAATGCAGAAATTTGCAGCTCGCTACCCACAAACTGATATCAAAAGTGTCATCACATTTTTGAATTTGTTACGTGTGGGCTCAGATTTAACGTATGGTCTAAATAGTTATCTGGCTGAATATGATTTGTTACAGGGGCGATGGTGGGTTTTACTGTTGCTGATGCGTGAAGATAATCTGAGTTCAACCCCTTCTGCCTTGGCAGAAAAAGCAGGTGTATCACGGGCTACCATGACGGGATTATTAGATGGCCTATTACGCGAAAAACTGATTAGTCGTGTACACGCTAAACAGGATCGTCGTCAGATCCAGATTCGTTTGACCTCGTTGGGTCAGGCCAAACTGGATGATGTTATGCCCGGATACTATCAACGAGTAAATCAATTGATGCAGGCGTTAACAGAATCAGAAGCAATGCATTTAATGACTTTACTGCAAAAAATTTATCAACAACGGCATGTTTTTGAAAATAAAACTGTCGACATTAAGAATTAATAAAGGAGTTCGTAATGAAAGTATTAAAACGTTTTTTACCCTAGGTCTTATTGTGCTGGCAGTCAGCGCATGCAGCAATCCAGCTGCAGACTATGATGTGCAAGAAGTTGTAAATTCTGCCAATGAACAATGGAATGCTGCATTTAACGACAACAATTTAGATTCATTAGTCGAGCTATATGCATCTCAAGCAACTTTATCTCCTGGTAATGGCAAAGTGTTAAATGGCCAACAGGAAATCGCTGCGTTGTTTCAAGGCTTTTTTGAAAATGGCTTGCACAACCATCAAATCGACACTATCTCAACCTATTCATCTGATGGACAGATCAGCCAATTGGCAAACTGGTCAGCAGATGTTGAAGCTGAGGATGGTCAAACGTTAACATTCCAAGGTGTATTGATGACTGTTTTACAGCAGAATGATGCCGGTGACTGGGAAGTTGTTTCGCATATCTGGAACATGGCTGAATAACATCAGCTGCATTTCCAAACAAAAAAGCGTTGATTCAACCGGCTTTTTTTTTATACTTTTTTTGACGTAGTTCAGAGAAAATTTGCGTAACCCAACAGAGCTGTGCTAAAAACCATGAAAAAAATATGGTTTTAATAAGGAAATTTTCCTGTGAGCGCCCTACATACGCATCAAAGACACATGCTATTGGAATTACTGTTTGATCGCGTTCATGAAGGCATCATTATCACCAATGCCGACAATGTCATTGTTGAGGTAAACGATACCTTATGTGAAATCACTGGGTATAGCAGGGATGAACTAATTGGCAAGCGGCCCAATATTCTCAGTTCTGGCAAACAAAGCAAAGCCTTTTACAGTGAAATGTGGCAAAGCCTTACGCAAAATAGCTTTTGGCGTGGAGAGGTGTGGAATCGCAAAAAAGACGGTTCATTTTATGCCGAAGTTCTGACCATTCATCGCACCACTGATCCGCAATCTGGTGAATTATTTCATTTGGGCTTGGTGTCTGACATTACCATGCTCAAGCAGCATCAGGCTGAATTGGAACGGCTTGCTCATTACGATGCATTAACAGCATTACCCAACCGAAATCTGCTGGCGGATCGATTTGAACAAGCAATCGCCCATAGCAACCGTACCCAAAGCTTACTGGCGATTTGTTTTCTTGATTTGGATAACTTCAAACCAGTGAATGACGATTTGGGTCATAACATCGGTGACGAATTATTAATTGAAGTCGCGCAACGCATTAAATCCATGTTGCGTCAGGACGATACGGTCTCGCGCTATGGTGGTGATGAATTTGTCATTCTGCTTGGCGAAATCCAGAATCGGCAGGATTGCGAAGCATTACTGCACAGATTAACCGATGAACTTAGTCGACCTTATCAAATCGCTGATCACAACATCCGTATAAGCGCCTCCATTGGCTATACCGTTTATCCCTTTGATCAAGGCTCCATGCAGACATTGATAGAGCATGCCGATCAGACACTTTATAAAGCTAAGCTGGATGGCAAGAAAACCTTCCGTATGTATGAAACAGGTAAGGATGGTTGGCGTGATGACAAATCTGACCAGTTGTATGCGATCAGACGTGGTTTGACTGACAATGAATTTCAACTATTCATGCAGCCTAAAATCAGTATGTGTACTGGTGAAGTAGTAGGATACGAAGCACTTATTCGCTGGCAACATCCTGAACAGGGCCTGTTGTATCCTCAGCAGTTTCTGCCTTTAATCAATGGCACCACGCTGGAGATACAGTTAGGCGAGTGGGTTATCCGGCAAGCCCTGATGCACTTACAGCAATGGCAGAATCAAAATCACCATTGGCATATCAGTATTAACTTGTCGGCCTACCATCTTGGCTTTAATGGCTTTTTACAACGGCTGGGAGAGATCATTGCTGACTTTCCCGAAGTAGATTTACAGTTTTTTCAATTTGAGATTCTGGAAAGTCACGCCTTGGATGATCTGAGTTTGATCGTCGATGTGGTGCGTCGCTGCAGAAACGAATTTAAGATTAAAACGGTTTTGGATGATTTTGGTACAGGTTATTCTTCTCTGAGTCATATCCGTACTTTACCGGTCTCTGCGGTAAAAATTGATCAGACATTTGTGCGTAATATGCTGGTGGATGTTGATGACTGCAAAATCGTCGAAGGGGTTATTGCATTGGCCCGATCATTTGATTTGGAGGTGATTGCTGAAGGTGTTGAATCGCTTCGTCATGGACAAATACTACTTTCCATGGGCTGTGAATTTGCACAGGGATACGTGATTGCCAAACCGATGCCGGTCAACGAACTGCTTGCCTGGAATCAGCAATTTTCCTTACCTCAGGACTGGCGCAAATATCGTTATCACCAACAACATATTAAATGGACACAGATAAATCTTTTTTGTTTGTATTTAGAATTAAGTGTCGAAAGTTTGCAGAGGCGTTTTGCTGTCGATTCCGATGAGAACGATGCAGTTTGGTCAATTATCTCGCTCAAACAATCGCATTGTGGAGTCTGGTTGGAAAGAACAGAAAATTTACAGTTAATTGATAAAGAATGTCTGCAGATTCTAAAAGAGAAATATAGAAGCTTTCATCACCTGATGACGATGACGATTAAGCTATATCAAGCTGGTAGAAAACAAAACGGCCTGCAAAACCTTCAATCTCTGCAGCTAAGATATCAGGATATGCATCAGTTTATCCAGTCGACAATTCTGCATATGGAACCGCCCGAGTTGGTTACTGACAAGCGCGGGACTTAACAAAAAAATTGCTACTGTTCATCAATCCTGATGATTAGGGAAGATAAACATGCGCTAGGATCCTGGTGCTAAATTCTCTATGATTAAATGTTTTGTTATATAACGAGCAATTTTAGATGCAAAATCGTAAACGGATATTTACGCTGACAATCAGCTCGCTGGTTTTGCTAGGTTTTATGGCTACCAGCCTGATTGGCTATTTTGTCGCTCGTGATTCCACCAGTGAACAATTGCAAAAACAGATGCTGCCACTGACCAGTGACAACATCTATTCCGAAATCCAGCGTGATTTATTGCAGCCATTATTGATTTCGTCATTGATGGCCAATGATACTTTTCTAATTAATTGGGCTGAGTCTGGCGAACAGGATCCCCAACAATTGTCAGATTATTTGGCGCAGATTCAGCGTAAATACAACACTATTACCGCATTTTTTGTCTCTGAGAAAACCCGTAATTATTATCATCCCAAAGGCATTATCAAACAGGTTGATGAAACTGATCCGGCTGACAGCTGGTTTTTCAAGGCCCGCAAAATCAACACCGATTACGATATCAATATCGATTGGGACACGGCGGCACCTAACCGGATGAGCATTTTTGTTAATTACCGGGTGATTAATCAACAAGGTGAGCTGGTTGGAGTGACGGGTGTCGGTTTGTCGATGGAAATGGTTGCTCAATTAATTGAAAACTATCAACGACGTTATGGCCGGGAAATTTACTTTGTCGACCGCCAAGGTGAAATCACACTGCGTAGCAGCCTGTTTCAGGATGATATCTATCTGCAGAATAAAGCAGGATTAGATCAGTTATTTATGCAGATCCTCAGTAATCCAAGTGCTTCCGTGAGCTATGCGGCTAAAGATGGCAATACCATCTATCTAAACAGCCGACTGGTCCCTGAGTTCGACTGGTTTTTAATTGTTGAACAAATCAATGATCCCGCGACGGATAGAATTGAAACGGCTTTATGGATCAACGTAGGTGTTTCGCTGGCAATCAGTATTTGTGTGTTGATGCTGGCTCATTTTACGATACGAGGTTATCAACGTCGCCTTGAGTTGATGGCCAGCAAAGATAAATTAACTGGCGCTACCAGCAGGCAGGTGTTTGATTGGGTCTTTGATAAAGCACAAAAAACGGCACTGAGAAAGGACTGGTCTTTATCGATGATCGTACTCGACATCGATCATTTTAAATCGGTCAATGATAAATACGGCCATCAGTTTGGTGATCAAGTGCTCAAATCGGTCAGTCGTTTGATTAAACAAAAAGTACGGGATGTGGATGTTTTATGTCGCTGGGGTGGTGAAGAGTTTTTATTGCTGCTTGAAAACTGTGATCAACAGCATGCAGCAAGAGTCGCAGAGATGATTCGTGAGGCAGTCAGTGAGCTGCAGATCCGTATTAAAGATGAGAGTATTAGCGTGACTATCAGCGCTGGGGTAGCAGAATATCAATTAGGTGAAAGCATGGATAATTTGATTGAACGGTGCGATCACGCTATGTATGAATCCAAGAATAAAGGACGAAATCGTATTACGGTTTACTAGGACTTGTTTTTCTTTCATCTCCGCCTCTGTTGTGAGCTGAAAAAGCGTCAATCAAGGCACGAGGAGCGTCTTTTGTGAGATACCTCCATGTATCTCACCCCATTGGGGGCTTGCGCTCAAAAACGTTCCTGACGTTTTTGTAGTTATTCTAAATAAGCGACGAGCAACGCAGACCGGCGCGCGCCTCCCTGGCGCGCCGGCATACAGTCCATCCGTGGACATAAGTGGCGCTTTTTCAGTCACAACCCGAAGGGCTGGGGCTATTTTTGCGGCCGCTGCGTTGTCAATCACTTATGTAGGGTGGCTACACTGCGTGCTTTTCGCCTTGTCGGACACAAAAATAGCCGCCAGCAGT